>NZ_LR134375.1:1412500-1550000 GCF_900637515.1 Veillonella dispar | reverse complement strand
ATACTAATCATCATAAAATCTTAACAAAAATTGACCCTACTGAGTTGCCAGATGCTTTGCTTGGAGGAAAGACTTCATTAGAGGGGATTTTAGGTGAGCCTATTGAATATTTAGCATATCCTGGTGGGTTTAACGATATGCTCGTTCAATATGTAACTAAACAGTCTGGTTATAAAATGGCTTTCACAGTACAACCAGGTACAGTACAGCCAGGAGATAATCTATATGCCTTAAATCGATTGGCTATATTCCAAGGTGATACACCATATCTATCGTTCTGGATGCGCCTACATTGTGCACCATTTATTCACTACACATGGGCATTACGTGATTTTTTACGCGATAATGGATGGCCGAGATTAGCATCTATTATTCCGTTATTCTAGGAGGAACTATGTCTTACGAAGTTGTAGCAAGACCTTTACGCGTTGCTGTTTTAACAGTTTCTGATACTCGTACCTTTGAAACCGATAAAGGCGGTAATAAAGTACAAGAGTTTTTAGAACAAGCAGACCATATTGTGGTAGATCGTAAAATTGTTATTGATGATTACGATGAAATTAGAAATGCTATGATCCCATGGTGTAATGATGAATCTATTGATGTTATCATTTCTACAGGTGGTACGGGAATTGCTAAGCGCGATGTAACAATTGAAGCAGCGAATAGTCTCTATGAGAAACATATCCCTGGTTTTGGGGAAATCTTTAGATATTTGTCCTATACAGAGGATATTGGGACTAAGGCGATGGCATCTCGTGCAGAAGCGGGAGTCAACAATAACACCTTGATGTTCTCTGTTCCAGGCTCTGTAGGTGCCGTTACTTTGGCGATGAGTAAACTTATTATTCCTGAAATGGCACATCTCGTACGAGAAATTACAAAATAATCTATAAAGACTGCTCATACGTGGGCAGTCTTTTTTGATAATATAAATCAAAAAATGATTTTGTGGACATAAAAATATTCAGGTATAACCTAATTTATAGGCTTAAAATCTATATATGTTAATTCTCAATAAATAAAACAATACCATTGCAGTATTGTTTTATTTCGATTATACTAGATTTAGTAATACGTTTGTCCGAGTGCACGAGAAAGGAGACCTTATGAAGTTAAATCAGGCCACGGATTATGCATTTCGCATGGTCTTACATATGGCGCTCTTACCTTCGGGAACGAAGCTAACGGGTTCTGTATTGGCTGAGCAAGAATTGATTCCAGAACGATTTTTGCTCAAGATTATGCGTAGTCTCATTGCAGCTGGGATTATGAAATCCTTTCGTGGTGTAGATGGTGGGTTTGCCCTCAATCGAGACCCTCAAGAGATTTCATTGCTCGATGTAATTAGAGCGGTAGAAGGGGATGCGTATTTACAACGGTGTTTATATGATGTAGGTTCTTGCTCTAAGTCTTGTATGGGACATTGTGCTATCAATGAGGCTATGGGGACGATTCAGGACCAATTAATTAATCAGTTGGAGCAGGTTAACTTTAAAACGCTTGCTCAACGTGAACAGTTGATTGAGGCTGAAGCGTTGCCATATTCACAAGCGCAATGATACAAGGTTTTTAGTAAAAGCTCATCAAGTGATGTAGGTATTTAATTCTAAGGAGGAAAACACATGTTTGAAGCTGTAGATTTAGCTCGATTACAATTTGCGCTAACATCTATCTATCACTGGTTGTTTGTGCCGTTCACACTAGGCATGACAGTGACTGTAGCTATCTTAGAGTGGACATATGTGTCTACAGGTAAAGAAGTTTACAAAAAAATGGCAAAATTCTGGGGCAAATTGTTCCTAATTAACTTTGCTATGGGTGTGGTAACTGGTATTGTTCAGGAATTCCATTTCGGTATGAACTGGGCAGAATATTCTCGTTTTATGGGTGACATTTTCGGCGCTCCATTGGCCCTTGAAGCATTAATGGCATTTTTCTTGGAATCTACATTCATGGGTGTATGGATCTTTGGCTGGGATCGTTTAAATAAAACTGTTCATGCCCTTGTAGCTACGTTGGTAGCATTAGGTACAAACCTATCTGCATTCTGGATTCTCGTAGCGAACTCCTTCATGCAACATCCTGTAGGTTATGTAATTCGCAATGGCCGTGCAGAAATGGACAATTTCTTAACAATTGTTCAAAACGGCTATGTACCAGGCCAATTCTTCCATATCGTGTTGAATGGTTTATTAACAGCAGGCGTAATTATCATGGCTATCAGTGCATGGCACTTATTGCGCAACAATGCGACAGACTTCTACCGTCGTTCCGCTAAATGGGGCATGGTTATTGCTCTTGTATTCGGTACTTTAGGCGCTTTGGCAGGTCATCATCAAGGTCAATACATTACAAAAGTACAACCTATGAAAATGGCTGCTATGGAAGCATTGTGGGAAACACAAGATCCAGCTCCATTCTCTTTGGTAGCTAACATTGATACTAAAGCACAAAAAAATACGGGCGCCCTTGAAATCCCTGGTGGTTTGTCCTTCTTGACTCAAAACTCCTTTACTTCTGGTAAAGTAGAAGGTATCAAAGATCTTCAAGCTAAATCCGAGGCTCAATACGGTCCTGGTAACTATATTCCAGATGTTCCAGCAATCTTCTGGACATTCCGTATCATGGTTGCAGCTGGTTCCATTATGTTACTTGTTGCATTCGTAGGCCTTATCCTTAATGCAAAAGATAAATTGGTTGGTAATCGCACATTCTTGAAAATTATGTTCTGGACATTGCCATTGCCATTCATTGCTCATTCCACCGGTTGGTTTGTAGCAGAAGCAGGTCGTCAACCATGGCTTGTATATGGCTTGCAATTAACTGCAGACGGTGCATCTAAAGCCGTTACAGCTCCAGAAATTATGACTACTATCATCGGCTTTACAGTTGTGTACATCGTAGCAGCTATTGCAGCTCTCTACCTTGCTGTAGAACACATCAAAAAAGGTCCAGATGGTAACCCATCTCACGATGTAGTTGAAAAAGAGGAGGCGAGATTATGGAATTAATTTTTAATAACCTTGAAGTGGTATGGTTTATTTTAATTACTGTACTATTCGCTGGCTTCTTCTTATTAGAAGGTTTTGACTATGGTACTGGTATTTTATTACCATTCATCGGTAAAACTGACGTTGAACGTCGTCAAATGATCAATGCCTTGGGCCCTGTTTGGGATGGCAACGAGGTATGGATGATTACTGCAGGTGGTGCATTATTTGCATCCTTCCCTCATGTATATGCTACATTGTTTAGTGGTTTCTATTTAGCGTTATTCTTAATGCTTGCGGCTCTTATTATCCGTGGCGTATCTTTTGAATTCCGATCCAAGAGCCCTAACTTGTTATGGCGTAAAACTTTTGACTACTGCATTTTCTTTGGTTCCTTGATTCCTGCATTATTGTGGGGCGTTACAGTTGGTAACTTGATTCAAGGTACTCCAATTGATGCAAGCATGACATATGTAGGCACATTCTTTGATTTATTAAGCCCATACACAGTACTTTGCGGTATTGCATTTATCTTGGTATTCACATACCATGGTGGCTTATTCACTTCTATCAAAACAGCTGGTGCGGTTTCCGAACGCGCTCGTGCAGCTTCTTTGGTAGTTGGTGTTCCTACTGCAATCGGTGCCTTAGTATTGGTTGCTGCTACATATGTATGTACAGATTTGTTCAACTCTGTATTAGCAATCGTGTGCTTCGCATTAGCAATCGTGTTCTTCCTCATTTCTTGGGGTGCTGCACGTACCCGCAATACAAAATGGGGCTTTGTATTTAGCTCCTTAACTGTTATTTCTGTAACAGCTGCTTACTTTGCTGGTTTGTTCCCTCGCATCATGGTTTCTTCTTTGAATCCTGATTGGAGCTTAACTATTGCAAATGCAGGTAACTCTACTTACACATTGACATTGATGACTTGTGTAGCCTTCGTATTTGTGCCAATCGTATTGGCTTACCAAATCTGGGTATACTGGACATTCCGTCATCGTGTATCTGAAAAAGACTTACACTATTAATAGAATAGCTTTATAACTCTCGTGAGTTATAAAATTTAAGTCTCAATGTGAGGCGTGTCGTAGCGGCACGCCTCTTTTTTGTGGTAAGATGAATATAATATTGATAAATTTAGATTCATTTGATCGTATATATTAGATTCTAAATTCATATGATTTTTTATATTAACTATATTTACCATAGGGGATACTATGATACAGCGTACCGCCTTTAAAGCGTTGCTAGAACATAAAGGTCAGCTTTTATTACTAGGCTTAACTTGTTTAGTTGAAAGTCTATCCATTGTTGGGCAAGCTTGGTTCTTTGGAACCTTAATTAATAATTTTATTTTTTCTGAAAATACCTTACAAGATGAAAGGTATACCATTATCTATTTAGGGATTGCTATTATTGTGAGATTAATAGCACATTATGTGCAAGAATCTGTAGCCAACCGATTGGGGAGTGCAGTAAAAGCAACCTTTAGAAAACGAGCTTTAGCACATATGTTTAAGCTAGGTGTTCAACATAAGGAGCGCCACGGCGATGTAATCCATATGCTTACAGATGGATTAGAGCAAGTAGATGCTTACGTAGCTCGATATATTCCGCAAATTTTATATGCTATTATGATTCCTCTTATCATGGGCATTGCTATTGTAGATACATTGCCTATAATTGGCATCATTCTAATTGTTACAGTACCATTGATTCCATTCTTTATGATTTTAATCGGCAAGCAAGCAGATCGCCTTAATAAAGAACAGTGGGAACGTATGAGTTTCTTGTCTGGGCATTTCCTCGATGTATTGCAAGGTATCACCACATTAAAACTTTTTGGCCGTGCGAAGGATCAAATCAAGGTCATTGGTCGTTTATCTGAAGAGTTTAAAGACTCTACTTTGCGTGTGTTGCGCGTGGCGTTCTTATCTGCATTGGTTCTTGAACTCGTAAGTACTATTAGTACGGCATTGATTGCAGTATACCTAGGCTTAACATTATTGGATGGGGAGATTCCATTCTTTTCCGCCTTCTTTATTTTGTTATTAGCACCAGAGTTCTATACGCCATTTAGACAACTGGGGGCTGCATTCCATACGGGAATGGCAGGGAAGACCTCCATTTTAAAATACGAAGAGTTTATGAATCGCCAGCCATCATTACCTGTAGGTGGGCAATCTAAACTTCAAGGACCTATACAAGCTATTGAAATTAAGGATTTAACATTTACCTATGAAGGTAGTGAAAATGGGGTACAACATATTTCTTTAGTGGCTAAACGCAATTCTCCGATTATGCTTGTTGGTGAAAGTGGAGCCGGGAAATCTACAATCGCTCATATTATTGGAGGCTTTTTAACTGCTCCTAAAGGTGCTGTTACCATCGATGGTCTTGATGTTTGTAATATCGATATTGAGTGGTGGCGCCAACAAATCACCTATGTATCCCAGCATCCTCATATCATGAAAGGGACCTTGCGTGACGTAGTATCCTTTGGGATGAATGTAAGTGATAAAGAGATTATAGAAGCATGTAAAGAAGTACAGCTACTGGATGTGATCAATAGACAACAAGAAGGTCTTGATACGATTATTGGTGAAGGTGGCTTAGGTCTTAGTGGTGGCGAACGTCAACGGGTGGCGTTAGCACGTGCGTTCTTACGAAAAGGGCAAGTGTTAATTCTCGATGAGGTAACGGCACATCTTGATGTAAAAACAGAATCTATCATAAGTAGTGCTATCCAACGTTTGATGGAGAATAAAATTGTTATTATTATTGGCCATCGCCTACAAACGATGCACTGGGCTTCTACGTTATACGTCTTAAAACAGGGGCGTATCATTCAACAAGGTTCTTATGAAGAGCTTATTGCGTTAGATGGATATTTTAAAGACCTTGTCACCTCTGGTTTAGGAGAATTTTCTTCAACTATTGAAGAGCAGTTGCAAACAGGGAAATCATTTGATATTCAAGATAGAGATGAGCTAGATTATTCAATTTCTATTGATAAAAAAGATGCTTATGTACGCGGAAACGATACACATACATCTGAAGTGTCAACGTCTAATATGGGCTTACAAGGATGGCGTTTATTATTCACTGTATTAAGTCCTGCAAAGTGGTCCTTGGTATTAGCTTTGATTTTTACATTCTTAACGGTATTCATGAATGTAGGGCTTTTAACTGTGTCTGCCTGGTTATTGGCTTCAGCTGCATTGCAACCAGGCCTTACTTATTTGAGCCTTGCCATTGTAGGGGTTCGATTCTTCGGCGTTAGCCGTGCCGTATGTCGCTATTTTGAGCGCTATACATCTCATCGGATGGCATTCCAAGGATTATATGGTTTGCGTGTATGGTTCTATGCTCATTTGGAACCATTAGCACCAGCTATTCTTAAACGCTTTGGTGCGGGGGATATGTTAGGCCGTATTATGGGGGATATAGAAGTATTACAATTCTTCTATTTGCGCACATTAATTCCTCCTGTAGCAGCCATTGCTTTAACTGTTTTAGTAGCCTATGGCGTTTCTACGATTGATAGCACTTTGGTTACGCCTATAGTTTTGTCGTCCCTAGTATTAGGTTTGGTATTGCCTTTAGTTGTATATGCTCATAATAAACAATCATTGACTGAGATTGGACCTCAACAAGGGGAGTATAAATCACTATTAAGTGATACTATGGATAGCTTAGAGGATGTCATTAGCTATGGCAATGAAGATTTAGTCTATCATCGTATTCAACATATGATGCATATTGTTGATACTAATAAGGGTGTTATTGAGCGTGGCATGAACTTAGGGAATACGCTGTTCCTAGGTGGTGTGCAAATTACTGTTGTCATTGTAGCTATATTGGCTGCCAATGCTTTGACAGGCGCTTGGGCTAGTGTTATGGTAGCGGTTGCTGCCATTGGTACACAAGCTTGGTTTGAAGCGTTACAACCTATGATTGCTGCCGTTCATCATGGTGCTGAAAGTAAGGTAGCTACGAGTCGTCTCATGGCACTCGCCAATGAGCCAATGCCTGTGGTAGACCCAAAGGCACCAAAACCATTCAATGCTAATCGAGACATTACCTTTACCGATGTATCCTTTGGTTATAATCAGGATCGTTGTATTTATGAACATCTTAGATTAGGCATTAAGCAAGGGCAATCAGTTGCTATCGTTGGTGCTAGTGGCTCTGGTAAGACTACATTATTTAATATGCTTGAGCGTTTATATGATTATGGTGGTTCCATTCATGTAGGTGATGTAGAATTAAAGGATATTTCTATAGATACATGGCGTAATGCGTTAGGAACTATTACACAAGATACGTATATCTTCCATGCGTCCTTTGAGGATAATATTCGACTAGCAAGGCCGGATGCTTCAGCTACTGATTTAGAGCGTGCTATCGACCGTGCTTCCTTGCGCTCTGTAGTGGATAGATTGCCGGTTGGTCTTAATACGATTGTTGGTAGTGGTGGTCATGGCTTAAGTGGTGGTGAACGCCAAAGGGTTGCATTAGCTCGATTATTCTTGCGAAATCCACAAATCGTTTTATTGGATGAACCATTGGAAGGTTTAGATCAAGTAACAAGAAAGGCTTTACATCGTGATTTGATGGAATATGTAAAGGATAAAACATGCTTATACATTACCCATCAGTTAGAAGGATTAGAGCAAATGGACCGTATCTTATTTATGGATAAAGGTCAAATTATAGAAGATGGAACTTATGAAGAGTTAATTGCGCTTCGTGGTCATTTCTACGAATATTGCTACCTATCTATGGCAAGTATTCAATAAAAATAAATATCAGTTAAATTATCTATTATAGCTATTAACTTATAATAGGCTAAATATTAAACTACAGTAATAAAGCCCCTTTTACTTGATATGTACCCATTTTCCTGGACACATATTATTTACTAGCCTAAACACATGGATGCTTCCCTGTATTTTACAGGAGGCATCCATTTTGTTTTTTTCTGGATCCTTTTGTTGTTGTAATAGTTAATGTATTCTTCTATTGCTACTGCAAAAGCATTAAATGATGAATATTCTGTTTCAAAACCATAATATATTTCTGTTTTCAATCTACCAAAAAAGGTTTCCATCACAGAGTTATCATAACAATTTCCTTTTCTAGACATAGACTGAATAATGCCATGTTTTTTAAGTGCTTGTCTAAAATAGTTATGTTGGTATTGCCAGCCTTGGTCAGAGTGGAAGATTAATCCCGAAAGATTAGTAAACTTCTTAAAGGCTTTCTCTAACATACGAGAAATCTGTTCTAAGTTAGGCCTTAATGCTAAGTCATAAGCAACAATCTCATTCGTATTCATATCTAAAATAGGCGATAAATAGCATTTTCCCCACGAAAAATTGAACTGAGATACATCGGTAGTCCATTTTTGTAATGGTGCAGTTGTACTAAAATCTCTATTGACGATATTTTCCGCTATTTTGCCGACTTTCCCTTTGTAAGAGTGATACTTTTCCTTCGGTCGCTTTCCTGCGAGTCCCATACTATGCATAAGTCTTTGTACTCGTTTATGATTGACTACAAAACCTCGATTAAGAAGCTCTTGGTATACACGCCGCACACCATACCGACCTTTATGTTCTGTAAAAATCTTTTGAATTTCATCTTTTAGCTTTGTATTTCTTTTATCTACAAGATCTACTTTAGTAAGTTCAAAATAATAAGTAGATTTGGACATTGGCATAGCTTTCAAAAGATGCTTTAATTGATATCCTTGCTTTCGGAGCGTTTTAATAATCGCTGCTTTTTCGCCTTGAGACGCGCAGCTTCCTTTTCTTCTCTCAAGGCAATCTCTTTTTTTATGACTTCATTTTCAGCTTTAATATAAGCAATTTCAGCTCGTAAGCGAATGAGTTCCTCATATTCACTCTCTTTGAGTTTTCGAGGTGAGATAGTCTTAGTTACTTTCATTTTGCAATCCTTTGGTGGTCGTCCTTTAGATTTATTAATAAGACCATTGTATCCCAAAGTTTTATATTTATGAACCCATTGATACAGTTGTCCAGAATTAATGCCCGATACAATAGCTACTGCTCTTAAACCTTGACCAGAAAGAACTTGGCATACTAACTCATATTTTTCTTCTGGAGACCAATACTTATTAGCCCCTCGACTTTTATTAATGGCCGAGCCATGAAGCTGTTCTAATTTAACCCAGTCTCTTATTAGTCTATGAAATGTATCTGTCCTCACACCGTTAGGTGTCTTGGGCCATTCACCTTGGTAGAATAATTCAATTGCTTTTCTTTTAAATTCATAACTATATCTCATGAAAATACCCCCTTTACTGGTTGTCCAGTAAAGGGGGTACATATCAACTATGTAAAAGGGGCTTTATGTATGCCTATATTTAATAGTATATGTAGTAGTCTTTTATCGATAAATCATGCAATATATGGTATAATTTGTATGTCAAAAGCTATTTTTTGTTGCCCTTGGAGGGGTTATGACTAAGATCTTCACCAAAATAAGAGCGTTGGTGGATGAAGCATTATCTGATCGTGATACAGCGGTGGATAAGGTGCCTACTATAGAAAAGGCTCCATTAGAACAAGACTTGTTCGACCATCGTTTACTATATATAGAAGAAGACACAGTCAATCGTATGTTACGGGCTGCTCTTCGCAATCATTGGCTCTTTTACGCGGTAACCTTTGAATTTGAGCCAAACAATCAAATATTCCTATCCATTATTACGAAATGGGGGAATGTGATCAATGTGGAATTCACCTTAGAGGATTTATGGTTTGATGATTACTCATCATCCTTTGCAATCCGTCTCGACACAAATAATATAGATACAGGTGGGTTTATTTTAAACTCTATCCTACACTTACTAGGTAACTGGTGCCTCAGTCTCTTTGGTATATTCTTTAATCCTATTGCACTAGGTGAGAAGGGATCTACTATGCGTTTTGAGAAAAAGGGGATTATCCAGTTCGATCTATTACCGAATACACAAGTAAAAAAATTCATACCTTTGCCTGAACGACATATCGGTAGTAATGGTCCTGTTCTATTGGGGAACCCTCGTACTAGTCAATCTGTTTTACAGTTAGATTACTATGCGTTCCATGACCCAGTAGATACATTCACTGTACCAGATGTACCAACCCGTACTAGCTGGCTTCGCTCTATTGATATTGCGGCAGTTCTCTTATTGCCAATCGGCGTGTGGATTACCTTTATTATCTTGCATCACTACTTGCCAACAGAAACTTTAGAATTCTCATTCTCCACATATTTCTTGATTTCCTTAGGGATTTTTATTATATCCTTCTTGGTTATGAATATTCCGAGATATTTGTACATGTACTTTGATTCTCGTAAACAGTGGCAAAGTGCATTTGTGCATAACAACATCAAGATACAAATGCGTAAGTTACACCGTCGCATCTTCATGCAGCAGGCTACACTTACATCTGATTGTGATGAAGATACGGCTAATGAAAGCCAAGAGCGAATTAAACATTTATTATTACAAATTCGTGATAAGCGGTTCCTCGCAAATCGACTTAAAATTGCTGACGATGATAGAATGCGTAAGCAAAAGGTTAAGTTTATTATCGCCTATATCGGTTGTACATTGATTGAGTTAATGTTACTCATGAATTATTAGACATTGATTACTAAATGGCTGAAATAACTGAATAGTTTATAGTAAAGAAAAAACGTATCTCTTTCTAGAGATACGTTTTTTTTATGAAGTAGGACATGTTATGAGTTAACGCTTTTTACGACGTTTGCGAACGGTTTTTCTAATTTCTCGTTCTGTTTCTGATTTAGGTTGTTGCATTGACTCATAAGTTGGTCTATTCACAGACATAAATGGAGGATTCCCATATTGATTTGGTTCCGGTTGTCCCGGTAAAACCCAAAAGAGGAAGCCTATGAGCCATACGAAAAGTTCAAGCAAGTAATTGAATGGCGATACAGCAGAATAGGTGTTGATGAAAATGATGATTACCGACCATAGAATCCCGGCCCATGCATTAAAGCCGATATCGTGAATACGACGGCCAAATAAGATGCAGGACAATGGGAAGAGTGTTGCTAATAAAATCCATATGATGACCCGTGTAAACCAATAAGCTGGTAAGGATACGACAAAGTCTAAGAATAGATCATCGATGTAATGAACGATGTGGAATAAAATCATTAGTACGATAAAACATATGATAAATTGAAGTCGATTTAATCGTCCCGTTAGATTAAAAATCGATAGGCCCATACGTCGACCTTGGAATGCGATGAGCAAACCTACAGTACATATGAGCAGTGTTCGTAATACAACATAGAGTAAATCCATAAGTTCCCCTTTATTTATAGCTTATAGTTGAGTTAATTCTGGCAAGACTAGCTCAAATGCTACACCTTGTTTCATAGATTTTACAGTATCTACTGTGGCTTGAATCGCCTTGGTAGTAAAATTCATTGCTAACTCTGCCGCATCATAAGGTGAATATCCCCTCATTACTGCACCGGATAATACAGCAGTAAAGATATCCCCAGTTCCTGTAGCTTTCACAGGGATAAGAGGAATATCATAAGTTTTTAAATAATCAGTTGGCCCATCATAGACAGCGATAACCGCATGCGTTTCCGATGGTACGCTGGTCATGATAACCATGTCAGGCCCCATTTGGTACAGCCTTTTGCAACGATCACGCAATTCATCATCGCTAATAGGATCTGTAGAAAATGGAATATCTAATAAGAAACAAGCCTCCGTGTAATTAGGCTTTACAATATGAGCCTTGGAAACAAGTTGGCGCATAGCTACTACCATATCAGGTGTATAAATAGAATAGAGGCGACCATCATCCGCCATAGCTGGATCGACGATAATCATTTGTCCCTTATTACCGAAACGATCGATGGCTTCTTCCACGAGATGAATTTGTTCTGGTGATGCCAAGAAACCACTTACAATAGCGTGAAAGTCGATTTCGTTTTTATCCCAGCAGTCCATAAAATCTCTCATATGTGCCGATAAATCTACAAACTCGTAGTGTGGATATTCTAAGTGATTACTCAATACAGCTGTTGCCAATGGAACCGCTTGGCAACGCATAGCGCTGATGATTGGAATCATAACGGTTAGGGCACAACGGCCGATGGAGCTCATGTCTTGAATTGTTAAGACTCTAGGTACTTCTGTCATAGACACCTCCAAAATACTATATATTTTATTGTACGTTATGTAGGGCGTTCTGTAAATGTAATGATGTTATTCATGAAATTAACTTCATAATGTAGTATAATAAAACAGATAGACTTTTTATGGAGGATAGTGACAATGACAAGGTATGTATTTCGACGTCTAGGTGGCACAATCATAATCTTATGGGTCATCATTACCGTAACGTTTGCATTAATGCATGCAATACCGGGGGGACCTTTTACGACTGAAAAGAAATTACCACCTCAGGTGAAAGCAAGCATTGAAGCAAAGTATCATCTTGATGATCCTGTATGGAAACAGTATGGTGATTATTTAGGTGGTGTTATTACCGGCGATTTGGGACCATCATATAAGTATGAAGGTCGTAGTGTGAACGATATTATCAGTGATGCATTCCCAATTTCTGCGCAGCTCGGTTTATTATCATTAATGGTGGCTGTAGTAGGTGGTATTGCAGCGGGTGCTATTAGTGCTATGCGCCCTAATGGTATCGTTGATTATGCGGTTACCGTATTATCTACCATTGGTATTTCTGTGCCTACATTTATTATAGGTGCCGTTCTTGTATATGTGGTGGGCTTTGAACTGGGATGGTTCCCAGTGGCCTTATGGCGTGGTCCATCTTATATGGTTCTACCAGTGTTGACGTTAGCAGCACAACCTATGGCATTCATTGCACGCTTAACGCGCAGTGGCTTGCTAGATGTGTACCAACAAGAATATATCCGTACAGCTCGCGCCAAAGGTTTGGGTTCTTGGACTATTTTGACTCGTCATGCATTAGGCAATGCTATTTTGCCAGTTATTACGTACTTGGGACCATTGGCTGCTAGCCTTTTGACAGGTAGCTTTATCGTAGAAACAATCTTTGCTATTCCGGGCCTTGGACAGTATTTTGTAACGTCCATTTACAACCGCGACTATACGGTTATCCTTGGCATTACGATTTTCTATAGTGCTCTTGTAGTATTTCTTAATATTTTGGTGGATATGATTTATCCGTTAATTGATCCACGTGTTACGACAGAGGAGGGGACAGATGAATAAGGAAGATTTTTTACCTATTGAACGAACTCCTCAAGAAGAAATTACAAGCTTTATAAAACGTCCTAGTAAATGGGCAAGGTTTAAGGTAAATCGCTTGGCCGTAGTAGGGGCTACTATCATCTTAGTGATGATTGTACTAGCTATTTTAGGCCCCCTAATTTCGCCGTATACCTATGCGGACCAATCCCTAATCGATGCGAACCAAAGTCCGAGCTTTAGTCATTGGTTTGGCACAGATACATTGGGCCGCGATATTTATACGCGCGTTATGTACGGCGCTCGCATTTCCTTAACTATCGGTTTTGTAGCGGCTTTCATCAATCTTGTTATTGGTGTTACCTATGGCGGTATTGCAGGTTACCTTGGTGGCAAGGTTGACCGCATCATGATGGGCATCGTAGATGTTTTGTACGGTATTCCACTTTTACTTTACGTAATTTTGTTGATGGTTGTACTTGGCCCTGGTTTAACGTCTATTTTCGTAGCATTGGGCATTGCGTACTGGCTCAATATGGCCCGTATCGTACGTAGCCAAATTTTGAAAGTTAAAAATGAAGAATACATCATTGCTGCTGAAGCGATGGGTATTCCCAAATATCGCATTTTATTGCGTCATATTTTGCCAAACTGCGTGGGACCAATCATCATTACATTGACATTGGCCATTCCAGAGGCTATTTTTACAGAAGCATTCCTTAGCTTCATCGGTTTAGGTGTTAATGCACCTATGGCGAGCTGGGGTGTACTCGCTTCTGAAGGGATTAGCAGCATGCGCTCTTATCCATTCCAATTGATTTTCCCTGCTGTTGCCATTAGTGTTACCATGCTTGGTTTCGCATTCCTTGGCGATGGCTTACGTAATGTGTTAGACCCTAAGGAAGGAGATAGATAATGAATAACGCAATTGTTGATGTGCGCAATGTATCCATTACCATCGATACCTTCCAAGGCCCTTTACGGGTTATTCGCAATCAAGATATCTCCTTACAACCAGGTGAGATTTTAGGTATTGTTGGTGAATCAGGCTGTGGTAAATCTGTACTAGTTAATTCCTTAATGGGATTGCTACCATATGGCAAAACAAAAATCAAAGCCGATACATTTATGATTGATGGCAATGATTGCCTTGAATTTACTGAAGATGACTGGAATGAACTCCGCGGTACTACTGTTGCCATGGTATTCCAAGACCCTATGACATCTTTGAATCCAATCATGACGATTGGGGAACAAATGTATGAGGTTATCCATCGTACCAATGCATATGGTGAGGATTATGACGAACGAGCTATCGCCATCGACTTATTAAAGAAGATGGGCCTTTCAACACCGGAAAGACGATTATCTCAATATCCTCATGAGTTGAGTGGTGGTATGCGCCAACGCGTTTGTATCGCCATGGCTGTCGCAGGTCGTCCAAAAATTTTGATTTGTGATGAACCGACAACGGCTCTAGATATTACAACAGAGGCTCAAATCTTGCGCCTTATGCAAACATTAGCTGTAGAAGCTGGTATTGGCATTATCTTTATTTCTCATAACCTCCGCGTTATTGCTCAAATTTGCGACCGCGTTATGGTTATGTACGCTGGTAAATGTGTTGAATCTGCTACGGTAGAAGGTATCTTTAATGAACCTCGTCATCCGTACACATTGGGCTTGTTACTCGCTTTACCACAAGGTAAATGGCATGGTGAGTTAAAAGCCGTTGAAGGTCAACCACCAGATCTGTTTGATCTACCACGAGGTTGTGCGTTTAATCCACGGTGTAAGTGGGCTATGCGTATCTGTGGTAATCGTATTCCTATGGTTACAAATGTTGGTGAAGGTCACCAATTTACATGTTGGTTAGCTAAGTTGGAGGGACTTTAATGAGTTACGTATGGGAAACTGACAATCTCGTTAAAGAGTTCACTCTGTCAGGGGGCTTATTTAAGCCAAAACACACGGTACACGCTGTACAAGGCGTGAGCCTATATCAATCGCCAGGGGAAACCCTCGGTATCGTAGGTGAGTCAGGTTGTGGTAAATCCACATTTGGCTACACGTTGATGGGCTTGCATCAAGCTACATCAGGTTCTATTTATATGAATGGTCGTCAGATTGATCCTTATGTGGATCGTAAAGCCGTTCATCCTGTGATGCAAATGGTATTCCAAAATCCTTATGCATCACTTAATCCACGTCTTACGGTTAATGCGATTTTAGAAGAACCTTTGGAGCTGGATCCAAAGTATACACCTCGTGATCGCGTTATTCGTGTAAAAGAAGTGCTTGATCAAGTTGGTTTGAACATGTCTTTTGGTGAGCGTTATGCTCATGAATTATCTGGTGGTCAACGTCAACGTATCGGTATTGCACGGGCTCTTATTATGCAGCCGCAGTGCATCATCTGTGATGAACCGATTTCAGCACTAGATGTATCGATTCAAGTGCAAATTATGACATTGCTTGAACGATTACAAGAACAACATGGTATTTCGTACCTCTTTATTTCTCATGATTTAAACATGGTGCGCTACATCAGTCATCGCATGGTGGTTATGTACTTAGGTGCTGTTATGGAAGAAGGTCCAGCACTGGATTTATACGAATTTCCACAACATCCTTACACTCGTGCTTTGACGGCCTTAAATGGTCCTGTTATACCACATGCTCCAATTGGAGCACCTCTTAAAGGGGACCCACCAAATCCACTAGACCCACCGAAAGGTTGTTTGTTTAGTGGTCGATGTCCAGAAGCAGAGGGTCGTTGCTTTGCAGAACGTCCACCTCTTCGTGATTGGGCAGATCGCCGCATCGCATGCTGGCACATATAATGGGAGAATAGTATGGAAAAGTTACTTGTTGGCAAGTCCTTGGAGCATCAACTCGATACAGTTATTAAAGAATTAGCACCAAAAGGAAATATATCCTATGTAGTACTTCAATTTGACGATGAAGAGGAACCGATTATTATCGCTTCTAAAGGGGAGGATACGGTACATTCTAGTGCAAGTTTGATTAAGGTACTCATCATGGAGTATGTGTTCCATTTAGCTCGTACTGAACAGTTAGACCTTAATGATACAGTTCCACTATCTAGAACACCTCGTGTTGAAGGTGGTGGAGCACTACAAGAATTAGTAGCAAAGCATAGCTTTACGTATCTTGAGTTATGCCGTCTTATGATGGTTCTCAGCGATAATATTGCAACAAATTTGCTCATTACAGTTCTTGGAATGGAAAATATCAATGCTCGTGCAGAACAGCTTGGTGTAGATGAGATAGAACTTAATCGCATGATGATGGACTTTGAAGCTCTCGCCGAAGGCCGTGATAATCGTATGACTGCTATGGCGTTAGCTCGTCTCTATAAACACATTTTTGAATGTCGCGATAGAGATTTTTATGGCCGAGAAATGTGGAACATTTTAGGTCGCCAACAATTCCGTGATATTTTGCCATTTTATTGGGGAGAAGATGTACGCTTTCACCATAAAACAGGATCCCTTGATCGCGTAGAGCATGATGGGGGCATATTGGAAACGTTTAGAGGTCATTTTTGCTTTATCCTTTTGATGAGCGATATTGATAATGACCGAGGTAAAGAGTTAGGCGCTCGAGTAGGGCGTATCATGAAAGAATTTGTAGAGGAAGCATTGCCATGATGGATAAACGAAATTTGTTAAAACTCATGGTCCTTGCTCTTGGGGTGAGTGTGCTCTTGTTTGTATTTGGTTATCCTCGCGGGGAACAACCAATTGATGAGCATACAATCCGATATGTTATTGAGCAGGAACCATCCACATTGGATCCAGCAAAGTCTACTACCTCTCCGGAGGCAACGGTTCAACTCCAATTATTTGACGGTTTAGTTCGTTTAAATGATGAAAGTGAACCAGAGGCAGCACTTGCTAAAAGCTGGGATATTTCTGATGATGGTCGCGAGTATACCTTCCATTTGCGACCAGATTTAAAATGGTCCAATGGAGAGCCTTTGACGGCTCATGATTTTGAATACGCTTGGAAACGCGTATTAGACCCTGAAGTCCATGCGGACAATGCATATATGTTATATGTATTAAAAAATGGCGAAGCCTTTAATAATGGTGATGCCAAAGCTGAAGACGTTGGTGTTAAGGCCATCGATGATGATACATTGGTGGTTACCTTAGAAAATCCAACAGCTTATTTCTTAAAATTATTAGCATCTCATAGTTACTATCCAGTAAGTCAAAAGGCTGTAGAAGCTCATGAAAACTGGGCTGCTAATGCAGATACATTCGTGTCTAATGGTCCATACCGCTTATTATCTTGGAAACATAATGGGGAAATGGATTTCATTAAGAATCCAGATTACTGGGATGCGGATTCTGTGAAAACAGAGAAGATGAATTGGCCTATCAGTGAATCCCAAAGCACACGCCTTACATTGGTTGAAGGTGGCGAAGCAGATATGACTGTTGAGCCTCCTGTAGCGGATCAAAAACGCTTAGAAGAGGCTGGTCTATTACATATTGGACCTATGCTTGGTAACTATTATTACGTATTTAATGTGAAAGCAGAACCTTTCACAGACCCTGAAGTACGTAAAGCATTCTCCATGGTTATCAACCGTGCTAATATCGTTAACAATATTGTTCGTGGAGGTAAAGAGGCTGCTTATGCATTTGTTCCATACGGTATGCTTGAAAGCAACGGTCGTGAAGACTTCCGTGAAGCTGGTAGCTATCTCGTTTACGAAGATGTAGAGCAAGCGAAAGAAATCTTGAAACAAGCTGGCTATGATAAGAATCATCCATTGCCTCCAATTACGATTTTGTATAACACAAGCGAATTACATAAAGCGATTGCTGAAGCTGTACAGGATGCATGGGTAAATGCATTTGGTGCAGATGTGCGATTACAAAATCAAGAGACAAAGGTATTCTTAGCTGATCGCGAAGCTGGTAAATACCAAGTAGCTCGTGCTTCTTGGGTTGCGGATTACAGTGATCCACAAAACTTCTTAGAGGTGTTCTCTGCTGAAGACAACGATAGTCAGTACCATAGTGAAGACTATAACGAGTTAATCGCTCGTATTCGTACGACACCAAATGGGGCTGAACGCGATGCATTGATGCATCAAGCAGAAAAGATGATTTTTGATGAAGCTCTAGTAATGCCATTATACTTTACAACACAACCATATGTAACAAACGGAAGTATTCAAAATTATTTCTGGACTACATTGGGCCTTGTTGACTTTAAAAAAGCATACAAATAAGATACACTTAAGACGTACACATTGTGTACGTCTTTTGTTATATTTTACGAGGATATATGAACTGGATTGAACCAAAGCGCTTAGCGCCTGGGATGACCATAGGTATTATGGCTCCTGCTAGTGCAAGCGATGAAGATTTACATAGAATAGAAGACATTTGTAACGCAAGGGGCTATAATGTGCTCTTTGGTGAAAGTGCACATCGTAAAGGACTCTATGGTGGTACACCAGAGGAGCAAGCCCAAGAGTTTCAATATATGATGACCACCGCACCTTGTGATGCGGTGCTAGCTTTGCGCGGTGGTTACGGAACGATGCGTTATCTAGATTTATTAGATTATAAGGCCATACGTAAATATCGTAAGGCTTTTATAGGGTATAGTGATTGTACAGCTCTTCATATGGCTATTAATCGATATAGCCGACTTATTACCTATCACGGGCCGATGGGCGTCGACTTTAAAGAAGAACGTAAGGCAGATATAGATGCTTTATTTGTAGCTGTAGAAGGTAAATTACAAGTTATAGAACCATTACCTGAACCGCCGCGTGGTGCCATTGGTACTGAGCTAGGGGAAGGGATTTTACAGGGCGGCAATATGACGATGCTATCAATGTTGTGCGGAACACCTTATTTTTTAGAGGAGAAATCTTGGGAGGATACCTTACTATTCATTGAAGATGTAGGGGAAGCACCGTATAAGCTAGATCGCATGTTACAACAATTTCGCCTCAGTGGTTTGTTGAGTCGCATAAAAGGACTGGTCATCGGTACATTTACAGATTGCGAAGGTGACGAAGATGAACGGGATTATGATTTAGGCTATGAAGCACTACGATATATGGAAGATAATCGAGATCCTAAATTACCAGAACCTTTTGTATGCTATGTACCAACAGGTCATGGAACGCCGCATCAAACACTACCATTAGGTGCAACGATTAACTTTAGATACATTTCAAACACTATCATTATTCATCCCTATTCGAAATAGACGGACTCTTCTTAGATAGAATAAATAATAAACAGTATAAATTAGATAGTATAAAGGGGCGTTATGACATTACAAGAACGAGAAGCGCAAGCTTGTGCCATTATAGATAATATGGCCCGTGAGTTGCGTAAGCTTTCATTATATTTACACGATAATCCAGAATTGGGGTTAGAAGAGCATAAAGCAGTTAAGGTAATTAACCAATTCTTAGAAACACATAATTTTACATCTCAAGTGGGGCTAACTGATTTTCCAGAGTTACAAACGGCGTTACGTGGTGACTATAACAGTACTGCACAGCATAAAATAGCCTTTTTAGGTGAATATGATGCACTACCAGAACTTGGTCATGGTTGTGGACATAATCTCATTGCTATGATGAGTTTAGGGGCGGCTATTGCCTTCAGTCAAAGTGCACCTGAAACGTGGGGAACGACCTTCTTTGGTTGTCCTGCGGAGGGAAACTATTGGTGGTAAAGTATACATGGCTGAGGCTGGTTTATTTAAGGGCTGTGAGGCGGCACTAATTATTCATCCAGGCGGTGAAAATGAGGTAGGGGGCACATCATTAGCGACGCATCCACTAGAGATTACCTTCCATGGACGGTCTTGTCATGTAGCATCATTAACTGACTCTGGTATTAATGCCTTAGACTGTGCTGTAGATTTATATCAAAAAATAAAAGAGTTAAAGAAAACATTCCCTAAAGGGGCTATTGTAGGGACCATTTTTACCGAAGCTGGTACAGCACCAAATGTAGTAACTCCTAAGGCTACGATTCGCATGACTGTTCGCGGTAGTACGGTGGACGATTTAGAAGGTATTATTTTGCCGGCTATCAAAGAGGCTGCTCAAGAAATTGCAGCATCTTATGGCGCCCGTGTTGAGATGCATCATTATGAGCCTCTCTTTAAGGATATGCGTCAAGATAAACAGTTATTAGATCTCTTTAACGATGTGATGACTGAATTTGGTGAAACGCCCCGTATATTGCCTGATGATGAGGCTGATGGTAGTACAGATGTAGGAAATGTATCTTATGAAGTACCAACAGCACAGCCTACTTTGCAGATTGGGTTAGGTTTAGAGGCTCATACACCCGAGTTCACTTGTGCAGCAGGTTCCGACTATGGATTGGAGCAAGCGATTAAGGGTGCTAAGATTATGGCTGTGGTAGCCTTGCGTTATGCAGTGGGTAAATGATGTTCAATTTTTGACATATAGAGGTCAAAAAGGTACAATAGATATAATATTTAAGTAAGTATGAAACAAGCCGTCTTCAACAAGACGGCTTTTATTCCGGTGGAGATAGATATGAGTGTTTTAACCGTTTCAAATGTAACCCATGGTTTTGGAGCGCGACAAATTTTAGATGATGCATCATTCCGCTTGTTGAAAGGTGAACATGTAGGGTTAATTGGTGCTAATGGTGAAGGCAAGTCTACATTCCTAAATATCATCACAGGCAAAATACCTCCTGATGAAGGTAAAATTGAATGGTCCAACCAAGTAACTGTAGGTTATTTGGATCAACATGCGGTCCTCGAAAAGGGCATGACCATTCGCGACGTATTGCAACGAGCTTTTGATGATTTGTTTGTAATGGAGCAAAACATTAACGATGCGTACAATCGCATGGGTGATGTGTCTGAAGATGAAATGAATAAGCTTCTCGAGCAAGTTGGGGAATGGCAAGAAATTCTTGAACAACGTGGGTTCTATGAAATTGATGCGGTTATTGAGCGTACAGCTGCAGGTTTGGGCCTTATGGATATTGGGCTTGACCGAGATGTTACAGAGCTCAGCGGTGGCCAGCGTACAAAGGTTTTACTTACAAAACTGTTACTAGAAAAACCAACGATTTTGCTCTTGGACGAACCGACAAATTATCTTGATGTAGAGCATATCCAATGGTTGCAAAACTATTTACAAAACTACGAAAATGCGTTCATCTTGATTTCTCATGATATGGAGTTCTTAAATTCTGTAGTCAATGTTATTTATCATATTGAGCAAGCCGTACTTACTCGATATACTGGTGACTATCATCAGTTCCAAGCTGCTTACGAAGTGAAAAAGGCACAAGCTGCCAAGGCTTATGAGCGTCAACAACAAGAAATTGAGCGCATGGAAGACTTTATCCAACGCAATAAGGCTCGTGTAGCAACGCGTGGTATGGCAAATTCTCGAGCTAAACGGTTAGAGAAAATGGAGATTTTGGAAAAGCCAAAAGAGTACATTAAACCAAGTTTTGGTTTTAAAGAAGGCCGTACGCCAAGTCGTTTTATTGTAGAGGCCTTTGGTTTGGAATTAGGCTATGATGAACCGTTGACTCGACCAGTAGATTTTCAAATTGAAAGAAATAAAAAAATCGCTATTCGTGGCGTTAATGGTCTAGGTAAAACGACATTATTGAAAACAATTTTAGGGTTATTAAAACCGGTGAGTGGTGAGTTGGTAAAAGGTGATTTCTTACAAATTGGGTATTTTGCTCAAGAAGATACACCATCCAATTCTGAAACTGCCTTAGATTATATTTGGAATGAATATCCAGCAATGACTAATGCAGAAGTACGTGCAGCGCTTGCTCGTTGTGGCCTTACTAACGAGCATATTATATCGCAAATGCGCGTGTTATCTGGCGGTGAGAATGCAAAGGTTCGCTTATGTAAACTGATGCAAAATAAGTACAATGTACTCGTATTAGACGAACCAACGAATCACTTGGACATTTATGCAAAAGAAGAACTGAGTCGTGCTTTGCGTGAGTTCAAAGGAACTATCGTTTTAGTAAGTCATGAACCTGAATTTTATAAAGATTGGGTTACGGATATTTGGAATATTGAGGATTGGACGACGAAAATCGTTTAGGAGGACCGATGAATCAACGTGCAAAGGACGGGATAAAGCAATTTTTAGCGGCTTTATCTGTTGATACTGAGGCGCCAGAGCTAGAGAAAACACCAAGTCGTGTAACAGAATTATATAGTGAATTATTCAGTGGCGTAGGATTAGATACAAAGTCAGCCTGGGGTGAAACATTTAGTACTGATTATAAGGGTCTTGTAGCGGTTACAGGAATTCCTTTTTACTCTATGTGTGAGCACCACTTGTTGCCATTCTTTGGAACCGTGGATATTGTGTACCAACCTAAGGATGGGTGTGTGGCAGGGCTTAGCAAGTTTCAAGATATTGTTAATATTCTTAGCCGGAGGCCGCAACTACAAGAGCGGTTAGCATCAGAATTAGCAGATGCAATTATGAATGATTTATCTGCTCATGGTGTATTCGTACGCATTACATCGACTCAGTTGTGTATGCTTATCAAAGGGACCATGCAGCAAGATTCAAAGGTTATTACATTAGAAAGCCGTGGTGTACTAGCAGAGACTGGCACATTACGAGATGAAGCGTTGGCAATGTTAGGTGGAGGACAGGCAAATGTTTAAACGTAGAAATTACACATGGAATGATGGCAAAAGTTTATCTTTGTGCGATCGTACCCTTATTATGGGGATACTAAATGGTACGCCTGACTCTTTCTCTGATGGTGGTAAATTCAATACTCCAGAAGCGGCAGCAGCACATGTAACGCAAATGATTGAAGATGGTGCTGATATCATTGATTTAGGCGTAGAATCTACGCGCCCTGGTTGCACACCATTGACAGCAGATGAAGAAATTGAACGCTTGTCCCAATTGATAGACCCTGTACTACATGCATCTACAGTACCTGTATCTATTGATACTTATCATGCTAAAACTGCGGACTATGCATTTTCTAAAGGGGCTCATATTTTGAACGATATATGGGGCTTACACTATGATCCTGATATGGCAGCGGTAGCAGCAAAATATAAGGTACCTGTAATCATCATGCACAATAGTAATGATACAAACTATGGTGACATCATTGAAGATATGAAGGCATACTTCTTCTTTGCTGTAGATAAAGCCTTAAAGGTTGGTGTAACACCACAACAAATTTGGCTTGATCCAGGTATCGGATTTGGTAAAACAGAAGAGCAAAATATTGAAGTTATGCAACGTTTAGGCGAATTAACGGCTTATGAATACCCTATTTTACTTGCGCCTAGCCGTAAGCGTTTTATCGGTTCTATGTTGGGCGGTTTGCCTCCAGAAGAACGCGATGAAGGCACGGTAGCGGCTTGTATTACGGGTGTATTCCAAGGTGTTGATATGGTGCGTGTTCATAATGTGAAAATGCACAAACGCGCCTTGGCCGTAGCAGATGGCCTATTACGAGGTGAATAATGGATAAAATCGTTTTAAAAAACATGGCATTCTATGGATACCATGGCAATTTGACATCTGAACAAGAGCAAGGACAGCGCTTTTTTGTAGATGTTGAAATTACTACGGATCTTACAAAGGCCGGTCAAAGTGATCAGTTAGAGGATTCTATCAATTATGTAGAAGTATATGAGCTTGTAGAATCTGTTATGACTGGAGAAAAACATAATTTATTAGAGCGTTTAGGTGCACTTATTGCCGACTCTTTATACCAACATTATCAAGGTATCGTTGGCTTATCTGTAACGGTGCGCAAACCATCTGTACCTATTGCTGGTATCCTGGATTATGTTGAGGTTGTCACTACAAGAGGTCAAATTTGATGTATACCTATTACATCAGTGTAGGTTCAAATATAGGTGATAAAAGAGGCTATATTAATTCCGCTTTTCACCTATTACAAGGGCATGAGGCCGTTTCAGAGGTTATTAGTTCTTCTTTGATAGAAACGGAACCTTGGGGATATACAGATCAGGCGTTATTTATTAATGGCATGTGGTCTTGTAAAAGTACTTTGAATCCTCATGAAATGTTAAGTGTCCTTCAGTCCTTAGAACAAGGGGCTGGTCGTGAACGACTCATTCACTGGGGACCACGTACATTAGATTTAGATATTATTTTGGCTTTTGATGAAGCCGGTTCTATGATTTCCATTTGTGCTGAAACTCTAACTATACCGCATCCTTATTTTTGGGATAGAACCTTTGTCTTAGAACCTTTACATGAGTTGTTACCAACTTTTACCTATAAGGGTATCTCAATTAGCGAGCGACTAGCTACATTAAGTTTGGCATAGAAGTCCACAAAGATATTAAAAAAATTTACAGTTATACCTAGAATTGGGATTATATTAATAGGGATTTACTGTAATGGCAATATATTATTACGTTTTATGCCTGGGGATTCATAGGGAGTATAAATGAATATAAAACGTATCGGTTTATGCATACTAGCATTAATTGTAGTGGGGCTCTCCTATTGGCTTGCAGTAGGTGGCAATTACGACAGTAAAACAGTACGCATAGACCCAGAAGAGCATACATTAGTAAATTCTAGTGATGCCATCATTTCAAAACGAATATTAGCGATGAAGTCTATCGACTCACAAGTGTACTTTCTAGGTTATGAAGGGTATGGTATTTATAATTTAGCTGATAATACACTTCGGTTGATGCCTATTACCTTTCGTGGCCAACATATTGAGCCACCGAAGACCGAGAATTACCAACGTGGTTTACGAGAGATTACTATGGTAAAAACTTTCTCTGATTTTAGTGGGCCAGAACAATCCGTACTCAAGGATTTGTTGGAATCTACAGATAGAGGAGCTCATTATTATGGGGACTTTTACCATTCAGGTTATGAGTCATCCCTCATTGACATGAAGGACCAATATTTTATAACGAATACGGTACGAGCTTTAAAGCGTATAAATCATACATTGTATGTATATGATGCGTCAGGGTTTATTATCATTGATTTAGATAGTCGCCGTATTCAAGGGTTCTTTAATAATCGTCTAGGTGGAGAAGGACCCAAAGGAGTACCCGATAGCTTGCGTGGCCATTATGGTTCAGATTTCACGATGATATATGCATTGTCCAAGTTAGATCCAAAGGATTTAGAAATTTTATGGTCAATGCGAAAACAATATTTAGAAAAGTCACCACAAGTGATGGAGAATAAGGATTTATTCCCGCTTAATCTTGATGAGATGACTTTATAGGAGGTATATTATGCTTTGGTCAATTATTGTAGGCGGATTCATTGGTTTTGTAGCTGGTCGTATTACTAAAAAGGCGCAAAGCATGGGGATTATTCTTCGTGTTATTGCTGGTTTAGTAGGGGCTTCTGTAGGTCAAGCTTTGCTTGGTACTTGGGGCCCAAGTCTTGCAGGCATGGCATTAATTCCGTCCATCGTTGGTGCAGTTATAGTGATTGCTGTAGTAAGCTTCTTTACTGGACGAGACTAACTATATAATAGAAGGACTATTATAGGATTTCCTATAATAGTCTTTTTTTATCGCTATAAATCTATTTTCTTATATACCTATGAGAAAATAGGTATATAATAGTTTATGTATTTTACAAGCAATATGTTTTAATATAACTTAACATTGTCGATTCATATAATGGCAATCGCTGGTTTAAGTGGAATTGTATTAGAAGATGTATATCTTTTAGTGCGAATCGTAGGAGGCGCTTATGAAATTACGTAAAGTAGGTATTATTGGCACTGGACATGTAGGTTCTCATGTAGCATTTTCTCTTGCTCTACAAGGTGAAGTAGATGAACTATATATGATGGATATTGACGAGAAAAAAGCTAAAGCACAAGCAATGGATATAAATGATGCTGTTAGCTATATTCCTCATAAAGTAACAGCTACTGCAGGTCCTATTGAAGATTGTGGGGATTGTGATATTCTCGTATTTAGCGCTGGTCCTTTACCAAATTTATATCAAGATCGTTTAGAAAGTCTTGGTGATACAGTAGAGGTTTTAAAGGATGTTATTCCTCGAATTAAAAAGTCTGGCTTTGATGGTTTTATTATCTCTATTTCTAATCCTGCTGATGTTGTTGCTACTTATTTATGTAAACATTTAAATTGGAATCCAAAACGTATTATTTCCAGTGGTACAGCTTTAGATTCAGCGCGATTACAAAAAGAATTGGCGCGCATTTTTAATATTAGTAACCGTACAATTACAGCGTATTGTTTAGGTGAACATGGTGGTAGTGCTATGGTGCCATGGTCTCATGTTTATGTACAAGGAAAACCGTTAGTACAATTACAACAAGAATTGCCTCATAGATTCCCTACACTTGATCATACTCAAGTGCTAGATGATGTAAAAATTGGTGGTTACCACGTATTGGCTGGTAAAGGCTCCACAGAGTTCGGCATTGCTAGTGCAACAACAGAATTAATTCGTGCTGTATTCCATGACGAAAAGAAAGTGTTGCCATGTTCTTGTTATCTAGATGGCCAATATGGTGAAGAAGGAATCTTTGCATCGACTCCAGCAGTTATTGGCAAAGATGGTATCGAAGATGTATTTGAATTGAAGCTTACTGAAGATGAATTAGCTTTATTTAAAAAGTCTTGTGCCGTAATTCGTGAATATGCTCATAAAGCAGAGACTTTATAAGGCCATAGTGGCTGTTACTAATAAATCTATCTCTGATAAGACCTTTTTAACTATATGATAGATATAAGATAAACTATAGATAATTTTATTTAGTCCCTAACGAGGTTCTGTGATATAATTAAAAAATGACAGTATACAGATGATGAATATTTTTGGGGGATATTATGACTCAAGACACTATGGAAGTACAACGTCCAAAAAAGCCGCGCAAACGGGTTAGACCTAATCGCAAAGCGCAGGATCAACGTATTATCCTCATGTGGATCAAGCGAATTGGTATAGGGATTATGGTGCTGCTATTATTAGGGCAAGCCTATCGCTTGGTGGCTGTATATCAAGAAAAACAACATATTGAGCAACAATTGCAAGAATTAAAACAGCGAAATGAAGAATTAGAACAGGAAAAGGCTAAGTTGCAAGATCCAAAGACCATTGAGGGGGTGGCTCGTGAGGAGCTCGGCCTTGTAAAACCTGGTGAAGTGCCTTATGTAAAATAGGTTTGACTGTAGTAATTTAGATTCGCATTAGTTTGTAGTTTGAGGTTTCCGTATTAATTAGGAGGTTGCATGGCAATCGAAGTTGGTAACATTATTGATGGTACCGTATCTGGTATTACAAAATTCGGCGTATTTGTTGATTTAGGAGAGAAGCAAACAGGTCTAGTTCATATTTCTGAAGTAGCTCATGGGTATGTCGAAGATATTAATACCGTATTAAAGGTTGAAGATCCAGTAAAGGTTAAGGTTTTATCTATTGAAGGTAATAAAATCGGCCTTTCTATTCGTCAAACACAACCTAAAGAGACAGCAAGTGAAGAGCGACGTCCTCGTCGTGTTCAATCTAAACAAAGCACAGAGGCTTTTGAAGCAAAGATGAAATCATTCTTGCGCGATAGCAATGAACGCTTACACGATTTAAAACGCAATACAGAAGGTAAACGCGGAGGCCGAGGCGGTCGTCGAGATTAATAGTGAGAGATGGCATTGAGCCATCTCTTTACTTATGTATAGGCCTTAACAGTATAATAGTGTTAGAGGCATACTAATTATGTAAGGAGCAATTATGAAGTTAGCTATTATTGATATTGGATCAAATTCAGTACGCTTATTATTGGCTACTTATGAAAATAATATATGGCACTATGAGCCGAAACAGTTGTGGACTACTCGTTTAGGCCAACGTAATTCAGATGGTACATTGCGTACTGAATCGATGGAAGCGTCCTATCAAGCTTTTACAGAAATAAAAAAACTAGCAGACCAATATGGGGTGGAATGCTGCTTTGGTTTTGCAACGAGCGCTGTTCGTGAAGCATCTAATGGCCTTGAATTTATGGAGCACGTTAGCGAACATTGTCCGATGGAATGGCGTATTCTCACGGGCGATGAAGAGGCTATTTATGGCTTTAATGGTGCCTTAGGAGATCAGTTGAATGATGGTCGTCACTATACAACTATCGATATCGGTGGCGGTAGTACAGAGCTAGCATTAGGCAATAAGGACGGCGTTTACTGGAGCCGATCTTATCCTGTAGGGGCTGTACGCCTTCAATCTATGTCTGATGAAGGTCCTCAACGAGTATGGGAAGAAACTCGATTACTTTGGGATCCGATGATGATTCAAGGTGAATTTGGTGAATTCATTGGTATCGGTGGTACATTAACGACGCTAGCTGCTATAGATTTAGGCCTTGAAAATTATGATGGTACAAAGGTGCAAGGTCATAAATTAAGTCGTGAAACAGTAGAGGGCATTATTCTAAACTTGCGTTACATGAGTCGCGACGAGAGATTACAGGTAAAAGGTTTACCTGCAGGCCGTGCTGATATCATCGTAGCTGGTGCAGAAATTTTGACGTCCTTTATGGATGCCTATGAGGTTCCTCATGTATTTGTGAGCGATCAAGATGGTATGGAGGCGATGGCTCGTGAATGTAAAAGAACTTATTCGAACCATTAATCACACCTTAAAATCACATAATCTATTTCCTGAAAATAGTCGAATTCTAGTAGCTTGCTCTGGTGGTCCCGATTCAATGGCTCTATTGTATTTGTTACATGATATTGCTACGCATCGTCATACAACATACAAAATAGGTGTAGCCATTGTGGATCACTGTATTCGCCCTGAAAGTAAAGATGAGGTCTTATGGCTCCAACATCAAGTGGAAGAATTAGGTCTGCCATTTTATTCCGCTACCTTTGATGTACCGAGCCTAAGTAAGGAACATAAAAAGTCTGAAGAAACTATAGGCCGCCAAGTACGTTATCAATGGTTAAATGAAATTGCCCAGTCTGAGGGGTATGATTATATTTCAGTAGCTCACCACAAAGACGATCAAGCTGAGTCGATTCTAGCGCATCTCATTAGAGGTACAGGATTAAACGGGCTAACAGGTATGGCTGTAGTCAGCAATGACTATGATATTCCTGTGATTAGACCTTTATTAGATGTTCCAAAAGAGGAATTATTAGCTTATTTAGCCGATAGAAAGCTCACGTATTGTATTGATTCTACAAATGATGATATTCGATACCAGCGAAATAAAATTCGTCATCGCGTTATACCTGAGTTAGAATCGATTAACCCTAATGTAGTAGATGCTATCGCTAGATTAGGAGGTTCTGTAAGTGAAGATTTAGCTGTGATCTCTGATTTGACAGTGCAAGCTTTTAAGCGATTAGTGACTATTGATAAGGGTGAAATGCGTTTATCTCGTAGGGCTTTACGAAAGGAACCATTAGCCATACAACGTCGTTTGTGGCAGCGTTTGGTAAGCTCTATTGACTCTGATATAACGCTTACTACAGCCCATCAAGAGCAATTACTAGATATTGTTAACACCGGAGAAGCGAAAACTTTCACTATAAAAAGTATAAAAGTAATTGCTCAATGTGATACAATAAAGGTATATTGCAAACATTAATATGAATCGTGGAGGTCATATAGATGCATCAAGACGCAAAAGAGATTTTATATACAGCGGAACAATTACAGGCTCGTGTAGCCGAGTTAGGTAAAGCAATTAGCGAAGACTATAAAAATGAATCTGTAGTGCTTGTAGGGGTGTTAAAGGGAGCCATCGTTTTCTTTACAGACTTAGCTCGCGCTATTGATGATAGTGTAGATGTAAGTTTTGATTTTATTTCTTGCTCTAGCTATGGTAGTGGCACAACTAGTACAGGTGTAGTACGAATTCTAAAAGATTTGGATCGCTCTGTAGAGGGGAAGCATGTGCTTGTTGTGGAAGATATCGGTGATACTGGTACAACATTACATTACTTGCTAGAAAATTTACATGCTCGTGGCGCTAAAAGCGTACGTCTTGCAGCGTTATTGAATAAACCTGAGCGCCGTAAAATGGACGTAGAAGTAGACTATGTAGGCTTTATCATTCCTGACTACTTTGTTATCGGTTATGGTTTAGACTACGCGGAAAAATATCGTCACTTGCCTTATATCGGTATTTTAAAGGAAGAAATGTATCAAAATTAAAAATATGATATAATATATGAGTGCATCTCTCGATGAGATGTACTCAATTCGTTTATACAACTAAATTATTATTGAAAGGGGTAATCTTTTGGGTCGATTTACAAAAAATATCGTCCTTTACTTACTTATCATTGCCGCTTTCGTTATCGCCATTGACGCTTTCTCTGGTCAAAGTGCGAATAAATCTGAACTAAGTTACACAGGATTTATTCAACAAGTACAACAGAAAAAGGTTGAGTCCGTAACGATTACCAATGATCATGGTATTAAAGGTAAACTAAAAAATGGAACAGAGTTCAATTCTTATGCGCCAAGTGATGAAACATTAATTAAAACATTACAAGATAATGGCGTAGAAATTACAGCAGCTCCACCTGAGCAACCAGCTTGGTGGATGAGCCTGTTAGGTTCTGCTATTCCTATTATCATCTTGGTTGTATTGTTCTTCTTTATTATGCAACAAACTCAAGGTGGCGGTGGCCGAGTGATGAACTTTGGTAAAAGCCGTGCTAAATTGATGGGTGAAGGTAACGTAAAGGTTAGCTTTAAAGATGTAGCAGGTGCTGAAGAAGCAAAACAAGAATTAGAAGAAGTAGTAGAATTCTTGAAGGATCCAGGTAAATTTACAACAATCGGTGCTAAAATTCCGAAAGGTGTATTGCTCGCAGGTCCTCCAGGTACAGGTAAAACATTGCTTGCTAAAGCCGTTGCTGGTGAAGCAGGGGTACCATTCTTTACGATTTCTGGTTCTGACTTCGTAGAAATGTTCGTAGGTGTTGGTGCTTCTCGTGTGCGTGATCTTTTCACACAAGCGAAAAAGAATGCTCCATGTATCATCTTTATCGACGAAATTGATGCGGTAGGTCGCCAACGTGGCGCAGGTCTTGGTGGTGGTCACGATGAACGTGAACAAACATTGAATCAATTACTCGTTGAAATGGATGGTTTCGGTGCCAACGAAGGTATTATTACTATCGCTGCCACAAACCGCCCAGATATTCTTGACCCAGCGCTTTTGCGTCCAGGTCGTTTTGACCGTCAAGTTATCGTAGGTCGTCCAGACTTACGCGGTCGTGAAGCAATCTTAAAAGTACATGCTCGTAACAAGCCATTAGCTGACGATGTAGACTTGAAAACAATTGCTAAGAAAACTCCAGGCTTTACTGGTGCTGACTTGAACAACTTGTTAAATGAAGCGGCTTTATTGGCAGCTCGCCTTAACAAAAAAGTTATCACTATGGCTGAAGTTGAAGAAGCTAGTGAAAAGGTTAGCATGGGTCCTGAACGTCGCAGTCATATTGTGAGCGAGAAAGACCGCAAGTTAACAGCCTACCATGAATCTGGTCATGCCATCGTGGCACATTTGTTGCCTCATGCAGATCCTGTTCATAAGGTAACAATCATTCCTCGTGGCGCAGCAGGTGGTTACACTATGATGCTTCCTACAGAGGAACAAAACTACAAAACAAAATCTCAATTATTGGCAGATATTCGCGTAGCCCTTGGTGGTCGAATTGCAGAGGCTTTGATTTTAGATGAAATCAGTACAGGTGCTTCTGGTGACCTTCAAAGCGTAACGAATACAGCACGCGCTATGGTAACGCGTTGGGGCATGAGCGATGAGCTTGGTCCTATCGTATTTGGTGAACAACAAGAACAAGTATTCTTGGGTAAAAACCTTGGCCATGAACGCAACTACAGTGAAGAAATTGCTGCAAAAATTGATGCTGAAATTCATCGCATTGTTGAAGAAGCGTATAAAGACGTAACAAAACTTCTTAGCGATAACGAGAAATTCTTACATGATATGGCAAATGCTTTATTAGAGGAAGAAACAATCGATGCGAAAGCAGTAGATAATCTTTACAAATATGGTACAACGAAAGCCCCTGAAGTTGAGGAGTCTAAAGAAGCTCTAGAAGCGGCAGGTATTGTCGTACCAGAGGTGGTTGAAGCTAAAGAAAACACTGCTACAGTGGATGCTCCTAGTGAAACACCTTCTAACGAAATTAAATAATGGATTGTCCAAATAAAAAGAGCTGATCTCAATTGAGACCAGCTCTTTTTTATTGTCCATCATTGATGTGGCGGGTTGCTAAATATTCTTGTATACGACGTTCCTTAAGTGATTTTAAGTATTTCTGTGCTAATACATTAGGAATGGCCACACCGACCGCGATGCCAACGATTGTTAAAATACCTGTTACACCATTTTGTACCATATGTACGAGACCGGATTCGTTGAGTGCGTTGATGTGAAGCATATCGAATAGAAAACGATAATACAGAATACCAGGCATTAAGGCTATAGCAGATGGGACGATGATAATTGTGCTAGATGTTCTCAGCCAAGTAGAAACTTTTACATAGATCACGCTCATTACAGCAGCGCCTACAAAGGTAGCACCTGGAATGGAAAAGCCAAATTCAACAGCTAATAAATTGCGGATAAATACGCATAATATACCACCAATACCAATGGATACTAGTAACCGTACAGGAGCGTTAAATAATACTGCAAAGGATGCGGCTGCTGTAAAAGCCCCTATAATTTGCTCAATGGATAATACATGAGGCTTAATATCTACAAAGCTAAAGGCCGGCATAGGGCTAAAGTATAATGCCATGGCCATGCCTAAGGTCATACTGCCTACAATGAGGATAGTTCTGATTGCCCGCGTAATACCTGATAGAATATGGTTATTAATGGTGTCGATAACAGCGTTGATGAGTGGTACTCCAGGAATCATGAATAAGGTACAACATACGAGTACATAGACTAGTGAAGCTTGTTCAATATGAGAATAAAAACCATAGGCGGATACCATGGCGGCAAATCCACCTAATGCAATGCCTACATATTCGTTGCAACCAAAGCGTACCGATAAGGTGCGACCAAAATAACCGATTAATGAGCAAATAATTGTTACTATAAAAGCTATCATATCGCCACTATACAAAAAGGCAAGGCCTGCTGATCCGAGGGCACAAGCAATACCCTTTATCCAATCAGGATATACTGGAATAGTGGAATCTAATTTTGAAATTAACTGTTCATAGGTAGTGAGCGAGTAATGTCGTTCAAAGGCGCGCCATGTGAGTTTAGATACGGCATTGATCATGGCCATATTGGGAACATGAACCGGTGTTTTTCTAAAAACTGTTATGGAACGCTCTTTATGCAATAGATTCACCATGATAGTGGTATATGAAATATGAATATTTAAGTAATTATGAGGTATCCCCATAAATGTGGCTGATTTTAACATTTCTTCAATGATTCGATTTGTATCTGCACCACATTCCATGAGTAGTTTGCCTATGTTTAATAGGACATCAAGTTTTCTATGAATATGGATAAAGGGATTCTCTAGAACCTCATTTTTTTCTTCTAATGTAAATTGTCGCATATATCTCCCTAGATAATGATAGACCATACTATTGTTATCTTTTGCATAAGGTATAACTTAATACTACATGTATTATACCATTAATTCTTTTAAATACCCCTTGCATTTTACAGGGTACACTTGTACAATCGAATTGTAAACCTAGGTTGACAAAGAAAGGGGCTCTAAACTATGCGTGATGAAGTATTAGAATTCTTGAGACAAAACCAAGGTGGTTTCGTATCGGGACAAGATATGTCGGAAGCGTGTCATGTTTCGCGTACAGCTATTTGGAAGCATATCAAGGCATTACGTCAAAAAGGCTATAAAATAGAATCTTATACCAAGAGGGGGTATCGATTATTGGAGGAACCTGATTTGTTGAGTCCATTAGCAATGAAGCAAATCTTAAAAACGGATGTATTTGGAAAACGGTATGTCTATATGGACACTACCGAATCTACTAACCTAGAAGCTCGTCGCTTAGCACAACAAGGTGCAGAAGAAGGTACTGTTGTTGTAACAGAGGAACAGGCTGCTGGCCGAGGTCGTTTATCGCGGGGCTGGTATTCTCCATTTGGGAAAGGTCTATGGTTTAGTCTCATTTTGCGCCCTGACTTTGCACCTGTAGAAGCACCAAAATGTACATTGATGGCAGCCGTAGCCTTAACAAAAGCGTTTCATAAAATGGGACTCACCGATGCAGGCATTAAATGGCCCAATGATATTCTTGTGAATGGTCGTAAACTAGTTGGCATCTTGACTGAAATGTCTGGCTCTATGGAGGAAATTTCCTATATTGTTATGGGCATAGGTGTCAATGTAAAGACTAAACAAGAAGAGCTCCCGGAAGAATTGAAGTTGATCGCTACATCCTTAACTATGGAAGGCATTGATATTGAACGGACGGAAGCTTTTAAAATTATATTAGAATCCTTAGAACATCAATATTATGAAGTCCTCGATAGTGGTTTTGAGGAAACTCTCAATGAATGGCGTCAATTATCGGTAACACTTGGTGAGGAAATTGAAGTAAGAGCACCAGGAAATACCTATGAAGGAGTAGCTACAGATATTGATGAAGATGGTAACTTATTAGTAAGAATCCCAGATGGGACAGTTAAACGTATTATGGCAGGGGACGTATCAATTCGTCCGCGCAAATAGGAGGCATTCATGTTATTAGTAATTGATGTGGGGAACACCAATATTGTTCTCGGTGTATACGACAAGACGGAGCTTGTAGGTCACTGGCGTATTTCCACGGATCGGGTTCGGACCACCGATGAATATGGCATGTTGATGATGAACCTATTCTTCCATGACCGTAAGGTTGATGTGAAGGATATTAAAGATATCATCATTTCCTCAGTTGTGCCACCATTGATGCCTACATTAGAGCGCGTTTGTTTACGTTATTTCAATGTAAATCCTCTTATTGTTGGTCCTGGCACTAAGACTGGTATCGCCATTAAGTATGATAATCCTCGTGAAGTAGGTGCTGACCGTATCGTAAATGCTGTAGCGGCTCATGAGAAATACAAGGGTGACTTGATTATTATCGACTTTGGTACGGCTACTACCTATTGTGCGGTTAAAGGTAATGGCGATTATATGGGTGGTGTTATCTCACCAGGTGTTACCATTTCTGCAGAGGCTCTATTCCAAAGGGCTGCTAAATTACCACGTATTGATGTAAGAGACCCAGGTCAAGTCATTTGCCGGAATACCGTATCCTCTATGCAGGCGGGTATGTTCTATGGTTATGTAGGTCAAGTGGAAGGACTTGTATCACGTATGAAAGCTGAAATGGGTGATCATGTAACTGTCGTAGCTACAGGCGGTTTAGCACAACTCATTAGCAGTGCTACGGACTGCATTGATCATGTAGAACCTATGCTTACATTAGAAGGTTTACGCCTTATTTACGAAAGAAATAAATAATGCTACTATAATATAGTTACGAATATGTAACAAAGTAGTGTACATTCGGGTACAGCTTATGCTGTACCCTTTTTATTAGGGGATATATATGAATAATAAACAATGGCAAATTGGAGCTGTCAAAATTGACGGACAAGCCATATTAGCGCCAATGGCAGGGGTCAGCGATATCGCTTATCGCTTACTTGCTAAAGAGCATGGGGCCGCTTTGGTTTGCACCGAAATGGTCAGCGCCATGGGCATTAAATATAAAAATGAACGCACCCATGAATTGTTGCGTATTGAAGAGGTAGAACGCCCTGTATCTATGCAAATCTTTGGTTCCAATCCAGAAGCAATTGCATTAGGCGCAAAGGTAGTAGCTGATGCAGGTGCCGATATTGTAGATATTAATATGGGCTGTCCTGTGAAAAAGGTAGTAACCTCTGGTGATGGTTCTGCGCTTATGAAAAATCCAGATTTAGCAGCTCGTGTAGCAGAGGCTGCGGTTAAGGCCGTCGATGTGCCTGTAACCGTAAAAATGCGAATCGGTTGGGATAGTGATTCCATCAATGTTGTGGACTTTGCTAAGCGCATCGAATCTACAGGTGTGGCGGCTATTGCAGTACATGGCCGTACTAAGGAACAAATGTACAGTGGGCATGCTGATTGGTCTTATATTAAGGCTGTAAAAGAGGCTGTGTCTGTACCGGTTATTGGTAATGGCGATATAGTAGAGCCTGAAGATGCAAAACAAATGCTTGATGAAACGGGTTGTGATGCGGTAATGGTAGGCCGTGGTGCACAGGGAAATCCATGGATCTTTAATCGTATTCATCACTATTTGGCGACTGGTGAAGTATTGGCGGCGCCGAGCGATATTGAACGTCTCGACATGTTGTTAAAGCATTTTGATCTCTTATGTCAATATAAGGGTGAAAGTATGGCCGTTAAGGAAATACGAACTCATGCAGGCTGGTATATGAAGGGCCTCCCTGAATCTGCATATTGGCGCAATCGTGTGAATACAATTCATACTGTAACAAGCTTTCACAATGAGCTAGAATCATACCGTAAAATATTGTCTGAAATGTAGACAGATTGACAAATGAATAGTATTTTTATATAATGGTTGAGATAATTTAGAAATAAAAGATAAGGTGTCATCTTACTATGGCACTTTTTTCTTATTTAATTTATATGTAGAAAGAGTGGGGTACCCATGGCAGACGTAAAAGAAACATTACTTACCGCCGAAGGTTTAAAGAAATTAGAAGAAGAATTAATGTATTATAAATCTGTACGTCGTATTGAAGTGTCTGAACGTATTAAGACAGCTATTGAATATGGCGATATCAGTGAAAACTCTGAATATGATGATGCAAAAAATGAACAAGCTTTCATCGAAGGTCATATTGTAGAGCTTGAAAATAAAATTAACACTGCGAAAATCATCGACGAATCCGTAAAAGGTGATGTTGTATCCGTAGGTAGCAAAGTAACGGTACTAGATACAATGTACAATGACGAATTAGAATATGTTATCGTTGGTTCCTCTGAAGCGGATCCATTCAACAACCGTATCTCTAACGAATCTCCTGTAGGTAAAGCTATTTTGGGCAAACGTAAAGGTGATGAAGTAGAAGTTTCCACACCAGATGGTCCTGTTACATTCAAAGTGTTAGCAATCCAATAATTTACATTTACTGACGAAGAGGCGATAACATGAGTGAAGAAATTAAAAATGTACAAGAAGAGCTGAATGAGCAAATGCAAATTCGCCGCGACAAATTGGCTGAATACGAAGCGGATGGCATCTATCCATTTGGTCAACGTTTTATTGTAAAAGATAATGCAAAAGACATTAAAGATGACTTCTTCTTGAAATATGATGGTCAACCTGTAGTTATTGCAGGGCGCTTGATGACAATCCGTTCCCATGGTAAAACAGCATTTGCCAATGTTCGTGATAAATCTGGGGATATTCAAGTATATTTCCGTAAAGATGTATTGGGCGAAGAGGCTTATAAATACGTAAAAATGCTTGATATCGGTGATATCATCGGTGTAGAAGGTCATGTATTTAAAACTCATACAGGTGAAGTTACAATTAAAGTTAACAAATTAACTTTGTTATCTAAATCTTTACGTCCATTGCCAGAAAAATGGCATGGTTTAAAGGATACAGAACTTCGTTACCGTCAACGTTATGTTGATTTGATTGTAAATCCTGAAGTGCGTGATACATTTGTAAAACGTTCCCAAATCGTTGCTAAAATTCGCGAATACATGATGCGTGATGGTTTCATGGAAGTAGAAACACCAATGATGCATGCTATCCCTGGTGGTGCTGCAGCTCGTCCATTCATCACTCACCACAATGCGCTTGATATCGATATTTACATGCGTATTGCACCAGAATTGTACCTTAAACGCTTGATCGTTGGTGGTATGGACCGCGTATTCGAAATGAACCGTTGCTTCCGTAACGAAGGTATCGACAACCGTCATAATCCAGAATTCACTACTATCGAATCTTACCAAGCTTATGGCGATGTTGAGGATGCTATTCGCTTAACTGAAAACCTTGTGTCCTACTGTGCACAAGAGGTTTTAGGTACACAAGAAATCACATACCAAGGTACAGAAATCAATTTGACTCCACCTTGGAATCGTATCACAATGGCTGAAGGTGTAAAAAAATACACTGGTGAAGACTTTGATGCAGTTACTACTGTAGAAGAAGCTCGTGCCATTGCAGATCGTTTGAATGTAGAATATACAGAAAATGATGGTATTGGTAAAATCTTAAATCTTTGCTTCGAAGATTATGTAGAAGAAAACTTGATTCAACCAACTATCGTATATGGTCATCCAAAAGAAATTTCTCCACTTGCGAAAGCAAGTCGTGAAAATCCATTGGCTACAGAACGTTTTGAAGCGTTCATTTATGGTCGTGAATTGGCAAATGGCTTCTCCGAGTTAAATGACCCAATCGACCAAAAACAACGTTTCTTGGATCAATTGAAAGAACGCGAAGCTGGCGATGATGAAGCTCACCGTATGGATGAAGACTTCGTTACAGCTCTTGAATACGGTTTACCTCCAACAGCAGGTTTAGGTGTTGGTATTGACCGTCTCGTTATGTTCTTAACAGACTCTGCATCCATCCGCGATGTATTGTTGTTCCCATTGATGAAACCAGAAGCTCCTAAGCATATTGAAGCTGAAGAAGAAGCAGCTGAATAATCTAAAACCAAAAGGCTCTCTATTCTTTGAGTAGAGAGCCTTTTTATTCGTTATATGATACGAATATTATGTTTTATGATTATTGTATTCTATGAATATTATATTTATTCTATATGTGGTGTTGTAGTATATGTTGACTATGATATTTAGTTACGAAAGGAGAAGACTGTGAAACATTTAAAGGTTGCTTTATCTGATTCCGTGCAATCCAAAATTAAATCCATAGCAGGACGCACATGCGTTGGCGTTTTTGAAACAGATTTTACAGATGTAGGTGCCGTTGTTATCGATGATGGTGACCTAGATCTTGTGAATAATAATCAAATTAGCTCCTTTGGTATACCTATTATTGTCTTAAGACTTGATGCATCTAGAGATATATCTCTTTATGAAAATCGTATTACGTCCATTATAGAGCTCTTATCTATGAGTATCGACGACTGTACATCAGAGATAGAGAAAGTTGTAGCAAACTATGAAGCATCTATTTTACCACCATTTTTCAGGGCTTTGTCTGATTATGTAGGGGATGAAAATTCACAGTTTGACTGTCCAGGTCATCAAGGGGGCCAATTCTTCTATAAACATCCTACGGGTAGTGCCTTTTACAATTTCTTTGGAGAGAATATATTTAGAGCTGACCTTTGCAATGCAGATGTAAAATTAGGGGACCTCTTAATTCATGAAGGCTATGCGTATGATGCTCAAGCACATGCAGCTAAGGTCTACAATGCGGATAAAACCTATTTTGTATTGAATGGTACATCTTCTGCGAATAAGGTGGTGCTTAATGCTCTTTTAACACCAGGGGATATTATTTTATATGATCGTAATAATCATAAATCTATCTGCCATGGTGGCCTCGTTATGTCTGGTGCTACGCCTATATATCTTGAAACAGCACGTAATCCTTTTGGCTCCATTGGTGGTATTTTAGATCATTGCTTTGATGAAAGTTATATACGTGAATTAGTGGCTGAAAAATCACCTGAAAAAGCAAATGCAAAACGTCCTATTCGATTAGCAGTTATTCAACTAGGAACCTATGATGGTACGATTTATAATGCTCGGCAAGTAGTAGATAAAATAGGCCATCTTTGCGACTACATTTTCTTTGATTCTGCTTGGGTTGGGTATGAACAGTTTATTCCTATGATGAAAGACTGTAGTCCATTGTTGTTAGAATTGGGCCCAAATGACCCTGGTATTTTAGTTACTCAATCAGTACATAAGCAACAAGCTGGCTTTTCACAAACCTCTCAAATCCATAAGAAAGATAAACATATCAAAGGACAAGACCGTTATGTAGATCATAAGCATTTTAATAACTCCTTTATGATGCATGCATCTACATCTCCGTTTTATCCATTATTTGCATCGCTTGATGTAAATGCGAAAATTCATGAAGGCGAGTTGGGACAAACATTATGGCGTGAATGTGTTGAGGTAGCTATTGATGCACGTAAAGCCGTATTGAAACAATGTAAATATTTACGCCCCTTAGTACCTCCAATTGTTCATGGTAAACCATGGGAAGAGGGAAATACCCAGGAGATGGCTTGTGATGTAAAATATTTTGCTTTTGAGCCAGAAGCCAAGTGGCATTCTTTTAACGGCTATGGTGAAGGACAGTATTTCATTGATCCATGTAAATTTCAACTGATTACACCGGGAATCGATGTGGAAACTGGAGAATATGAAGAGTTTGGCATCCCTGCGAATATTCTTGCTAATTATTTACGAGAAAATCGAATTATTCCTGAAAAATGTGATTTAAATACAATCTTATTCCTCATGACACCAGCAGAATCTAAGCATAAGATGGATGCGCTAGTAGCGGAACTCGTTCGGTTTGAAGAACTCATAGATCGCGATGTACCGATGGAAGAGGTGTTGCCATCGATTTACTATAGTCATATAGACAAATATAAAGGCTACCACATTCGTCAGTTATGCCAAGAAATGCATGACTTTTATAAGTCTAGAAATATAAGTCTTTTGCAACAGCGATTATTCTTGGGTGAATACTTCCCTGACTATGTAATGAATCCACAAGAGGCAAATTTTGAGTTCCAACGAAATAAAGGAGAATTAGTACCGCTAAGCGAAGCAGAAGGACGTATTGCCCTTGAAGGGGCTCTTCCGTATCCGCCAGGTGTATTGTGTGTGCAACCAGGAGAACGTTGGTCGAAGACCGCTTGCGACTATTTCTTGGCTTTAGAGGAAGGTATTAATCTGTTGCCGGGGTTTGCGCCAGAAATACAAGGCGTATACATTACTGAACAAGCTAATGGCTATAAACAAGCGTATGGCTATGTATTAAAAAAAGAATATGAAATGTAAATTTATACGATTTGATACAAGGACTGTAGGAATTTACTAAAATTTCTTATACATTGATTAAACTGACAACGGGCCGTCGTCGTGAAATTCATCCTATTATGTACATCATGACTGTGGCGTTCATCATTCACTTTGCTATTTAAATAGCATATACTATGAATCATATAGCATAGTCTATTAAAGAAAAAACTAGCGTGTTATATGAGCTTAGCATTTTAGGGCTCTAATTACGCGAGGAGGTTATATGAATTCGACAGTTATTTTAAAAGGAAATATCTTATATACACCGCGGCCTTCAGAATTTATATCTATTCCACATGGATATATCATTGCCGTTGATGGCGTGGTCGTATATTGTGGGGAAAGTATTCCACCAGCTTATGCAGCGTGTGAGGTCACTGATTATGGTGATAATCTCATCATTCCAGGCTTTGTAGACACACATGCTCACGCTCCGCAGTATTGTAATCGTGGTCTTGGCATGGACAAAGAATTGCTGCCTTGGTTAGAAACCTATACATTTCCTGAAGAGGCAAAGTTTAGTGATCCAGATTATGCACGGTTAGTATATGGCGCCTTTGTACAGGATTTATGGCGCAATGGGACTACTAGAAGTATACTATTTGGTACCATCCATAAAGAAAGCACATTAGTATTGATGGAGCTTTTACAAAAAGCAGGACTATCAGCCTATGTAGGTAAGGTAAATATGGATCGTAACAGTCCAGAATTCTTGATTGAGGAAACACAACAGTCCTTGATTGATACAAAAGAATGGGTGGATGCATCCTCGCAGTTTGGTCCATTGGTTAAACCCATTATTACACCTAGATTTGTACCATCTTGTACAAGTGAATTAATGAGTGGACTAGGGAAATTAGCAGAAGAATATAATGTACCAATTCAATCTCACTTGTCCGAAAATCACGGTGAAATTAATTGGGTTGCATCATTACATCCAGAGTCACCAAATTATACAGATGTGTACTATGAACACCGCTTAATGGGACAGGTACCTACAGTGATGGCTCACTGCATTCATTTAAGCGATGTAGAAATAGATCGTATGGCAGAAACTCAAACTATGGTATCTCACTGTCCATATTCTAATGTAAATCTATCAAGTGGTATTGCACCGATTCGTAAGCTAATGAAACGGAATATACCGATTGGTTTGGGCTCCGATATCTCTGGTGGTCATATTGTATCGATGGCGAAGGTTCTTACGGAAGCTATTGGATTGTCAAAAATGAAATGGGTAGAAGTTGATCAAACATATGCGCCACTTACATTAAGTGAAGCCTTTTATATGGCTACAAAGGGGGGCGGCAAGTTCTTTGGTAAGGTTGGTAGCTTTGAAAAAGGTTGTGACTTAGATGCCCTTATCATTGACGATACATCAATATTTGACCCTAATGAACGCACCTTAGAGGAACGGCTTGAACGTTGGTTATATGTTGGTGATGATCGACATATTGTTGAGCGCTATGTAGCTGGCCATATAGTACCTAATCCTCAAGGTTAATATGTGATATGTAATAGCATGGGAATATAAAATAAAATTAAATACTATTTATAACAGGTAGTTTGTATATAAGGCAAACTACCTGTTTTGATTTGGCCTCATGTTGCGCATCAATACCCTTGGTGTATAATAAAATAATATATAAATTAAGAAAGTGGGGTACTTGATGGATATATTAGGGGCAAGGCGCTCTATAGAGCAGAAGTTACTTATGCAATCCGTTGGCCTGATGGCTCTAGTAGCGGTAAGCGGTACTATAATGGGGATTGTCACAGGTTCTAGTGCGGTATTATTAGATGGTGTATTTTCCTTTGTCGATGTTGTTATTAAAATCATGATGTTAATGACAGCCAAATTAATAGCCCGTGAAACGAGTAAGCGCTTTCAGTTTGGATATTGGCAGTTTGAACCTTTAGTATTGGCCGTAGAAGGATTTTTTATATTACTCATTGTAATCTATGCCTTATCTAGTGGTATTACAGATCTTATATCGGGTGGTCGTCATGTAGATTTTGGACCCGCTATTTATTATGCTATCTTCTTTACCGTGGCGGACACAATATATTATTTATATGTGCGTCGCATTAATAAGAGTCTGCAGTCCAACTTAATCAAATTTGATAATGTAAGTTGGTATGTTGATGCTTTGTTAGAAGCAGCTATCTTGATCAGTTTCGTCGTGGCCATCATGTTAGAAGGAACTGAATATGCTGATTGGGCAGCTTATATTGACCCGATTGTTCTCATTGTATTAGCGGTGCAAATGATACCGTCTGCGTTCCGCATTATCATCCCATCTGTAAAACAAGTGTTGGGGTGGGCACCAACTTCATTACATAATGAAGTGCAAAAAATAATGGATCGCTTTATGGAAAAGTACAATTTCAAGGATTATGTTTCTAGCGTACAAGTATATGGCAACACTCGAATTATTGAAATTGATATTTTAGTTCGCAAGAATTTTCCGTATCAAACGATTGCTGAAATCGATGCGATTCGCAATGAAATAGACCAAGAAATCGGAGGGAATCCTTCAGAAAAATGGGTTACCATTTCTTTCACAGGAACCCGAAAATGGATGGCGAAAGATTATTTACTAGAAGAAGATGATGATGAATAGTATAAAAATTAACTAGTAATCTAGTAGGTAGCTTATAATTTAATGATAAATACACCAATATATGGTATACTTAAACGTATTGAATATATTGTTCGTAGCATAGTTGGAAGATGAGGTTTATAGTATGTTAGACTTGAAATTTGTCCGTGAAAATATTGATTTAGTACAACAAAACTTAGATAATCGTCATACGAAAGGCGATTTAGAAACCTTTGTATCCGCTTATGATGAACGTCGTCAGTTGATTGGTAAAGTAGAGGAGTTAAAAGCTCTTCGTAACTCCGTAACTGAAGAAATTAGTCAATTAAAACGCAATAAAGAAAATGCGGATGATAAAATCGCAGAAATGAAAAAAGTAGGCGATGATATTGCTGAGCTTGATAATCGTATTCGCGATGTAGAAGCAAAATTACGTGATGCGGCATTGATGTTGCCAAACATGTGTGATGCATCTGTTCCTGTTGGTGCTGATGAAGATGAAAATGTAGAACAACGCAAATGGGGCGAACCACGTCAATTCGACTTTGATATACAAGCTCATTGGGATTTAGGTGAAAATCTCGATATTCTTGATTTTAATCGCGCTGGTAAAATGAGCGGTGCTCGTTTCACTGTATATAAAGGTTTGGGTGCTCGTTTAGAACGTGCTCTCATTAACTTCATGGTTGATCTTCATGTAGATAAACAAGGCTACACTGAAATGATGACTCCATACATGGTAACGCGTGAAACTTTGACAGGTACTGGTCAATTACCTAAATTTGCTGAAGATATGTACCATGTAGAAGATACTGAATATTTCTTGATTCCTACCGCAGAGGTTACATTGACTAACTACCATAGTGGCGAAATCTTGAGCGAAGAGGAATTGCCAAAATATTATACTGCATTTACTGCATGCTTCCGTGCTGAAGCAGGTTCCGCAGGTCGTGATACTCGTGGTCTTATCCGTCAACATCAATTCAACAAAGTTGAAATGGTTAAATTAGCTAAACCTGAAGATTCTTACAAAGAATTAGAAACATTGACTGATAATGCAGAAGAAGTATTGCGCTTATTGGAGTTGCCATTCCGTGTAATTACACTTTGTACAGGTGATATTGGCTTTGGTTCTGCTAAAACATATGATGTAGAGGTATGGATGCCAGCTCAAGGCAAGTATAGAGAGATTTCTTCTTGTTCTAATATGACTGATTTCCAAGCTCGTCGTGCAAATATTAAATTCCGTCGTGGTCCTAAAGGTAAACCAGAATTCGTTCATACATTAAATGGATCTGGTCTTGCTGTAGGTCGTACAGTAGCAGCTATCTTGGAAAACTATCAACAAGCTGATGGCTCTGTTGTGATTCCTAAAGTACTTGTACCTTACATGGGCGGCGTAGAAGTAATTAAGGCTGGAAAATAAGAGGGGGCATTCTATGAAGTTCTTTATTGATACAGCAGAATTTGATGAGATTAAAGAGGCGTATGCTTTTGGTTTTATCGATGGTGTTACTACTAATCCATCCCTTATCGTGAAAGCTAAACGCGATTTAAAACAAGTTATTTCTGAAATCGCTAATTTGGTAGAGGGCCCTGTGAGTGCAGAGGTTATTGCTTCTGATGCAGAAGGTATGATCGGGGAAGCTCATGAGCTTGTAAAATTAGGCTCTAATGTAGTTATTAAAGTGCCTATGACTCCAGAAGGTCTTAAAGCTGTTGCAGTTTTAAGCAAAGAAGGCATTAAAACTAATGTAACCTTAATCTTCTCTGCCAACCAAGCCTTATTAGCAGCTCGTGCAGGTGCTACCTATGTGAGCCCATTTGTTGGCCGTATTGATGATATCAGTATGGATGGTCTTACATTGATTCAAGATATTGCAGATATATTTGCTATTCATGGCATTGAAACTGAAATTATTGCGGCTAGTGTGAGAACACCATTGCATATCATTCAATGTGCAAAAGCTGGTGCTCATATTGCAACTGTGCCATTTAAAGTGCTTATGCAAGCTATGAAACATCCACTAACAGATGCAGGGCTTGAAAAATTTATGGCAGATTGGAAACAAGCTAATCAATAAGTTAAGTATTCGGCTCGATGTAAGGGTCATATTACAATACACACAGGACTTATAAGGAGGCCTATTATGGATCGTACATTATCTTTGGAATTTGCTCGTGTCGTTGAAGCGGCTGCTTTGCGCAGTGGTCGTTTGCTTGGTCGCGGTCAAAAGGATGCAGCGGATGGTCTTGCTGTAGACGCAATGCGTCAAGCATTTGACTCTGTTCGTATCTCTGGTACAGTTGTTATTGGGGAAGGCGAAATCGATGAAGCGCCTATGCTTTATATTGGTGAACATGTAGGTGCAGGTGGCCCAGAAGTAGACATCGCAGTTGACCCTATTGAAGGCACAAACTTGATTGCAAAAGGCCAAAATGGTGCGATTGCAGTTATGGCTATTGCTGAAAAAGGTGGCTTGTTACATGCGCCAGATATGTACATGGAAAAACTTTGTGTTGGTCCTCGTGGTGCAGGTGCTATCGATATTACTAAATCTTTAACAGAAAATATTAAAAATGTAGCTGCAAAAATGAATCGCAATGTTGATGAAATTACACTTGTAATGCTCGATCGTGAGCGTCATCATGGTTTGATGAAAGAAGCGCGTGATCTTGGTGCACGTATTATGTTAATTTCTGATGGCGATGTTAATCCAGCTATGGAATGTTGTATTGAAGGTTCTGGTGTGCACATGGTTGTTGGTACTGGTGGTGCACCAGAAGGCGTATTGGCTGCGGCAGCTTTAAAGTGCGTAGGTGGCGATATGCAAGCGCGTTTGAAACCAGAAACAGAAGAAGAAATTCGTCGTTGTCATGAAATGGGGATTACCGATGTAAATCAAGTGCTTACATTGGATGATTTAGTTCGTACAGATGATGTTATCTTTGCGGCTACTGCTATTACTCGCGGTAACTTATTGAATGCTATTCAATACTTCCCAGGTGGTGCGCGTACACATACTATCGTAATGCGTTCTAAAACAGGTACTGTTCGTTTCTTAGATACAGTGCATATGGATGAGAAGCTAAAATCCTTAAAAGCAAAATAATAATTAGGCCCCTCAAAATGAGGGGCTTTTTTTCTCAGTATTTTCTCACAGTCTCTTGATGAGATATATCGAAAAATAGTATAATAACAATTAGTATATGACGTTATAAATACAACGTCTTGTAGTTTATACAAGATGATCGATATAAAGTGTAGGAGGAATTCTGTTGGAAAAGCTAATCATTCAAGGTGGCAACCGGTTGGAAGGCCGTGTACGTGTTAGTAGTGCTAAAAATGCGGTACTCCCTATTATTGCCGGTACTTTGCTAGCATCAACACCTAGTAAATTACTTGAAATTCCAAATTTGGAAGATGTAGGTACAATTTGCCAAGTTATCGAGTCTTTGGGGGTTAAAATTACTCGTAATAAAGCAGATGATGAAATTATCTTCGATGCGTCTACATTGACTGGTACGGAAGCTCCTTCTGAGCTTGTACGCAAAATGCGTGCATCTTTCCTTGTGATGGGGCCACTTTTGGCGCGCAAAGGGGAGGCTAAAATCTCTATGCCAGGTGGTTGTGCGATTGGTGCACGTCCTATTGATCTTCATCTAAAAGCTTTCGAAGCGTTAGGTGCTAAAATTGAGGTTACTGAAGATTATGTATATGCTCATGCTCCAGAAGGCCTTAAAGGTACTCAAATTTACTTGGATTTCCCAAGTGTAGGGGCTACAGAAAACGTAATTATGGCGGCTTCCATGGCTGAAGGTAAAACTGTTATCGAAAATGCAGCGGAAGAACCTGAAATCGTTGATTTGGCAACATTCTTGAATGCAATGGGTGCTAATATTCGCGGTGCTGGTACAAATGTAATCCGCATTGAAGGTGTGCCTCAATTACATGGTGCAATTCATACGGTTATTCCAGACCGTATCGAAGCTGGTACATATTTGATTGCCGCTGCTATGGCTGGTGGCGACGTATTTGTAGAAAATGCATTGCCAGAACATTTGAAACCAGTAGTAGCTAAGTTAAAAGAAGCTGGCGTTACTGTAGAGGAAGAAATTGATGGTATTCGCGTTATCAGCACTGGTAAAGGCATTAAAGCTGTTGATATTAAAACATTGCCATACCCAGGTTTCCCAACAGATATGCAAGCTCAATTTATGGCGCTTACTACAATCGCTGAAGGTACAAGTACTGTAACAGAAACTGTATTTGAAAACCGCTTCATGCACGTTGCGGAGCTTCGCAAAATGGGTGCCCATATCGATATCGACAATCGTCAAGCGATTGTAGAAGGTATGCCACGATTACATGGTGCTGTAGTTAATGCTACAGACTTGCGTGCAGGTGCAGCTCTTGTTTGTGCTGCATTGACTGCAGAAGGTAAAACTGAAGTTGGTCGTCTACATCATATCGATCGTGGTTATGATGATTTTGTAGGTAAATTGCAAAGGTTAGGTGCTGATATTGTTCGGGTTGACGAATAAAAGTACAGAGCCAAAACAGAATAAAAAGAAACGAAGCCGGCGCTCAAAAGGGCCGGCTTTATACAACGAGCAACAAAACTTAGGTGCTGCAAAGGTTGAAAATGCTAAAACTAGTTCTAATCGTAAACCATTACGGAGGACGAAACGCAAGTCTACGAAGCTTTCAGAGGGTGTAGCAAAGCAAGCTAGCCATTTAGCTTCCAATATGCGTGAAGCCATGGTTAAAGTCACCAAAATGCGCCGTATTGAGCGTCGTAATCGTGAAACCGTTGCCATAGCGAAAACTACACCTGCTATGACATTAAAGCGTCTAGTTCGTCCTGAGCAGGTGGGCGATTTAATGGGGCGATTGAATCGTTCTTTAAACTTTGACTTAGGCATAGATTTGGGAACTGCTAATATTCTTATCTTTGCTAAAGGGAAAGGGCTAGTCTTAGATGAGCCTGCCTATATTGCACGGGATGATAAAACTGGAGATATTCTTGCCTTAGGTGAAGCTGCACGTTCTATGGTTGGACGTACACCTAAAGGAATATCTGTTATTCGTCCTGTTCAAGCGGGAGTTATCGCAGATTACGATATGACCGAATTTATGTTAAAATACTTTATTCGATCAGTTGTGCCTGCTTCCAGATTAATGAAAACACGTATTATCGTATGCGTACCGTCTGGAATTACGCCTGTTGAAAAACGTGCTATTTTAGAGGCATTACTTAGAACAGGCGCTAAAAAGACTGTTCTTATAGAGGAACCATTAGCGGCAGCTATGGGTACAGGCCTTAATGATGCTGACCAAGTTGGCGCCATGGTTGTCGATGTAGGAGGCGGTACTACAGATATTGCTGTTCTTTGTGATACGGGCGTTGTTGTAAGTGAATCCCTTCGTATTGGGGGCGATTCTTTCAATGAATCGATTATCCGTTATATACGCCGTAAGAAGAGACTAGTTATCGGACCATTAACAGCAGAAAAGATTAAGATTTCTGTAGGTACTGTAGATCGACGTGCTAAGGAGCGAACTATAGAGGTTAGAGGACGTGATGCTAGCTCTGGATTACCTAAGATGGTTGCTGTTAATTCCTTAGAAATTCAACGTGCCTTAGAGGCGCAAGTGATGAATATTCTAGAAGGTATTAAATCGATTTTAGAAAAAACACCTCCAGAACTTGTAGCAGCCATTAATGATCATGGTATCATTCTGACAGGTGGCGGTGCTCTCATCGATGGTTTAGATCGTGTTATTACACGTTCTGTTGGTATTGCGTCTTATTTGGTAGAGTCTCCAAGATATGCTGTTATCAAAGGGGTTGCAAAGGCTCTTGATGAAATGTCACAATTGCGTGATACATTGGATGAATTACAATAAAATATTTTATTGAAATAATGTAGAATTTAAGGAAGTTACTATTTATAGATAGGCCATTGTAGAATGGAATAACTGTAGATAGTAACTCCTTTTTTTAGTGCATCCTTTTTGAAATTTTCATCTTTATGATGTATACTATAGTAAAAGTATATTGTATAAAATTGATGTATGAATATAAACCTATTAATATGGATTGTCGCTATAGAGGAATTGTAAATGAAACGATATTTATATATGACTTTTGCTGTGTTAGGCTTTTTAGGCAGTACAATACCTTATGCTGAAGCTGGAAATTTAACAGGTGTACGTGTATCTAATCACGACGGTACAAGTCGAATTGTATTAGATGTATCTGAAATGCCTGTATCTTGGACGAAATCTTATAATGAGTCCACACATGCTCTTACTCTTAACCTAGGGGGTACGACAAATGGATTGACTGGACCTATAGCTCAAAATAATACGAAAACAGGTGTTTTAAAAGGTATTGGCTTGCAACCTGTTAAGGGAGCTTTACAAGTAACATTGACAGCTAATAAGGATGTACAACACCATGAGTTTACATTGGAAAAGCCATCGCGTATTGTAGTCGATTTATTTTCTAGCTATGCCCAACAAACTACAAAAGACGTAAATAAATCCGTTACGTATAGTAAGATTAATAACACTGTAGCAGAAGGTAAGATTCAAGCCTTTGCGCTATCTGTTGATAATGATTCACCTATGGTAGTAGCCCATGTTTCAGAAGGAAAAGCCTTATCATCTGTGATTCAATCGCATACTGCTATAATTGGCGCAAAGGTAAAAGGTAGTAGTTTTGATCGCCCTTATTCGGTAGCAAGTGATGGAACTATTGATTTAGAGCGTATTTCTAACCGTGGCACCTTGCGATATACACCAAATCGTGGATATTTTATTGAAGAAAAAAGACCTTTACTACAGGCTAAAACACAGAAGGATACATTCCTGATTACCTCTGTTAATACAAGTCGTAAAGAAAATGCTTTGACTCTATATACATCAGCGTATGGGGCATCTACAAAGACTAATGACTTTGGATACGAAGTGACTGTTGCTAATGGCAAGGTGGTTAGTGGTCAAAAAGGGAATTCTAAAATTGGAGAAAACCAATACGTATTATCTGGTCATGGAGAATCTAGGGATGCGTTACGTAAATTAAAGGTGGGCACACCGATTACGATTCAAAATAGACCGGAGTTGGCACAAGTGAATACCACTGGTGGAGCAGCTTTACAAGCAGGTACTATGGTTTTGAAAAATGGTAACTATGTTGGTGCTGATGGGACCCATAATAAAGCTCGTAGTTTTATAGGAACTACTAAAGATCATAATTTGGTGGTTCTTACTGTTGATAAAGCTGGGCTTCAATCCGTAGGGGTTACACAACAAGAAGGGGCTCAACTATTATCCAAACTAGGCGTCGTGGATGGTGCTGAATTATCGAATCAAGGTAGTGTTGATTTAGTAGTCAATGATACATATGTTCATAAAGCGACTTCAAATCCTACGACCTATGAGGATATTGTAATTATAAAATGAATTCGTTGCATACAATTTTGTTTGAAATATTAGTAATAATTTAGTATACTATAAATACATAACTAATTTTGTAAAAGGAGGGATCGTTATGAAAAGAGTAGTGTTGGCATTAGCTGCTTTAGGCATTTTAAGTGTTAGCTCTGTAATGGCGGCCCCTGTATCATACCAAAGTGTATTAACAGGTAAAGTTGCTTCTACAGTTTCTGTTGGCTCTGCTGTAACAGAAGGTCAAACATTGGTAACTGTAGAGACATTGGCTGGCCCTATGGCTGCTGCTAAATCTACTGTAACTGGTACTGTAACGGCGGTCAATGTTACAGTGGGCTCAGACGTTTCTCGTGATCAAATCGTTGTCACAGTAGAAAGTAAATAAAGGAGAGAAGGAATGAAGTTTTCTCATTCTTGGCGTCGGTATAGAAAAGCGATACTGGCGCTTTTCTTCTGTACTTCACTTACAGCTGCACAGGCTGTTGATTTCATGCCTGTCAATGATGTAACTACAGGTATGGAAGGCATTGCAAAAACTGTAATTGTAGGAGATACCATTTCTACCTTTGATGTAAAGGTACTTGGTGTCATGAAGGATAAGGGACCATCTGGTCATCTTATTTTAGCGAAGTTCTCTGGTCCTGTTATGGAAAAAACAGGCGGCATCGCTCATGGCATGAGTGGTAGTCCTGTATATATAAATGGTAAGCTCGTTGGTGCTGTTGCTTATGGCTGGGGCTTTGCAGATGGTACGATTGGGATGATTACCCCTATCGAGGATATGGTGAAATTATGGAATATTCCATATGAGAAGAACTTATCCAAACCATGGGATGATAAACAATTGATCCCTCTTGGCACGCCACTTATGGCTTATGGCTTTGATGCAGCATCCATGGATTACTTCAAATCCAAGTTGCCACAATATAAATATGAAACATATGATACGGCTAGTGCTAGTGGTGATGAAATTGCTAAACCTCTAGAAGCCGGTGGTTCTGTAGCAGCATTACTAGTTGATGGTGACCTAAAACTGGGGGCCATTGGTACTGTTACCTATGTAGATGGGGAAAAGATTGTTGCCTTTGGTCATCCATTCTTAAAACATGGCTCCTCAAACTACTTCATGCATAATGCAAGCATCTTTACAGTAGTTAAAAGTTATGATGCTGCTTTCAAATTGGGCTCTATGGGCAAGGAAGTTGGCTCTGTAACTGAAGATAGAGGTGCTGGTATTGCAGGTGTTTCTGGTGTGATTTCTCCAGGGATCCCTATGCGATTCCATTTGAAAGACCTTGATATGGGGCGTGATAAAACTAGCTCTGTTAAGGTTATTGAAGATAGTGAGATGACACCGACTTTAGCGGCTACATCTCTATATAACATGTTGAATAAAACGTTGGATCGTAGTGGCGCTGGTACGGCTACCATTTCTTATACAATCACACCAAGAGGTAAAGAGCATAAACCGTTGACGCGAACTAATATGTTCTATAGCTCTGACTCTATCTCTGAGAAGGCTGTTGATGAGTTCTATAATGTTATCGACGTTCTTATGAATAACCGATTCATTAATTATGAAATTTCTGACATCTCTGTAGAAACTGAGGTGACACAAGATAAGAAAACAGCTAAGCTTGTTGATGCCTCTGCATCTTCAACCATTGTTTCCCCTGGTGATACAATCGTTGTAGATGTAACGTTGGAGCCGTTCCGCGGTGAGAAGGTCGTTAAACAAATCTTCTTTAAGGTTCCTGAGGATCAAGCTGTTGGCAAGTATACCTTAGAGGTGCGTGGGGGCGGTGAAATCCCATTACCTTATGTATTAGAAAAGCAAAAATATAATTTAACTGATGAAATTTTACGTCGCTTAAAAGTTCATAAAGATTTTAATGAACTTTATGATGAAATTCAAAAGACTGATACAAATAATCAAATCGTTGTAGAGTTTTTAGAAGATGGCATTAGTCTTGTTGATGAAGATGGTTCCCAATCTGTTAAAAAAGCTAAACTTAAAGATGTGGAATCAAAACCTATGCCAGGGGATGTAAAGAAAAAAACAGGTCAAGAAGATTTGAGTTCTAGTAAGGACGATGATAATCAAATAGAAAAAACTGCTATTGATACGGAATACATCGTTCAAGGTGATGGTCAATTTACAATTCATGTTATGAAACCAGCCGATCGCGATAAAGCATTAGCTAAACGCGTAAAAGAAGTTAAAAATCAAAGCAAGATGGAACATAAATTAGAATTGGAAGACCAATCCAAAAAGGATAAATCCAGTAAAAAAGATGTGAAAAAGTCTGATAAACAAGATGTGAAAAAATCTGATAAACAAGACCAAAAAACACCTGATAAAAAGGATGAATCTAAAGTAAATGATACTAATGCAGCTGAATAAGCTGAAAATGTAAGGGGAAAGGGCTAAACTGTTGAATTGGCTAGAATCGATAGGACGAGCTGTAATGAACGGCCTATCACAGATGGGGAGTGCTACATTATTGGTGTGGCACACAATTAGACAACTGAAAATGATTAATCTGTGGCATGTATTCCAGCAGATGGCTCACCTAGGTGTAGATTCATTGCCGATTATTAGCTTAACGCTACTATTTGCAGGTGCAGTTATGACCTTACAGATTACAGATGTATTGATTACATATGGTGCACAAAGCACTGTAGGTGGTCTTATGGCTGTTGCTATGGGACGTGAATTAGGTCCCATCTTAGTAGGGGTAGTACTAGCTGGCCGTGTTGGCGCTGCCATCACGGCTGAAATTGGTACAATGAAGGTAACCGAACAAATCGATGCGCTTCGTGTTATGGCTGTCGATCCTATTGGTTATCTTGTGGTACCTCGTGTAGTAGCATGTATGATTATGGTGCCTATATTGGCGTTTTATGGTGTAGTAATTGGCATTGCAGGTGGTTACTTTGTGGCTACTGCAATTAAGGGTTTAGCGCCAAGTACCTATTTAGATTCTATTCAAATGTTTTCTACTATTTCAGACTTCACATTAGGCTTAGTTAAGTCCAGTGTGTTTGGTGCTGTTATTGCATTGGTAGGCTCCTATAAGGGGATGGAAACTAAAATGGGCGCAGAAGCCGTAGGCTTTTCCACAACTAGTTCTGTAGTAACTAGTATTATTTTAGTATTTGTATTAAATTACTTTTTATCTACCTTGTTATATTAGTAGATACGCTAGAGGGATTTATGATAGAACTACGCGATGTTGTAGTTGCCTATGAGTCACGTGTGATTTTAGACTCCATTAATCTTACTATCAATGATGGGGAGACGTTGGTTATATTAGGTGGTAGTGGCAGTGGTAAAAGTACATTGCTTCGATTATTAATTGGCTTGCAGCGCCCTACATCGGGACAGATTATTGTAGATGGCACAGATATTACAACATTATCTGAAGATGAATTTAATACAGTACGAAGAAAAATGGGGATGGTATTCCAATACTCTGCTCTATTTGATTCTATGTCGGTAGGCGAAAATGTAGCCTTTGGTTTACGTCAACATACGGACTTAGGGGATGATGAGATACGACGCATTGTAGCAGAGAGACTAGATTGGGTAGGTTTGAAAGGTTATGAATCTTATATGCCTAACGAGTTGTCCGGCGGTATGAAAAAGCGCGTTAGCTTAGCTCGCGCCATAGCGCTAGACCCAAGCTTAATTCTCTATGATGAACCTTCATCCGGCTTGGATCCTATTACATCTGGTACGATTAGTATGCTAATTAAGGGGATGCAAAAACGGCTTGGTTGTACTTCTATCGTAGTAACACATGATATGCAATCCGCGTTTTACGTGGCAGATCGCATAGCCTTACTTGATAAGGGGAAATTTGTGGAAATTTCTGATACAATAGACTTTAAGAATTCTACAAATAAAAAGGTACAACAGTTTATTCATGGTGAAGCAGAACCAATTAATGTATCTGCGATGGGAGATGTGTAATGAAGTGGACGACGGAGGCCAAGGTAGGGGCTTTCACAATAATAGGTATAGCTCTATTTATTGCGGGAATACTTTTTGTAGGCCGCATTGATATATGGGCTAAACCGCAAATGACAATTACCGGTGATTTTGCTCAAGTTAATGGCCTAAAAAATGGCAATCAAGTTAAATACTCAGGTGTGGCCATCGGTAATGTCTCTGATATCGAGATTACACCACATGGTGTAGTAGTAAAAATGAAGCTTGATGAAAAAACACAAATTCCAAGTGACTCTACGTTCACATTGGGATCAGATGGTTTTTTAGGTGATAAGTTTATTCAAATTTCACCAGGCCAATCTAAGGTATTTTTAAAAGATGGTGACTCTGTTAAGGGCGAAGGTGCAGACGCTATGGATAAAGCGATGCAAAGCGCTCAAAAACTAATGGATGGCACCGAAAAAATGTTGCAATCTATCAATAATATTATTGGTGATCCAGCAACGCAAAATGCACTTAAACATTCCTTGCAATCTACTGCGACGATGGCTGATAATGCTGTAGCGATTACACAAAATATGGCTGATGTAACGGCACAGCTAAATCAAGCTGCTCAACAATTTAATGCAGATGGTAATGCAGGCAATGATATGCGTGCTATTTTGACTAACTTAAAACAAACTACGGATCGTGTAGATAATATGGCTCGTTCTATGGAGTCAACTGTAACAGATCCTAAAGCACAGGAAAATATTAAGGAAACATTACATAATACGGCACAAATTTCAGCTCGCATCAACAAATTGATGGGTGGTAAAGCCTATCAAACTGATGCAAGTGGAAATGTAGTAGATGGAAATAATGTTGAAAAAAAGTCATCTACTAAAGTTGAGCCTTCTGTAGATTTGTTATATAACACAACAGATGATGAATTCCGCATCAATGGTCGCGTTCGTGCTTATAATGATAAAGGTATGGCTGAGCTTGGCCTTTCCAATATCGGCGATGGCACTAAATTCGATTTAAATGCAGGTCGATTCATTAGCTCTAAATGGCTAGTACGGGGCGGTATTTTTGAAAGTGAATTAGGACTTGGCGTTGACTATAATTTACGTGGTCCAGTTTCATTATCCGCAGCGGTATATGACCTTAACAATCGCAAATATCGTATTCGTAGTGATATACGTTTACATAAAGATACTTATGGGGTTATTCAAATGACCAGACCGTTCGGTTCCACGAATGGTGGTACCTACTTTGGTATCAAACAAGTATTTTAAAGACTAATACATTCACTTTAGGTGAGTATGGAGGTACATATTATGAATAAAAAGGTTTTATCCTTAGGTGTAATGCTCTCCTTGGCTACTACAGGTGCAATGGCTGCTGATGTAGTTACAACTTCCGTTAATAATGGAGACCAATTAAGCAAATATCAAAAAGAAGCGATTCAATTAACACAAAAGCAATTAGCCGAAAAATCTGTTCAAGATAGCAAAACATATGAGAGCAAATTGGACCTCGATGAGTCTCGTACCATAGAGTTGGCGTTGGCGAATAACCGTACAGCAAAACAAACTAAATGGGGCTATGAAGCTGCTAAATCTGCAGTGAGCCAAGTAGCAGCAGGCAAGAACCCTAGTGTAAGCTATGGTTGGTCTGCTCAAAAAACAGGCGGTGACACTGGACGTGGTAAATCTGGTAGTCATAACTTCTCCATTAGTGCTCCCGTATTTAATCCTCAACTCGATGCAAGTATTGATTCTGCACGTTATACTCGTGAAGGCACTGGCGCTAGCTATGAAGAAGCATTGCAACAAGCAAAATATGATGCTATTAGTGGTTACTATACATTGATCATGAATCGTAATCTTGTTGATGTGGCTCAACAAGCTGTTAAAGATTACCAAGGTCATGTAACAAATGTTCAAGCTCAATATAATGTTGGTTTGGTAGCAAGTTCTGATGTATTGGCTGCTAAAACAAATCTTGCTGATTCTGAAACAAATCTTGTAAAAGCGCAAAATTCTGCAAATTTAGCAGAGGCTAGCTTGAATCAAGTCATTGCATATCCTGCACAAACAGCTATTAATACAGCAGAACATGACTTACAATATAAACCTTACAATATTACGTTGGAACAAGCTAAAGCATATGCTTTGCTTCACCGTTCTGCCCTTGTAAAATCTGCTCTCGATGTAAAATCTGCAGAAGAGGCTGTAAAATCTGCTAAATCTGGCTACTTGCCAACTGTAGCTGTAAAAGCTGGTCGTGGTTATGCCGATCCAGATGGTTACTTTGGAACAAGTACAAAATCCTGGAGTGTAGGTGCTACTGCATCTTGGAGCTTATGGGATGGCGGTGCAACACAAAATGCTATTAAAAAAGCAAATGCACAACTTGAACAAGCGAAAGAGGCTAATTTAGCTACTGTTGATGCTGTATTATTAGCAGTACAAAAAGCATACTTGAACTTGCGTTCTGCAGAGCAAACAATCCAAAGCACTCAAACTGCAGTTGCTCAAGGTCAAGAAAGCTTCCGTATTGCTACACTTCGCTATCGTGCTGGTGTTGGTACAAACCTTGATGTACTCGATGCGGAAACTAAATTAACAGATGCTCGTAATAACTATGTACAAGCTCTTTATAATTACAATATTAGCATTGCAGCTCTTGAACAATTGACAGGTGTTCCATTGAATACTCCAGTTGGACAAGGTGCAGAAATTATTGCAAACAGTGGTGCAGCTGAACAATTAGCACAACTTGGTGGCAATCAATAATAGAATACTAAAAAAGACGACTTCGGTCGTCTTTTTTTTGTTATAGATTTATAAAGCGTAAATTCATTGTATATTTTCATTTTTATGTTATGGTAATGTTTAAAATAATTTTATCTGTAGTTATTGCAGAAAATGATTAGTAAAAAAATATATTAGTTTTATAAAATTTACCCTTAAAATACTATAGTTATTACTTTGTGTGTGGTAAGATTAGTATATATATTTATATTATTCATAATGTGTATGGGAGATCATTATGACCCGTAAAAAGTGGTGTCTCATAGGGGCTGCAATTTTAGGCTTATCTGCAGTTGGTGCTAGTATAAACCCTATAGCTCAGACCTATGTAGCACCTATGGTTAAAGAACAAGTAAATAATGCCATAAACGGATCTGTGGACTATGATTCTCTTCGTATCAATTGGAATGGTGATGTAGTTTTATCAGATGTGGTGATTAAAGATCGGGATGGTCACTTAGTAGGGACGGCACAAGATGTAGCCGTTGGGGTTAAACTATCTGCATTACCAAGTATAATTGGGGGTAATACATCAGGGGCAACAGCTATATCGACTGTTACTGTAGAGGCACCTGATCTTCATATATGGCAATTGAACGATGAATCTTGGAGTATAAAAAAATTAGTAAAACCATCTGATCCGAATAAATCGGGTGGTTTTGATGGTGATATTACCATTAATAATGGCCATGTAGCGCTACGTACTAAAGATGGCATTAAACGCAATGTTGAAAACCTTGATGGTACCGTTGCTCTTAATATGAGTGGTATGTCCAAAGGGGCTTTTACTGCTGATGTAGATGGTTCATCTGTCCTTGTAAATGGCAAAATAGATATGGATGATGTGTCTAATTTTGATGTGTTTGTACAAGCTGATGAAATTGATACTGCTGGTATTATGAGCTTTGTTCCGTTGCGCAAAGATCTTGTTGTAACGAAGGGGAAATTACAAGATTTACATCTCAATATTAAAAGTGAAGATGGACAATATGTTATGAGTGGCAATGTAGGCTTTAAAGGTTTAACAGGCACTTTTAAGCGAGGAAATACGATGTATACCATTACTGATGGTGAAGGTCGTATTATGCTCAATCATGACCAAATTGTTATTAGCCATAGCTCTTGGCGTATTAATGATCAAGCAGCAAAACTTAATGGTCTCATTACGTTAGGAAAAGAGGAAGAATATTTAAACCTTAATGTTGTGGCGGATAAGGTAGCGCTAGAAGCTATTACTGATGTGGGGATTACAGGTGTTGTTGGCGGTCGCGCACATATTGGTGGTACCACTGTAGCGCCTCGCGTAGATGCGATAATCGGTGGTGATGGTATTTCTTACAAAGGGTACCATGTGGACCGAGTGCAAGGAAATGTAGTATACGATAAAGGATTGGTTCGTATCGATGATGCCCAATTATCTATTGGCGCTGGTAATGCCAAAGTTAAAGGTCAATATGTCGTAGACACAGGTGATTTTGATGCGGTTGCAAATGTTCATGCCTTATCGTTGGATACTTTCACACAAGATATGACTATGCCTATTACGGGAACCATTGATGGAGAAATCCACGTTTTGGGTAAGAATAATCAACTTACCGATCTGGTTGGTGCTGTTCAAGGTCATCACATTGGTGTGCGTGGTGTCATCCTTGACTCTGTAAAAGCAGATTTAACTCATAGTGATAATCTTACCAACATTACTATGGTTGGGAATATGGGCGCTGGCTCCTTTAGTGGATATGGTTCGATTCAAAATGGTCAAGTGGATGCCACAGTTTCTGGTAATGCCTTACCGTTGACATCACTTAGTCCGATCATAGGTGAAGATGTAGCTGGCACACTTAGCACTTCTATTAATGTAAAAGGGGCCTTAGATAACCCTAATATGACTGGAACAGTATGGGGACAAGAAATTCTCTATAAGGGTGCTCATTTTAATGATATTCATAGCGATATTACATTAGATAACCATGTCTTGACGCTTACAAATGGTCATATTGGTGACGGTAGTGGCGGTTATGATATTACTGGTTGGTATAATATCAATACTGATGAATTAGATTTAAATGCTAAAGCTCGTGCTGTACGCATTGAAAATTTAATTCGTCCTGTAACAGATATTCCTATTACAGGTTGGTTTGAAACTGACAACCATATAACAGGGACTGTTGCTAGTCCGATTGTAGAAGGGCGAGCTCATTTATGGGATGGGTCTGCCTATGGCAAGCTTATTACTAATGCTTTTGCCAAATACAACTATAAAAATGAAAGATTAGAATTTTATCGCTTTGATATTGAAGGTTATGGTGCGACCATTACTGGTGGCGGTACTGTATCAAAAGAAGCTATTAATATTGACTTCGAAGGTAAGAAAATCGATATGGGTAGATTGCTCATCAATACCGATTATAAGGTGGATGGTTTACTAGCAGGCCGTGGTACTATAACGGGTTCCATGGATAACCCTCAGTTTAATGGCTATATTTTATCAGATGCTTTATCCATTAATGGACAGCTATTGACGGATATTCATGGCCATGTTTATGCCGATAAGTCTGTTGTAAATGTACAAGATTTTTCGTTTGCTGAATCGAATGGTGGTCGTTATGTTGCTAAAGGTGGCATGAAGCTTGACGATAGCAAACAATTATTTGGCGTTTTAGATGTTACCAATGGTAGTGTAAAGAATTTGTTGGCATTACTAGATCGAGCCGATGAGCACCTCGATGGTCAATTGAATGGTTCCGTTGAACTTGGAGGTACGAAGGACAATCCAAGTGTTATTGTAAATGGTAAAATTAACGATGTTAGCATTGATGATAAGGTAGTAGGGGATGCAACAATTGATGCGAGTCTTGCAAATCGTAAATTTAAAATTACTACCTTAAAACTACCTGTTGGTGAAGGACTCATTGCAATGGGTGGTACTTTGGATCTTGATGGGCAAGCTGATTTACAAGTAGCTTTAAAGGATGTCGACATAGTGCCATTCCTACCACTCGTAGGTAAGGATATTCAAGCAACAGGCTGGGTAACAGGTGTTGTGAATGTTACTGGAGAAACGAAAAATCCTAAGGTTGAATTATCCGGTGCCGTAGAGTCCGGTTCGTTTAATGGAATTGGCATTGATGAAGGCTTTGCGTTAGCTACAATGCAAGATCATGTCATTCAAATTCAGCGTATTCAAGGTGCTAAGAGTGGTTATAAACTCAGTATTTATGGCAAAATTCCATTGGCGGCTCTTTATACATCTGGTTATTTAGAAGCTAGTGATGCTAAATCTATGGATGTAAAAATTGACTTTAACGAAGCTGATATGGCTGTTATTCCTCTTGTTACTACTAGGGTTAAAGATGCAACGGGGCCGTTAAAGGGTGCAATTAGGCTTACGGGGACTATAGACCAACCTGAGGCATACGGCACAGTATCTGTACGTAATGGTACTATGAAATTGGCCAATGTAGATAATGAAATTACAGGCATTGACGGAGACTTAATCTTCTCTGGACAACAAGGGGATTTCCAATCTCGTATCAATATGGGGAAAGGTAGTGCTGGTTTAGCTGCTAAGGTAAATTGGTCTGGTCATGAGCTTACCAACTATAAGGCTGCCGTTCAACTTGATGGACTCGATGTTCGTAGTGAATATGTGAGAGGTCCATTAAATGGTGAACTTTACATTGCGGAACGTGATGGATTACCTACCTTGATAGGGAATTTGGACCTAGAAAACATCCAATTTAAGATTCCTCTTTCCTTGCAGTCTAGTGAAAGTAGCACCAACATGGGCGTAGATGTTAATATTCATGCTGGCAAGGGCGTACGCTTATATGATCGAACTCTATATAACATGTTTATCGGTGGTGATGTTCATTTCGGTGGCACATTACAAAACCCAACTGCTAGTGGCCAGTTCGATGTTAAATCTGGTACGTTCAAATACTTAAGTCATGTATTTAATATTACGAAGGGGAATGCACACTTTGTAGGTGGCTCTTATTTACCAAACTTACAATTAGAGGCTGAAACGAATGTAAGCAACTACAATATTATGCTTGGTGTAAAAGGGACTGTAGACCATATGGATCTTACTTTGTCGTCTAATCCTAGTTTGTCTAGAAAGCAAATTATTTCCATGTTAACCTTTGGTCGTGGTGCCGATTCTAATAGTAGTACATTGACAAATGATGATGTGAATGCTGTTGCTACAGCAGGCTTACAAATGTTTGCCTTTGGCTATGTGCAAGATGCATTACAAAATACATTAGGTTTAGATCGGATTAATATTACGACAGGTTCCATTGACCCTGATGAACCAACTAATAGGGAAACGGCAGGTAATTATAATATTGAAATTGGCAAGTATATTGTGCCAAAGGTAATGCTTACTTATTCTCAAGGTATCAATAATAAACAAAATAAATATGGTGTTGAGTATTCTGTAAAACGAAACCTCAAGTTTACTGCATGGCGTACATCGCAAGGAAACAATTATTTAGGTGGTCGTTGGACAAGAAGCTTCTAAGTTTATGGCTAGAGTGTGCAAATCCCATGGGTATGCACATTCTAGTCATATTAATTTCATAAAATTTGTTTAATATAGTACTCATTCCCAGTATTTTATGCTATAATAATAAGGATTTATTAGTCTTTATAAAACAAGATGTAAACTTTTTATGGGGATGAGTTCTAGGAGGAATTTATGTTTAAACCAAAAGCCTATAAAAGTATGCTTGCAGCATCTGTGTTGACTGCTGTCATGGGGACAGGCAGTGTATTTGCTGCAGAGGTACAAGCTGGCTATACTCCAGATTTAAATAACACAACAACAACTAGTGCAGCAACTACTAATGATGCTACTACTACACAAGCTGTTTACAATGCTGATGCAGCTACACCTGCAACAACACAAGATGAAACTGATGCAGCTATCTTAGCAGCTCGTGGTGATACAACTGTATCTAGCGATGGTACTGTAGTTAGAGGTTCTGACGGAACTGTTACAGTCAATAATGCTGCTTTGAAAACAGATGACAAACAAGTAAAAATGGTGTCTAAAACTACTGGTGGTACTGACCTTGATAAGGCTGCTGAAAATGGCCAAACTCAAGCTGTTACAACTGTAGAAGCTCAATATGTTACATCTGCTAATGCTGAGTCTATTAATCCATATGTAGGTAAATTGATTACTGGTTTATCTATCTCTGGTGTAACAGCTGAACAACAAGCACAATTATTGCCTATCTTGACAGAAAAAATCGGCGATGCTGTATCTGTTGATGGCGTATTTAAAGACGTAACTAACCTTGGTAATACTGGTTACTTCTCTGAAGTAAACCCTGTATTTACAACAGTACCTGAAGGCGTTAAATTGGACTTTGCTGTTACAGTAAATCCGATTACTACTGGCGTGGCATTCGAAGGTAATACAGTTTATACTTCTGAAGTATTGACTAAATTCATGGATCTTCAACCAGGTCAAGTTCTTAACTCTGTATACGTAGGCCAAAAGGTTCAAGGTATCAACGCAGCATACGCTCGTGATGGCTACATGTTGGCACACGTTGATGGTATTCGCGTAGATGACCAAGGCGTGCTTCATGTTCATATCGTAGAAGGCATTGTTGAAGATATCGTTCCTGCTGGTAACAAGAAAACTCGCGATAAAGTTATTACTCGCGAATTCGTTCAAAAGAAAGGTAAACCTTTCAATAAATTCTTGGTACGCCGTTCTGTAGAACGCGTATACAACCTAGGCTTCTTTGATGATGTAAATGTTCGCATGTTGCCAGGTGATCAAGACCCTAACAATGTAATCATTGAAATCGATGTTTTGGAACATAAAACAGGTACTATTACATTAGGTGCTGGTTACTCTAAATCTGATGGTTTGATGGGTATCATTGAATTTGGTGAAGATAACTTCCGTGGTACTGGTGATAAATTCAAAGTTCACTGGGAAATCGGTGGTAAGAAAAAATACAAAAACTACCAAATCTCTTACTTGAAACCTTGGATTGATAGCAAAGGTACATCCTTGGGCTTCTCCTTCTTCAACCGTGAAGATGAATACACTGATTACAACGAAGATGGTAATGAAGTAGCTGAATATAACAAGAAATCTCGTGGTTTCAATATTTCCTTCGGTCGTCAAACAGGGGAATATACTCGTGATTACTTAACTCTTGAATCCCGTAAAGATTCTTATAAATGGGATGATGATGACAGCTCCGGCTTCCGTTATGATAAAAATGCGGGCAAAGGTAAAAATTGGAATAATGGTTCCTACAACTTTGCAAATGATAAATATGTAGATAAAAACTTTGGCCGTATCAATTCCATTACATGGCAAAAGGTATACGATTCCCGTGATAATATTTATGAACCTACACGTGGTCGTCGTATTTCTTATACAGCACAATGGGCTGGTCATGGCTTAGGCGGTGACTTCGACTTCTACAAATTCACAGCTGAAGCACGTATGTATAAAAAACTAGGTGCTAAGAATGTATTGGCATTCCGCGCGCGTGGTGGTTTTATCCAAGGTGATGCTCCTTATAGCCAATTGTTCACATTGGGTGGTGCAGACTCCTTACGTGGTTACGAAGATGATCAATTCCGTGGCAAGTATATGTACAATGCTACATTGGAATTCCGCTTCCCAATCGTTAAAAAGGTTAGTGGTGTATTGTTCACTGATATCGGTGATGCATGGGATGCACCAAATGTTTCTTGGTACAATAGCAAGAAAACATTCAACTATGGCGTTGGTGCTGGTGTTCGTATTACTACACCTATTGGTCCAGTTAAACTTGATTATGGCGTGGGTAAACATAAAAATAAATTCCACTTCAGCTTCGGCACACAATTCTAATATAGTAAATGTATATGGTGGAGGCCTCTTTTCTAAAGAGGCTTTCACCAATATCTCTATATGGCATCCTTTGATGTAGTAATTTAAAGAAATGAGGGCACTCTATTATGATGCGAATGATGAACAACAAGGCGAATGTGAAAATTTTCTCCATCGTCATTGCTGCTATTTTTATTATCGGTATTGGTGCATTGGCATATACTCAAATGGCTACGCCAACTGGTAGTAGTGGTAACAGCACAATTGGTGTTATCGATACATCTCGTATGATGTCTCAAGATAATCCAATTTATATCTCTGCAGCTCAAGAATATATGAGCTATCAAAGCAAATTACAACAAGAAACACAAGCAAAAATTGATGCAGCACAAGATGATGCGACTAAACAAAAATTAGCTGAAGAAGCACGTCAAAACTTGGCAAAAAAAGATCAAGAAATTGCTAAATCCGTTCAAGATAAAGCGATGGAAGCAGCAAAAGCTGTAGGTGATGCAAAAGGCCTTAGCGTTGTAATGACTAAAGACACTGTATTATATGGTGGTGTAGATATTACAGATCAAGTATTGAAAAAATTAGCTAATGATGCGAAAAAATAAACTGTAGTTCTATGTAAGGGAGAACGACAATGAACGGGAATAAACGATATATCGGATTTGCCATATTTCTCGTTGTTGCATTATGTGCTATGGTTTGGGCCTATGGATTTGTGACGAATCGTCAGCAGAGTCCTGATGGGGTATCAATAGGTGTTGTACGTATTGATGATGTATTAGAGTTTAATCCTTCTTATGAGGATTATAAACAAGCTAAAAATGAATTGGACCTTTTACAACGTCAGTATGAACTTGAACAACAAGCTCTAAATGCCAAGTCAGAGACACAAGAGGAACAGTTGAAATCTCTTGCATTAGATTCAACCTTGTCAGATGCTCTTACGGTGGAATTACAAACTCGTATTGCAACAAAAGAAAATGAATTGAATCAGCAATTAAATGCAAAGCGGAACGAACTTATGCAAAAATATTTGGCTGAGTTAAAAGTTAGCTCTAATGAATATGATTTAGAAATCGTTAATCTACAGTTAGATCTTTATGCTTATGATGCTCGTGTATACATTAATGATGCACAAAAAGAAGCAGCTATGGCAGAGAAGGCTAAGAAAGAGGAGCGATTAAAGGAATTATTAGCTAAGAGAAAACCATCGAATCTTGATGTAGACTCTATTAAGGCTAAAGTACAGGCAGAACTTGCGCCTATGCAACAAAAAGGTCAAGAAGAACTTAACCAATATGCTGCATCCTTACAAAAGGAATTGGCGGCTAAACGAGATACTATGGTTCAACAACAAGCACAATCGATCATTGCTAATAATAACTTACCTGTAGCACAGGATTGGAATGATTCTTGGGCTAAAAAGCTTTCAGATAAAGAAGCTGAAGTGAGTGCACTTCATGAAGCCATTTTAGAAGATGTTCGTATGCGCGTAGCAATTATTGCAGAGGAACAACATTTGGATTTAGTCATCATCGATGATGGTGGTAATATTAAGGGGCTTGATATTACTGATGCAGTGAAGGCGTCCTATCGAGTTCAATAAGGAGTTATATTATGAATAAACGTATTAAATCTTTAGTATTAGGTGCATCTTTAGTAGCTTCCATGGCTATTTTAGGTGGTTGTGGTTCTAATAATGTTGGTTACGTTGATAGCGTGAAAGTAGCAAATAGTACTGAAAAAGGTATTGAAATTACTAAAGAAATTAACGCTAAAAAAGCTGAACTAGATGCTAAAATTGCTGCTGCTGATGAAGCATCTAAACAAAATGTATTTAACCAAGCTAATCAAGAATTAAATGCCTTTGCAAATGCAAAAGCTCAAGAATATCGTCAATATCAGGAACAAAAAGTTGGTGAACTTGTAAAAGAGAAAAAACTTGATGTAGTTATTGAAAAAGGTGCTGTTGTAGGTGGCGGTTCTGATGTAACTGACGACTTGATCGCTAAAATGGGTAAAGCTTCTGATGACCAAATCAAGGAAGCTGAAAATGCAGCTAAAGCGCAAGAACAACAAGATGCGCAACAAAATGCTCAACAATCTGGTCAAGCTACAGCAGTTAATACTGAAGAAAGTGCACAATAATTAAGAATTATCACAGGGGGAGGAGTTTACCTTGGAAAAAACTTTACAGGAACTCGCAACATTAGTAGGCGGTCGTGTTGTAGGTGATGGCTCTATTGTTATTACTGAAACACGTAGCTTTGAACAAGCAGTAAAACAATCCATAACTTTTGCAGTAGGTGAATATGTTGAACATATTGCGTTATGCCAAGCGGGTGCTGTGATCGTTGAATCTGAAGTGAAAGATGCACCGATAGCACAAATCGTAGTCGATAATGCAAAAGCAGCATTTGCACAAGTGTTAGAACTCTTCCATCCACCTGTTGTTGTTCCTAGAGAAGTGCATAGCACAGCTATTATTGGTAAAAATGTAACAATAGGCAGAAATGTAGCTATTGGTGCCTATTGTGTAATTAATGATAATGCAGTCATTGGTGATGATGTAACAATACGTCCATATGTTTATATTGGACATAATGTGCGTATTGGTGAAGGTTCTGATATTTACGCTGGTGCTATTGTTCATGAAAATTGTATTTTAGGCAAACGCGTTGTATTACGTGCTAAAGCAGTAATTGGTGGCGAAGGCTTCGGTTTTGCTACAGAAAATGGTGTACATACACATATACCACAAGTTGGTAATGTTATTCTTGAAGATGATGTTGAAGTTGGTTCTTGTACAACTATCGACAATGCTACAATGGGCTCTACTTTAGTACGTCGTGGTACGAAGATTGACAATCTTGTTCATCTTGGTCACAATGTTGAGATTGGTGAAGATTGCTTCCTAATCGCTCAGGTTGGTATTGCAGGAAGTACTAAATGTGGTAATCATGTTATCTTTGCTGGACAAACTGGTTGTACTGGTCATATTACGATTGGTGATAATGTACAATTTGCTGGTAAAACTGGTATTACAGGTAATGTACCATCCAACTCTATTATGGCAGGCTATCCAATGAGACCTCATAAAGAATGGTTAAAATTGGCTGCTTATGAAAATCGTTTGCCAGATATGGTGAAAACTGTAAAACAATTACAAAAAGAAATTGACGCTTTGAAAGCACAGCTTAAGGAGAGCTAATAATCCATGTATAGGTTTATGAAAATCTTTAGTGCCTTTATTTGCTTATTACCTAAAGGTTTGCAATATGCTATTGGTACATTGCTTGGTGAAATTGCGTGGCTAGCGGTGCCGCCTAAACGCAAGCGCCTAGCAATCGGCCAAATTCTATTCTGTAATATTACAGATGATCCAAAAGAAGCTCGACGTATTGCGAAAGCTAGTACTACACGCTTTGGTCGCATGATTATTGATGTATTACGCTATCCAGAGATTAAGGATGGCGCATACAAAGATATGGTGGAGTTTATTAATCGAGAGTACTTAGATGATGCCTTGGAAAATGGTCGAGGTGCAATCTTAGCCGCTGTTCACAGTGGTAACTGGGAACTCCTTGGTGGTGTTCTTGCTTCGGAAGGGTATCCGTTGATTTCTGTGGCAATGAAACAGAATGGTGATGCGGACAAGTTTATCAATGAATATCGTCGTATCATGCACCAACATGTAACCTATAAAACTGGTGTACGAGAAATGATCAATGAACTTAAAAAAGGTGCTTTCTTAGGCCTTATTATGGATCAGGATCCTGGTGATGATGGTGTACTTGTTCCATTCTTTGGTTATGAAACTTTGACGGCTGCAGGTCCAGCTGTATTAGCTCGTATGCAAGATGTACCAATCATTTTTGTGACTATACATTATAGTCCGTTTTCTGAAAAATATGAGATTGAGGTACATCCGCCAATTTATGTGGAACGTACAGATGATAAAAAGCGTGATATAGCGGTTACCACAACTCTTTTAAATGAGTTTATTGAAGATTATATTCGTCGATATCCTGAAGATTGGTTCTGGCTTCACAATCGTTGGAAGTGGACACGTCGTTTCTATGGCGAACAAATTGAAACACCTCCAGATGTATTTCACTAGTTAATAAATATAAAGAGATTTTACATGCCTACTTATGTAGTATTGATTTAAATACCGCATAAATTAAGCATAGTAAAGTCTCTTTTATTTTTATGGTGTATAATACAGTATTTATAATTAAATTTATATAAATTTAATTATGTGAAAAATGCTTTCAAAATCACTGAATATATGGTAAATTTCTTGTATCACCTATGCAAATAGGGTATAATACATATTGGTGTATAGTAAACGTGAATTCAGATTATGAAAGGACTTTCTTATGAGTAAGCCACAACAAACAATTAAACAGGCTGTTTCATATCAAGGGATTGGCCTTCATAGCGGTGAACCAGTAAATATGGTTTTTAAACCTGCACCTGAAAATACAGGAATTGTGTTTGTCCGCACGGACATTGAAGGTCATCCTTCTGTGCGAGCACACATTGATAATGTGACGAACACTATGCGCGCTACTACATTGGAAAATGGTGAAGCGAAGGTTTTCACTGTAGAACATGTGATGGCTGCGTTCAGTGCTATGAATATTGATAACTGTTATATCGAGATGGATTCTCCTGAACCTCCTGTAGGTGATGGCAGTAGTGCAGTTTTTATAGGTCTCATAGAAGAGGCAGGCATTCAAGAACAAACAGCGCCACGTCATGTATATAAAGTGACACGATCTCACGCTATTTATGATGGTGATCGCTTTGTAGTTATTTTGCCATATGACGGCTATCGCATTACATTTACATCGATTAACAGCCATCCGTTACTTGGCACGCAACATTGTGATTTTGAAGTTTCGCCAGAATACTTTAAAGAACACATCAGTGCTGCTAGAACTATCGGATTTATGAAGGAATTAGAACAATTACAGGCTATGGGCCTTGCAAAAGGTGGTAACCTTGATAATGCTTTAGTTTATGATGATGAGAAGTGTTTGTCTGTACCTCGCTTTGACGACGAATTAGTTCGTCACAAAGCATTAGATGTAATGGGCGACTTATTCTTATTGGGACCAATTGAAGGTCATGTAATTGCTTTAAAATCGAGTCATGAATTAAATTCTAGATTGGCTCGCAGTATAATGGAAGAAATAAGGGAGACACAGCCATGATTCTTAATCACGAAGACATTTTAGAAATTTTACCTCATCGTTATCCTATGCTTTTGGTAGATCGCATCGTTGAGTTAGAACCAATGAAACGTGCTGTGGGCATTAAAAATGCTACATTCAACGAATTGTTCTTCCAAGGACACTTCCCAGGTAATCCAGTAATGCCAGGTGTACTATTGACTGAGGCTATTGCTCAAGTTGGTGGTATTGCATTACTATATCCTGAAGAAAATCGCGGTCTTACACCTATGTTTACAGGTATTGATAAAGTGCGTTTCCGTCACCCTGTAAAACCTGGTGATCAAGTGCGCATGGAAGTGGATATTGTTAAAATCAAAGGTAAAATGGGTAAGGTTGAAGGCCGTGCCTATGTTGGCGACAAATTGTGCGCTAGCGGTGAATACATGTTTGCCCTTGTATAATAATTGAGGAGTGATTGTAGTGATAGTTGTAGGCATGGAAAATGCAGAATCCAACATCCATAGTACAGCCATAGTCCATCCAAATGCTAAATTGGGCAAAGATGTAATCGTAGGTCCTGGCGCCGTAATCGGCGAACACGTCGAGATTGGCGATGGCACACAAATCGGTGCACATGTTGTAATTGGTGGTTGGACAACCATTGGTAAGCGTTGTGAGATTTATCCTAATGCATCTATTGGGTTGGAACCGCAAGATTTAAAATTTAAAGGCGAAAAAAGCTATTGTAATATTGGCGATGAAACGGTTATCCGTGAATTCGTAACTATTAGCCGCGCTACTGGAGAAGGTGAAGAAACACGTGTAGGTAATAATTGCTTGCTTCAAGCATGTACACATGTGGCTCATAACTGTATCGTTGGCAATAATGTAATTATGAGTAACTGTGCAGGCCTTGCTGGTCACGCTATCGTTGAAGATCGCGTTGTTATTGGCGGCCTTGCAGGTATCCATCAGTTTGTTAAAATTGGTCGTAATGCAATGGTTGGCGGTATGGCAAAGGTGGTTCAAGATATTCCACCATATGTCATTGCTGATGGTCAACCAGCACGTGTTATTGGCCTTAACTCTGTTGGATTGTCTCGTGCGGGCATTTCAGAAGAAGTACGCCGAGATTTAAAACAAGCATTCCGTATTATTTATCGTTCTGGCTTTAGTTTATCTAAGGCTATCGAAGAAATGGAAATGCAACTTGATTCTTCTGTAGAAATTGAAAATTTATTACGCTTCTTACGCAATGCCGATCGTGGTATTATGCGTACACGTCGTGACTAATTCAAAAGACCTCGTACTATGTACGAGGTCTTTTTATGTACTTAATAAATATCATGCTTTTAATGGGATGTGAAATTTATAACATTAGGTCATACATATAAAATATTTTGATAAAATATTTGAAGTTTTTTTGCGTTCATAAGACGTAAAAAGAGGAATAAAAAAAATCTACTAAAATGTTGAAGAAATAGGCATAAAACATGGTGTTTTAATGGTAAAAAATGCCTATTTATAGTACAATATATTGTATATGATTATGTCTTTTTTGAGGCATTAAGTATTGTAAATTTGTAATCACTCATTGATATATAGGCCGTAGGTCATCTAGGAGGTATAGTCTTGGCAAAGGTAGGATTGATTGCAGGCATTGGTGTTTTGCCTGTAGAATTCATGCGCGCTGCTCATGTATTAGGTCATGAGGTAGTGGTTATCGGTGTAGTTCCAGATGTAGACCCGGCTTTAAAGGCTGAGGCCGATGCTTTCTATGATATTGGTGTTGCCAAATTAGGTAAGATTTTTAAAACCTTGAAAAAAGAAGGCGTTGAAGAATTAACTATGTTAGGTAAAGTGACTAAGGAAATTCTCTTCAAAGGTCTTACATTCCCTGATTTAAAAACCTTAGGTGTTCTTAAACGCCTTAAAAATCGTAAAGATGACACTATCATGCTCGCTATCGTAGATGAAATCGAACGAGAAGGGTTTAAAGTGTTAGATCAAACTGTATACCTTAAACCATTTATGCCAAAGGTGGGGGTGCTTTCAAAAACACAGCCTACTGATGAACAATGGGCAGATATTTGCTTTGGCTTTGAACTAGCTAAGCAAATGGGTGGACTTGATATTGGTCAAACAGTAGTTGTAAAACATAAAGCGGCTATGGCTATTGAAGCTATTGAGGGCACTGATAAGTGCATTTTGCGCGGTGGTGAATTAGGTCGTGGCGATGCGGTTGTGGTTAAAACGGAAAAGCCAAATCAAGATGTTCGTTTTGATGTTCCTGCTGTAGGGATAAAAACATTAATGTCCATGATTGATAGTGGGTGTAAAGTCCTTGCTGTAGAGGCTGAAAAGACTATTTTTGTTCAACAACAAGATGTACTAGATTTGGCAAACCGTCATGGTATTGTTATCTGTGCTGTTGACCAAGAGTTTGTAGATTCCAGAAAGGATGCATAATGAAAGTCATGTTTTCCGCCGGTGAAGCATCCGGTGATACTCATGCAGCCAGTGTTGCTAATGCACTGAAAGAAATAGATCCTTCGGTTGACATGTTTGGCATGGGCGGTACCTTGATGGAACGCGCTGGTGTTCGCATCGTATATGATATTAAAAATTTAGGCGTTATTGGGATTGTAGAGATTGTAAAATCACTACCGAAATTCTTTAAACTTCGCACCTACTTAAAACGTGTCATGATGAAGGAAAAACCAGATATTCTCGTCTGTGTAGATTATCCTGGTTTTAATATGAAACTAACAGCTGTAGCTCATAAATTGGGAATTCCCGTTCTTTATTATATTGCTCCTACGATTTGGGCATGGCATAGTAGCCGTGGAAATACAATTCGTAAGTATGTCACTAAGGTGGCATCTATATTTCCTTTTGAAGCAGAAGCGTATCGCAAATATAAATGCGATGTAGACTTTGTAGGCCATCCACTATTGGATATTGTACATCCTACGATGAGCAAAGAAGAGGCTGAGGAATATTTTGGAGCTCGTAAGGATGCTAAAAAAGTATTACTCATGCCAGGTAGCCGTAAGCAAGAGGTGTTATCCTTGCTAGATACGATGTTAAAAAGTGGCGAACAGTTGATGGCGAACCATGAGGATATTCAATTCTTCTTGCCTCGCGCACATACCATCGACCGTAGTGAATTAGAAACTTTCATTGATGCTCACAAAGTGCCGGTGACGATTACAGAAGATCATACGTATGATTTGATGCAGATTTGTGATGTATGTCTAGCCGCATCAGGTACTGCTACATTAGAAACAGCTATGATGGAGTTACCGACTATTTTATTGTATCGTGTATCTCCAATTACATATGGCATTGGTAAGATGGTCGTCAATGTGACCCATGTAGGTTTGCCGAACATTGTAGCTGGCAAAGAAGTAATTCCTGAGTTATTACAAGATGCAGTGACACCTGAGGCTATTGTATCTCTTGTGGAACCTCTTCTAACTGATGTGGAACGCAATGAAGCGATGCGTAGTGAATTGCGTGAAGTACATCATAAATTAGGTGAACCAGGTGCTGTAAAGCGCGTAGCAGAACTGGTATATAACCTCGGTAAGGAGAAATGTAATGAATAGTTATTCTAGGCTCTTATATTTTGTAAAGCCTTATTATAAGCGTATGATTTTTGCAGTGTTCTGCATGATCGTCGCAGCTGCGGCATACTTGGTAGTGCCTTGGCTTATTAAAAATGTAGTAGACCAAGTATTAGATGATAAGAATATGTTTATGTTGAACCTCATAGTAGGGTCTATCATTCTTATATTCTTAATTCGTGGCTTTGCTACGTATGGTCAAACCTATAATATGTCTTACATTGGACAACGTGTCATCATCGATGTACGGGAGGCCATCTTTAATCATCTACAAAAATTAAGCTTATCTTATTTTGATCGCCGTAAGACTGGCGTTATCATGAGTAATCTTACTAATGACGTTGCTGCACTTCAGACTGCTGTAGTTGATAATTTGATTTCTTTTATTACGGAATCTGTAACACTTATCGGTTCTCTCGTGTCTATGCTACTTATTGACTGGAAATTGACACTTGTTACCTTTATTACAGTTCCAGTAGTGCTAGTAATTATAAATGTATTTGGTAAAAAGCTTCGTGTAGCAGGTCATGATGTACAAGGTCGTGTGGCTGACATTACAGCACTTTTACAAGAGGTAATCAGCGCTATTCGAGTAGTAAAATCATTCGCTCGTGAAGATTTTGAACGGAAGCGTTTTGAAGATGAAAATGATCGCAACTTTAAAGCTGTTATTAAAGCGACTAAGTTAACTAGCTTGTTAAGTCCAATGGTTGAGTTTTCTGCAGCCATTGCGGTGGCAGTCATCCTTTGGTATGGTGGCTATTCTGTAGTAACAGGGACTATTACAGCAGGTTCTTTGATTGCGTTCCTAATTTATGCAATCAACTTGTCTAACCCAGTTAAACGCTTGAGCCAAGTGTACGGCAATATTCAAAAAGCATTGGCTGCAGCTGATCGTGTATTTGAAATTTTAGATACTAAAACTGACGTTGTGGAAAAACCTGATGCTATTACGTTGCCATCTATCAAAGGCAATGTAGAATTTAAAGATGTTTCATTCTCTTACGATGGTGAAAAAACAGCGCTCGAAAACTTTACTTTGTCTGTTAAGGCTGGTGAAAGCGTAGCTCTTGTTGGTCCATCTGGTGCTGGTAAAACGACTCTGGCGAATTTGTTACCTCGCTTCTACGATGTAACGGGTGGCGCTATCACGATTGATGGTTATGACGTAAAAGATGTTACATTTAAATCGTTACGTGAACAAATCGGGCTTGTACCACAAGAAACTGTGTTGTTTAATGCCACAATTAAAGAGAATATCTTGTATGGTCGATTAGATGCTACTGATGAAGAAGTATATGAAGCTGCTAAGGCTGCCAATGTACTTGAATTCGTAGAAAAGATGCCTGATGGTCTCGACACAGTGGTGGGCGAGCGAGGCAGTTCCTTATCTGGTGGTCAACGTCAACGTGTAGCTATCGCACGTGCTATTTTGAAAGACCCACGTATTCTAATTCTAGATGAAGCGACATCTGCATTAGATACTGAGAGTGAAAAGCTTGTACAAGAGGCGCTAGATCGCCTTATGAAAGGGCGTACTGCATTTGTAATTGCCCATCGATTGAGCACAGTTCAAAATGCTCATCAAATTGTTGTACTTAATCAAGGCCACTTGGTAGAGCAGGGGACTCACCAAGAGCTATTAGCTGTTGATGGCGGATTGTACAATCATCTCTATTCCGTTCAATTCTCCAACAAAGGATAATCATGTACTGGATATATAACGTATTGCTCATATTTTATTGGATTGGCTTGATTCCGGTTATTCTATACCGCCTTGCCTTTGAAGATGGATTTTATGAGCGTATCAAACAGAGTGCAGGCTATATGCCAGCCTCACTACTAAAAAAAATTGAAGGACGTCGTGCTATTTGGATTCATGCTGCTTCTGTAGGGGAAATTGTAGCTACTAGTCCATTAGTAAAGGAAGTAAAAAAGGAATTTCCTGAAGCGGTTGTTGTGGTGTCTGTTGTAACTGCAACAGGCCATGCAATGGCCCATCGCATCATTCCTGAGGCAGAAGGAATTATTTTCTTCCCTCTTGATTTGCCGTATTTGACACGTAAGATTTTACATATTATTAAGCCGATTGCTATCTTGCTTGTAGAAACAGAAATTTGGCCTAACTTCTTGCGAATCGCTCAATCAGAAAATATTCCTGTTATGATGGTTAATGGTCGTATTTCTGATCGTAGTATGAAACGCTATAAATATATTAGTGCGTTCACGAAAGAAATGTTGCGTTCCATTGAGCGTTTCTGTATGCAATCAAAATTTGATGCAGCGCATATTGAAGTATTAGGTGCAAAAACATCTGATATTACCGTAACAGGTAATATGAAATATGACCAAACGTATGCTACTGTATCAGCTGAAGAAAAACAATCACTTCTTGAAGAGTTTGGCTTTGGTAATAATCATCCAATCATCATTGCTGGTAGTACACATAAGGGTGAGGAAGAAACAATCTTTGAGACCTTTAAACAAGTCTTACAAGAATATCCTCAAGCTCGCTTGTTAATTGCACCTCGTGAGATATATCGCGGTCATGATGTTCAAACGTTAGCGAAACATTATGAATTAAATGCTATTTGTCGTAGTGATATGACAGAGCCAGTTCATGAAGGGATACCAGTAGTTGTTTTAGATACTATTGGTGAACTAGGTCGTTTATATAGCTTAGGGGATATTATTTTTGTAGGCGGTTCTCTTGTGAAGACTGGAGGCCATAATATTCTCGAGCCGGCAGCACATGGTAAACCAATTCTTGTGGGGCCATATATGTTTAATTTCAAAGAGATTTTCGCATTATTAAACTCTCGTCATGCTTGTGAACAAGTGAAGAATGGTAAAGAATTAACCGCTATGGTGTTGCGCTTATGTAAAGACAAAGGTTTGGCAACGGAAATGGGTCAAAATTGTCTTGATATTATTCGTGAAAATCGCGGTGCAACACAACGTAATACACAAGAGTTACGTCAACTCTTTGAAAAACACCATATTGTTCCATAAGATCGATATGATTTATTAGATTCATCTATGATATTACATAATAGGAGGAGTCACCTATGAGTGGGGAAGCATTATTCAAATCCATCGTTAGTGGTGAAAATCAATCCATATTAGGTGATATAGCTCGTTCTAGCTTGGGCTTTCTAAGTAAAGGTTACGAAAAGGCTGTATCCATACGAAATGCTCGATTTGATGCGGGCAAGGGGGTTACTAGAGTTACCGTGCCTGTTATCAGTGTTGGTAATATTACTGCCGGTGGTACTGGCAAAACGCCAATGGTGAGATTTATATGTGATGTACTCGCCCGAAAAGGACTTCATCCTACCGTACTTAGCCGTGGCTATCGAGCTGAGGACAATAAGAAAAATATCATTATTTCCAAAGATGGTACGATGTTAGTAGAGCCATCTATCAGTGGTGATGAAGCGTGGCTATTGGCTAAGGTATTGCAAAAGTCCAATGTAATTATCGGCCGAGAACGGGCTCTATCGGCAAAAATTGCTATAGATGAGCTCGGAGCAGATTGTTTAGTTATGGATGATGGTTTTCAACATCGCGCATTAGCCCGAGATATTGATATCGTTCTCATTGATGCGTCTAATCCATTTGGTTATGACCATGTATTGCCTAGAGGTTTACTACGCGAACCGCTTAGTGGTTTACAACGAGCTAATATAATTATACTGACCAAGGTCGATCAAGTGGCGCCTGGTGTTGTTTCTGGAATTCGTAAGCGTCTAGCGCATATGTTACCTAATACACCTGTATATGAAACAATCCACAAGCCTCAATCTATGTATACCTTAGAAGAGTGGGCTAATGGGGAACCTGGTTCTTCTGTCGATGCGTATCAAGAGCATCGAATTATGGCAGTTAGTGGTATCGGAAATCCTCAATCCTTTACACAAACGATGACCGATATTGGGTACAATGTTGTTCATACAATGCCTTTTGGTGATCATCATAATTTTGAAAATGATGATGTCGTAGATATTTGGAAAGAGGCATTTGCTCATCAAGCGGATGTTATTTGTATCACTGAAAAAGATGCAGTGAAACTGAGTCAATTGCATGCAATTGAAGACTTGAAAATACCGATTCTCGTGCTATCCATAGGGATTGAGTTTGTCGCTGAAAAGCAAGAATTCATAGAAAATTTAGAGATTTAGTGTATAATAATAAGATACACGAATAACAGAAATGGGGTTTTATTGTGAAGTTTGGATGCGTTATTCCTGCTCGTTATGGTTCTACAAGATTACCAGGTAAACCATTGGCGGATATTGCGGGCAAACCAATGATTGAACGGGTTTATGCAAGGGTATCACAAGCGACAAAAACGGAATGTACTATTGTTGCTACAGATGATGATCGTGTTTATTCTGCTGTTCAAAACTTTGGGGGAGCTGTTATGATGACAGATCCTAATCACCCTACTGGAACTGACCGATTAGCAGAGGTTGCTAGTCATTATACAGACTTAGATGTCATTATTAATGTTCAAGGTGATGAACCTATGATTGAGCCAAAACTCATTGATGACTTGGCTCAACTTTTTGAAGAAGATCCAAACTTACAGATGGCAACTGTTGCGACTCCTCTCTTAGAGGATGAATACGATGAGCCATCTGCAGTAAAGGTTATTTTAAATAATCGCAATGATGCGATGTATTTTTCTCGGTCCTTAATCCCGTATCCACGTCATGATTTTGTACGTGCTCCACTAAAACATATTGGTATCTATGCATATCGTAGAGATTTCTTGCTAAATTATGCAAAGATGGAACCAACACCAGCAGAGCAAACAGAATCGTTAGAGCAATTGCGCGCTCTTGAAAATGGCTATACTATTCGTGTTATTCTTACAGATAAACGATTTATCGGTGTTGATACACCGGAAGACTTAGCTCGTGTAAATGCAATCTACGAGCAAGAGGAGAAATAAATGAAAACAGTTCAAATTAAAGATATTACAGTTGGTGGCGGCAAAGGTCTTTTCGTCCTTGCTGGGCCATGTGTTATTGAAGATTATGATCGCACATTGGCTATTGGTAAACGAGCAAAAGAAATTTGTGAGCGCTTAGGTATTCCATATATCTTCAAAGCTTCTTTTGATAAGGCCAATCGTTCTAGCTACGGCTCTTTCCGCGGACCAGGCCTTGAAGAAGGCCTAAAAATCCTTGCTTCTATTAAAAAAGAACTCAATGTACCGGTGGTAAGTGATATTCACTCCATTGAGCAAATTGAACCTGCTGCAGAAGTACTGGATGTTTTACAAATTCCAGCGTTCTTATGTCGTCAAACTGACCTTGTATACGGCGCTGCTAAAACTGGTAAATGCGTAAATGTAAAAAAAGGTCAATTTATGGCACCTAAGGATATGGAAAATGTCCTAAATAAAATGAAAGAAACAGGCAATGAAAATCTTATGCTTACAGAACGTGGATTTAGCTTTGGCTATAATAATCTCGTTGTGGATATGAGATCTTTCCCTATTATGCGTTCCTTTGACTATCCTGTAGTCTTTGATGCTACACATAGTGTTCAATTACCAGGTGGTGCAGGTACAAAATCCAGTGGTAATCGCGAGTTCGTACCAAACTTGGCGCGTGCTGCCGTTGCCAGTGGTGTAGATGGTCTGTTCTTTGAAGTACATGATAATCCAGAGGAAGCATTATCCGATGGTCCAAACATGTTATACTTGGATAATTTTGAAGCTTTGCTAAAAGATTTAGTAGCTATTGATAAAATCGTAAAAGGTTAGGGGCGGTTATTTGTGACTATTTTAGAACAAGCGGCACAGGTGCTTCATGAGGAAGCTCGTGCTATTGAAGAATTAAGTTCTCGTTTGGATCACAATTTTGTAAATGCTGTAAATATGATTTTGGCTTGTAAGGGCCGTGTAGTATGTACAGGGATGGGTAAATCTGGCCATATTGGTCGTAAAATTGCGGCTACTTTGGCTAGTACTGGTACACCAGCACTCTTCATGCATCCTGGCGAAGGTGTGCATGGCGATCTAGGTATGATTACAGAAGATGATGTAGTATTAGCATTCTCCAATAGTGGTGAAACAGGCGAAATCATCAGTATCTTGCCATCCTTACGTCGCATTGGTGCTAAATTAATCTGTGTTGTAGGAAAACCAGAGTCTACCTTAGCTAAGAATTCTGATATTGTATTGCTAGCTGAAGTAGAACGTGAAGCTTGCCCATTGGGATTGGCGCCGACTACAAGTACTACAGTTGCATTGGCACTTGGCGATGCATTAGCAGTTTGCTTATTAGAACGCCATCACTTTACACCGGAAAACTTTGCCGTATTCCATCCGGGTGGTTCTCTTGGTCGCAAATTATTGTTGACTGTAGAAAACATTATGCATGGTGGTGAAGATAATCCAACGGTATTCAAAGGTGCAACCGTTCGAGATGCACTCTTTGTGATGACAGAAAAAGGATTGGGCGCTACTAATGTTATTGATGAAGATGGTCATTTGTTAGGCCTTGTTACTGATGGGGATGTTCGTCGCGGCCTGGATTCTGGTAGTAATTTCCTAGAATGGCCTGTAGAGGATATGATGACATCTATGCCTCGTACAATTACAAAGGATAAATTAGCGGCAGAAGCTCTTCATTTAATGGAGAAAAATCAACCGCGCCCTATTACTGTATTACCAGTTGTAGATACAGATAATAAATGTCTAGGCATTGTTCATATTACGGATTTATTGCGTAGAGGCATTGTATAATGAATATTCAATGGATTGTTCTTGATGTTGATGGCGTACTATCTGATGGAACTCTAATCTATACATCGAGTGGAGAAGAGCTTAAGTCTTTTTCTGTGAAAGATGGCCTAGGATTAACGGCAGCTCGAAAAGCAGGACTTAAGCTTGCAATCATTACAGCACGGATATCTCCTATGGTTGAGCGACGTGCTAAAGAGCTTCATTTTGATGCACTGCTTATGGGGCATGCCAATAAAACAGAAGCATTAAGAAATCTCTGTAAAGAGCATCAAATCAATTTAGAGGAAATTGCCTATATGGGGGATGACTTAAATGATTTAGGAGCTCTTCAAATTGTAGGATTACCGATGGCACCCAATAATGCGGTACCAGAGGTCAAACAATTAGCTAAATTTATATCTACTGTCAATGGAGGCCACGGTGCCGTTAGAGGGGCTGTAGAATATATCTTGAAGAAACAAGGACTATGGGAAACTGTTGTAGCAGATTATGCACGAGAGGCCCATGCTCATGGACAATAAGGAGGTGGGCAGAATGAATAACGAATGGCAATACCATTTAGTTAAAGGCATTAGCTGGCTTGTTTGCCGCCTGCCATACAAGCTCATTTTGCTCATAGGCGCTAGTCTAGGGCCAGTATATGGCCTCATAGCGAAGAAGCAAAAACTTAGAGGTATAAAAAATATAAAGATTGGCATGAACATGAATGATCAAGAGGCAGAGCAATTAATTGAAAAATTGTTCAAAAATCTTGGCCGCAGTGTTATGGAAGTCTTATATATGCCAAATCTGACAAAGTCCTTTATCAATAAACATATTGAAATGCGAGGCGTAGAACATTTAGAAAAAGCCATCGCTGAAGATAAAGGTGTCATTGTTCTTACTGGACATGTTGGCAACTGGGAATGGATGGGGGCTGCCATGGCTGCTCATGGATATCCATCTACTACAATTGTTAAGAAACAACCTAATGCACAATTTACACGTCTCATGAATGAATATCGTGAGATGGTAGGTCTTGATGTGTTTGCTAGCGGTGGTAATGAAATCGTTTCTGCTGCTAAGGCATTAAAAAAGAAAAAATTACTTGGTTTTTTAGCTGACCAAGATGGTTATATTAATGGCTTACCTGTTCCGTTTTTGGGGCAGGACTCTTCAGCGGTCATAGGACCAGCTACATTTGCAAAAAAATTTGGCTCTCCAGTAGTTCCAATTTTTGCATCTCGTAAGCCTGAAGGTGGTCATATTGTACATATTTTACCAGCCTTACATTATGTTGATACAGGTGATGAAGATGTAGATATGTACCGCTTGACTGAAGAATGTGTACGCGTTACAGAAGAATTTATTAAGGAACATCCAGATGAGTGGCTATGGTTCCAACATCGTTGGATGACTAAGATGGATCAAATTATTGATTATGATAAGAAGGTAGCTGCACGGGAGAGGGCACATGAAAAACAATAAAAAATTAATTGCCATTGTGGCCGCTATAGTGTTGGCTCTGATTGGTCTTATCGTATATATTATGAAAGACTCTGGTGATGTTAGTACCACTCAAAATCAGAATGGACAACTTGTTAACTTCCAAGGAGCTGACTTACAAGAGGAAAAAGATGGCAAGCTAGTGTGGGCTTTATCAGCTGAAAAGATTGAATATGACCCACGTACAAAAGCTATTGTCCTGACTAATTTAAAAGGTCTTTTCTATCAAGATGATGTTACGACAACAATTACAGCACCTCATGCCGTATTGACAGGCGATCGTAATTCCCTCGATATTGATCAAGGCGTTACCGCCACTAATACTGATGGTGCTGAGTTTAAAACCGATGCACTTCATTTTGATAATAAGACAAAAACGTTGACATCTAAATCTGCTTTTACTTATAACAGTAAAGATATAACATTAACTGGTGATAAACTTGAAGGCAACATGTCCTTGAAGAAAATTAAAGCTATTGGTAATGCGAAGTTAACGAAGAAGTAATGCGAGGAAATATAATGAATAAGAAAAAACAGATTGGTATGGCTATCTTAGCTATGCTTATGACAGCATCTGTTACAGCTTGGGCCGCAAATGATCCTTTGACTATTAGCGCGGATACATTATCTTATGATGGCAATACGGGGCGTGCTGATGCAAACGGTAATGTGGTAATTACACAAGCTGATAAAACAATGACTGGTGCCAATGGTTGGTACAATACAAAAACTCAAGAAGCAAATCTTGATGGTGGCGTATCCATGATTGGTACTGATATGGCTATGTCTGCACAATCAGTGCATAGCTACAATAACAATAAGTTCACTGCTAATGGTGGTGTTCATTTACAACGTAGTGATCGTCAAATTTTTGGCGATAAAGTTGAATATAACACAGATACAGAATATGGCCTTGTATCTGGCAATGCTCGCTTGATTGCAGAAGGTACTACATTGACAGGTAATCAAGTAGAAGGTTGGCTAAAAGAAATTCGTGCAGTGGCACAAGGGGATGTAACATTCTCTAACCCAGAACGAAACGTATCTGGCTCTGCAGAACGTGCTACCTATACACAAACTCCAAATCAAAATGATGGCGTTGTACTTTTATCTGGTTCTGCTCATGCTGTTCAAAATGGTAATGTGCTCAATGCACCAGAGCTTAAAATCCGTCTTGCCGATGATTCTGCTGAAACATTAGGTGGCCGTAGTACACTTATCATTGTTCCAAATCAATAAGGATTAAATATGTATATAGAAACCAAAAACTTAGTCAAAACCTTTAGCGGGCGCAATGTAGTAGACGGGGTCAGTCTACGCGTTGATAAGGGGCAAGTCGTTGGGCTCCTAGGTCCTAATGGGGCAGGGAAAACTACATCATTCTATATGATTGTAGGCATTGAACGACCTAGTTCTGGTATCATTACCGTTGATGGCAAGGATATTACGAATATTCCAATGTATAAACGCGCTGCTGAAGGTATTGGGTATCTTCCACAAGAGGCATCAATCTTTCGTTCTATGACCGTTGAGGATAATATTCGCGCAATGTTACAAACAACATCAAAGAAGTCTGATGAAATTGAAGCGATTGTGGAATCCCTCATTGAAGAATTTCATATTGGTCACGTTCGGGATCGTATGGGCATGCAACTATCTGGCGGTGAACGTCGTCGTGTAGAAATTGCTCGTTGTCTTGCATTAGAACCGAATTTTATTCTTCTCGATGAACCTTTTGCTGGTGTCGATCCTATAGCGGTTGCTGATATTCAACAAATTATTTTGCATGTTAAAAATCGAGGTATTGGCATTTTGATTACAGACCACAATGTACGTGAAACATTGGGGATTGTAGACAAGGCTTATATTTTGAGTAGTGGTAAAATCCTCCTAGAAGGTACCCCTGAAGAAATCGCGAACAATCCAATTGCTCGTGAGCATTACTTAGGGGATAACTTTAGATTATAGGAGGGGACTATGAGATTATTAGATAAATATATACTAAAAGCCTTTGTAGGCCCGTTCCTATTTGGGGTATTTGCTTTTACCAGTATCTTTATTGGTACCGGTACATTGTTTAGAATTGCTCAATATATTACTGAATATGGGGCTCCATTATTGCTTGTTATGAAAGCCTTTGTATTGGCTTTACCAAGCATTGTTATCTTAACATTCCCTATGTCAGTGTTATTGGCTTCTCTTATGACATTTAGTCGTTTGAGTAGCACCAGTGAAATTGTTGTTATGCGTGCCGGTGGTCTTAGCTTTTTACGTTTAGCGATGCCGGTATACATCATCGCTCTCATCATCTCAATTGGGGCTGTCGCATTTAATGAATTTGTTGTACCACGTACAAATAATATGTATCAAACAATTGTACGGGAACAGATTATGAAAAATGCATCACCTCAAACACAAAATCATATCGTTTTAAAAACGATGAATGGTAATGATTTAGGTACATTGATGTATGCTAAAAGCTACAATGCAGAAACTAAAAAGTTAAGCATGATTACGGTGCAACAATTTGGTGAAGGTGGCAAGCTACAACAGGTTGAAAATGCAGATACTGCCGTTTGGAATGGTCAATATTGGGTGATGCAAAACGGCATCATTTATGATATTTCCGCCGGTGATGGTGTAGAACGTACAATGAAATTCAAGGAGCAATCCTTGCCAATTAAATCTGCACCAAAGGATATTCAACAAGATCAACGTAAACCAGAAGAATTAACAATCAAAGAATTACGTCATCAAATTAAAGCGTATAAGGCGGCGTATACGAATGCAAATAAACTAGAAATGGAAATGTACCAACGTTTTACAATTCCATTAGCTAGCTTTGTATTTGCTCTTGTAGGTGCTCCATTAGGCCTTCAAAAACAACGCTCTAGCTCATCTATTGGCTTTGGTATCAGTATTTTAATCATCTTTATCTACTATGGTGTGATGACATTTGCTGGTGCATTAGGTAAAGGTGGTGCATTGCCGACTGTATTTGCCGCATTAATTCCAGATACATTAGGTATCATTGCCGGTTTATATTTAAATTGGCGTGTATCCAAGTAACTTAGCGTATAAAGAAATAAATTTGACTTACGAAATATCGTATTTTTGAACAAAATAATTGTGTAATCTTAGGAAAGGAGGGACTCGATGTTAGTAGGTGTTAAAATATTAATTATTATCGCCCTTATGGGTGGACTTATTGCCTACATGGGGGATAAGTTAGGCACCAAGGTTGGTAAGCGTCGCATGTCCCTCTTTGGATTAAGGCCTAAGCATACATCGATTATTGTTACTATCGTAACAGGTTTATTAGTTGCTGCTGCTACAGTAGGGGTATTAACCATTACTTCTCAAAGTGTAAGAACAGCACTCTTTGGAATGGACCAGTTGCGAGCAGATATGAAGCAACTCAATGATGAGGTGGCTGCTAAGACGCAAGAGCTAATTCGTGGTCAAGCATTGCTTGAGCAAAATAAGCAAGAATTAGCAGAACGCATGGCTGAAATAGAGCAAATTCGCAGTGAAGTTGAAGCTACCAAGGCGGAGTTAGCTAGTGCACAAGCTGCTAAAGATGCGACTGCAGCCGAGTTAGCAACACTTCAAGCCTCATATGATGAAGTATCTAAAAAGTTAGCTGACTTAGAAGCAACAAGAGCTAAGATGGAAGCTCATATTAAGGATTTACAAACAACACAAGAACAATTGCAAAATGGCATTATTCATTTGCGTGAAGGAACTATTCTTTTCCAAGTTGATCAATTATTGGCACAAGCTGTTGTTCGACCTGGTTTAAGTGAAGAAGATAGCCAAGCAGCAATCAAAAATATTATTGATGATACAAATAAATTGGTGCTACGCCGCCTTGGTATCGAAGATCAAGGGCAAGCTGTTGTATATGTAGAGCGTCAAAATATTGAGGTAGCTACACAAAAGCTTAATAGTGCAAAGACACCTATGGTCGTTCAAGTTGTAGCGGCTGGCAATATCATTGCTGGCGAACCTGCAGTGGCTATTATCCAAGTATATCCACAACAATTTATTTATAAAAATGGAGAAGTAATCCATTCTGCTGTAATGGATGGTGGGCCTAATGCTCAATCAGCTATGCTTCAATTCTTGAAGCAAGTAAATGAAAAGGCGAGAGTGAAAGGCATAATTCCAGACTCCTTATCTGGTGATATTGGAACGATACCAGGGGATGATTTATTTACTGCTATTAGACGTGTTGCTACTATACATGGCAAGGTTCATGTAGAAGCATATGTTGACGGTGATACATATTCATCTGGTCCTGTACATCTTAAGTTGCGTATTACTCAAATGCCTGTCTTTAATGATAAGGCAAAAATGCCAGCTTATTAATAGAAATAGTATTTTGGTTTTATATACTTTAAATAAAGGTCTTATGTAATTTTTTACATAAGACCTTTATTTTGTGTTAAAATATAACTGCTGTATTTAAAGCGAGGATAGTTATATGACTGATACTACATACATTTTAGCTGTAGATCCAGGCAATGAGAAAACTGGTGTAGCAATTGTAACACCGTCTGGTACTATGGTGTGTCGTAAAATTATTATGACAAAACAGTTCAATGATGAAATTGAACGTACATTAACTGAATATTATGGTATTGTTCATATCGTATGTGGAAATGGTACAAATCATAAATATTTATATCCATCTCTTCAACAAATTGGACGAAATCACAGGATTACTACTAGCTTAATTGATGAATCGCATAGCACAGAGGAGGCTCGTAAATTATATTGGAAATATAATCCTCCTACAGGGTGGCGTAAGATAATCCCTACATCTATGCAATTCCCACCGGAGCCAGTAGACGATTTAACAGCCTTTGTTATTGGCTTACGGTATACAAAACAGTTATGTCAAGCTGCTAATGATATACAAGGGGACAGCATAGACGCTAGTGAGTTAGAAGAAAAAAGATTACATGCTATGGAGCAGTTGTACGGAAAAGGAGAAGTGCATGACAAATGAAACTTCAACGCATAACTGGTCAAACTTTATTATGCGTTGTTTAATGATGATTTTAGGGGCCTTAATTTATACTATAGGCTTAGATTTATTTTTAGTACCGAATAGCATCATCGATGGTGGTGTAGTTGGTATTTCCTTGATGGCTGCAGAGCTTTCAGGAGTTTCTTTCAGTATTTTTGTTGTACTCTTTAACTTGCCTTTCTTATATATTGGCTATAGAGCTAACGGTAAAAACTTTACATTCTCTACACTGTTCTCTATCGTATGGATGGCTATTTTTTCAACCTTTGCTCATGATTTCACACCGATTACATCGGATCCATTTTTAGGATCTATCTTTGGTGGTATCATCTTAGGCATCGGGGTAGGCCTCATTATACGTAACGGTGGTTCTTTGGACGGCTCTGAAATCGTAGCCATCATATTTGATAAACGTTCTACCTTCTCTGTAGGTGAAATCGTAATGGCCATGAATCTTATTATTCTTGGCGCAGCAGGTTTTGTATATAGTTGGAATAGTGCTATGTACTCCTTGATTGCATACTTCATTGCCTATAAGATGATTGATATTACAATTACAGGCCTTGATGAATCTAAAGGGGTCATGATTATTACAGATGCAGAGAATTCCCAAAAAATTGCAGATGCATTAAATGCGAACCTAAATCGTGGTGTTACCATCATGTATGGTGAAGGGGGCTATTTAAAGCAACCTAAACATGTTTTGTACTCTGTGGTGACAAGACTTGAGATTATGAGGTTAAAAAATACTGTTTATGAAGTAGATCCATCGGCATTTATTACGATTCAGGATGTACATGATGTATTCGGTGGTAGATTTACAAAAAACGGTCATTAAGGGGTTAATATGAGTAATAAAATAGTAAAAGAAATATTAGATTGGATTTATGCCATTGTATTAGCATTGGTTATTGCTATGGTAATCCATATCTTCTTGATTCAACCAACACGGGTATCTGGTGAATCAATGGAGGATACACTACATAATGGTCAATATTTAATTGTAACGAAGTGGCATCATATTATGAATGAAATGCCAAATTATGGACAAATTGTAATCATTGATAGTCGTGTTAATCGTGCACGTACTTGGGTAGATGATGTAGAAGAACCATTAATGAACTATGCATCTGTCTTTAACAAAGCTGCTCAAACAAATGATGTATGGGTTAAGCGCGTTATTGGTCGTCCTGGCGATGTATTAGAGTTTAAAGATGGTCATGTATGGCGTAATGGTGAACAATTACAAGAACCATATACTAAAGATACAATAATGAATTATACACGCTCTACACCTGTTACAGTTCCAGAAGGGCATGTGTTTGTGATGGGGGATAATCGAAATCACTCTAGCGATAGTCGTTTTATCGGTCCTGTTCCAGTTGATCACGTATTAGGTTTTGTATCCTATGCAATTTAATGCTTATAAAAGCCTCCCTATAGTGTTACTATAGGGAGGCTTTTTCTATTTAATAGTAGGTATTGAAAGCAATATATTAGAAATATGTATTAATATATATACTTTATATTAATTATAATAATTAAAAATCATGAATTTTGTGTCTAATTTTGTCATATTTTTAAGAAATAAAATGAAATTGTGTAAAATTTAATTTTAAGAAATATAGATAAAATCTATGTTTATAAGCTTATTTTTATTCATGAAAGAAATTTCATCAAATTTAGTTGTATAAAATGCTTTACAAAAAATTTGGACGGTGATATATTCTAATCACAGAAAGACACCACTAAAAAAGAGGTGAGACTGTGATAGAAAATATAGTCGAGGAAACGTGGACACTCCTAATATTTCTTTCATAGTTATACCACTTATACAGTGAATGTCTTCTGGTAATATAAATTCTTATTTATAAGAAAGAAGGAATTCATAATGAAAAAACAATTCGCAACAATTTTTGCAGCAACAGCAGTATTAGGTGTAACAACAGCATTCGCTGCTAACCCATTCTCTGATGTAACTCCAGATAGCTGGGCATACCAAGCTGTATCTCAATTAGCACAATCTGGTATCGTTAATGGTTACCCAGATGGTACTTTCAAAGGCCAAAACAATATCACTCGTTATGAAATGGCTCAAATGGTAGCTAAAGCAATGGCTAACCAAGATCGTGCTAATGCAGAACAACAAGCAATGATTAACCGCTTGGCAGATGAATTCTCCAACGAGTTGAACAGCTTGGGCGTACGCGTATCTCGTTTGGAAAATCGAGTAGGTAATGTAAAAGTTACTGGTGATGCTCGTATCCGTTACCAAGGTTCTGAAGATAAAGGAGTTTATAAAACAAACAGCAAATCCTTAACAGATGGACGTGCACGTGTTCAATTCAATGGTAAAGTTAATGATAAAACTGAAGCTGTTGTTCGTGTAAAAGGTAATTACGAATTCGGTGACTCCACAAAAGGTGCTGATGCGACAATCGATCGTGCTTATGTAGATCACAAATTTGGTAATAGCGTATCTGCTAAAGGTGGTCGTTTCCAACAAACAATTGGTGGCGGTTTAATGTACGATGATACATTTGATGGTGCTCAATTGAACGTAGGTAATGATAAAGTTCAAGTACAAGGTGCTTATGGTTACATGATGGCAGGCGCTGCTGATGGCAACTCCAAATCCGATAATCCTTCCGTTGCATATGTAGGTGTTAAAGGTAAAGTTGGTCAAGAATCCACAGTTGGTGGCTTCTACTCTAAATTGTCTAGCGGCAACTTGAATCATAACGGTTCTACAGTTAACTCTGATAGCCAAGACGTATACGGCTTCAATGCAGATTTCCGTAAAGACAAAGTTTGGGTTGGTGGTGAATGGTTGAAAGCTTCCAACGTAAATGATTCCCAAGCTTGGACAGCAGGTGTTGGGTATGGTAATTACGATATCGCTAAAAAAGGTACATGGGATGTAAAAGGTCAATACTTCAACCAAAAAGCTAACGCTCCAATCGTAAGTTCCACTTGGGATCAAGCATATGACTTAACAAATACATCTAATGGTTACAAAGGTTATATGGCTAGCGTAAACTACGCAGTACAAGATAACGTAGGCTTATCTGCAGGTTATGGTTTCAACTCTAAAGACCAAAAAGGTAATGATCTTTCCGATTTCTACCGTGCAGAATTAAACTACAAATTCTAATTCCCTCACAAACAAAAAAAGACTTCTTCGGAAGTCTTTTTTTGTTGTATATAAAGAGATAATATTTTCTTTTGTATATAATAGTATATATATAGTAAAATAAATCTAAATATAGTAAAAGATAAAAATTTATTTGATTAGTATGTATATTGATCTATTCCACAATATATTGTATGAGGTGTTTATGAACTGTTTATGCATAAAATAGCTTTTTCTAATTAATAGACATATTATTAATTAGAAATACTTAACAATATATATGATAACAAATCTCATTTAATACAAAAAAAGATAAATTTGATATTTTTAGTAAAAAAAAATATATCTCATAAACGTAGATAATAAGTGAATTTTAGGGCATTTTAAATTATAAAATTTTTATAATGAGAATGAAATTGAGAAAAAAGGGTTTACACGAAAATTTGGTTATGCTAATATCACCCTACAAGAAGTAACAAACACATGAAACGAAGAACTTCGATGTAGAATGTGGCGAGGAAACGTGGACACTCCCAGAAATTCTTATTCTGAAGAACAGAGTAGAATGTGAATGTTATGACTTGTAACATTTTATATTTCTATTTTTCAGAAAGAAGGAATTCAACTATGAAAAAACAATTCGCAGCAATCTTTGCAGCAACAGCAGTTTTGGGTGTAACTACTGCATTCGCAGCTAACCCATTCTCCGATGTAACTCCAGATTCTTGGGCATACCAAGCAGTTTCCCAATTGGCAAATGCTGGTATCGTTAACGGTTACCCAGATGGCACTTTCAAAGGCCAAAACAACATCACTCGTTACGAAATGGCTCAAATGGTAGCTAAAGCTATGGCTAACCAAGACCGTGCTAACGCTGAACAACAAGCTATGATCAACCGTTTGGCTGATGAATTCTCCAACGAATTGAACAACTTGGGCGTTCGTGTAGCTCGCTTGGAAGACCGCGTAGGTAACGTAAAAGTTACTGGTGATGCTCGTCTTCGTTACCAAGATGCTGAACATGCTAAATCCAAATTCGACGCTCGTGCACGTGTACAATTCAACGCAAAAGTAAACGATCGCACTGACGCAGTTGTTCGTTTAACTTCTGGCAACTTCGAATTGGGCAACTCCCAAAACGGTGGTAATGCAAACGCTACAATCGACCGCGCTTATGTAAACCATAAATTCGGCGAACGCGTATCCTTGAAAGCTGGTCGTTTCGGCCAAACTATCGGTGGCGGCTTAGCATTTGATGGTACTTTCGATGGTGCTCAATTGAACGCTGGCAACGACAAAATCCAAGCTCAAGCAGCTTACGGTTACATGGTATCCGGTGAAGCAGCTGGCTTAAGTAAAGAACAAAACGTAACTAACACTTACCTTGGCTTGAACGGTAAAGTAGGTAAACACACTATGGTTGGTGGTTTCTACGATCGTGTAAACCAAGACGGTTCTAACGGTTACAAAAATATCTATGGCTTCAACGCTAATGCTAATTTCGACAAAGTTTGGGTTGGTGGCGAATGGTTGAGAGATTCCCATGTTGATCATTCTCAAGCTTGGACTGCAGGTCTTGGTTATGGCAACTACAACATCGCAAAACAAGGTACTTGGGGTGTTAAAGGTCAATACTTCAACCAAAAAGAAAACGCTCCTATCATTGATTCCACTTGGAACCAAAAATACGGTGCTGACTCCAAAGGTTGGTTGGCAACTGTTGACTATGCATTGCAAAACAACGTTGGCTTGTCCGCTTACTACGGTTTCGACTGGAAAGACCAAGCTGGTAACGATCTTAACGACTTCTACCGTGCAGACCTTAACTACAAATTCTAATTTGATAGTTAACCATATAAAAGAGACTCCTTCGGGAGTCTCTTTTTTTATGAATAAAATATAGATTCCTATAATAAATTGATATAGAATACCTTTTATTATGCAATTTTGATAATTACAGATCGATTTATATACAAATTATACTTATCTTTAATTTGATCATTTATTAGCTTTATTACTGGGAGGTGTAAAATATTTTTGATAGAGGATTACTGTATATTTCTATCTATATAAGTATTATAAATGGTATAATAAAGAGTATTAGATTTTCTTGTGAAGGAGGTAAGAATGAATCCTTCTTTCTCTCATATAAAAATGGTAGCCATCGATTGTGATGAGACATTAGTTCGAAGTGATAATACAGTTTCTGCATATACGGTTGATGTATTGCATCGCTTGCAGCAGAAGGGAATTGGTATAACAATTGCTACTGGACGCATGTATCAAACGGCAAAACCAATTGGATTAGCATTACAACTTGGCAATGTTCCTATGATATTGTTCTCTGGTGGTTTAATCCAGGAGTTAGAAACGGGATATAAGCTATTTGAACAAACTGTTCCTATAGATGTCGTATATCGTGTTTTTCAACTCGGCCAACAATATAGTTGGCATATACAATCGTATGTAGATGATCATTTACTATGTCATCATAAAAATTGGCAATCCGATCATTATGAACAGCAAACAGGGGCTGTAGCTGAGTTTTTAGGTGATACAATTTATACACTTTCTTCAGAACCCAATAAGCTCATTGCTATCGATACAGAGGAAGGAATCGATAGAATTATTGATATCTTGACCCCATTAGTTGGTAATCGTGTTACATTAGTGCGTAGTCAACGAGATTTCCTCGAAATCACTGCACCGAATGTATCAAAAGGGCGTGCATTAGCTCAATTAGCTCTAGATAATAATCTTAGTCTTGAAAATATAGTTTCCTTTGGAAATGCAGATAACGATATTTCTATGTTAAGTGAAACGGGATATTCGGTAGCTGTTTCAAATGCAACAGAACATGTAAAATCTGTGGCTAATGAAGTATGTGGTCATCATAATGAAGATGGTGTAGCTCACTGGATAGAAAAGAATCTTTTATAATGGAGTAAAACTATGGAAGCATTTCGTTTATTAATTGTTACAGGCATGTCTGGTGCCGGCAAAACTCAAGTTCTACAAGCATTAGAGGATATGGGCTATCTATGTATTGATAATATTCCTCCTGTACTTATTCCTAAGCTAAGTGAAATTTGTCGACAAGGTGGAGAACGTACAAACCGTGTAGCTTTAGTCGTAGATATTCGCGGTGGTGAATTCTTTGAAGCTCTTTCATCATCTCTTGAAACATTAAGAGAAATGAAGGTAGATTATGAAATTGTCTTTATGGATGCTACAGATGAGACGTTAATTAGACGATATAAAGAAAGTCGTCGCAGCCATCCACTGGCTCCAGATGGGATGATCACTACAGGTTTGAAAGAAGAACGTCAGATATTAAATTCTGTACGACATAAAGCAGACTTCATTATTGATACAACGAATATGAAGACAGCTAGCTTGAAAGAGTATTTAAAAACTCGCTTTACTCAAGTAGACGAAGGTCATGGCATGTCTATTACAGTTGTAAGCTTTGGCTTTAAATATGGATTACCATTGGATGCGGATATGGTTTGGGATGTTCGATTCTTACCAAATCCATTCTACATTCCAGATTTCCGTCATAAAACAGGTCGTGTGAAAGCTGTAAATGAATATATTCATTCCTTTGAAGTTACAGAGGAATTTAAAAACCGTTATTTTGATACTATTGATTTTCTTGTGCCTAATTATGAACAAGAAGGGAAGTCTCAATTTATCGTGGCTGTAGGTTGTACTGGCGGTATGCATAGATCTGTAGCTATGGCAGAAGCATTATATTCCCATCTATTAGAAAAGGGGTATCGTGTTTCTGTAGAACATCGAGATATGATGAAAAATAATGTAGAAGAAGATTATAATCCTCATGAAATTAAAACACTTGGTAACTAGATAGGGGTTCTTATGTTGCGAAAAAGATGGTTTCGGTGGCTTATACCGGGCCTAAATATAAAACGTTGGCTTGCCCTATTTAGTTGTGGTGTAGGTCTTTTAATCATTGGCATTTCCTTGATGTTTAACTATCAATGGCTTGCCGTTCTTGAAGATGTTGTACTGGCCTTTTCCTATAATATGACGGGCTTTTACAATTATAATGTGCTCATTGCTGTGGGTGCAGTTATATTATCGATAGGTGCCGTTCTAATGCTAATCGGCACTAGTAAGGTTATTAAAACGATTATTCGTGCTGTATTGCCTAATCCTGATAGTAAGGTATCAGATATTATCTTCCAAAATATACGACTTGATAAAGGTCCTAAAATCGTTGTTATCGGCGGTGGTACAGGATTGTCTAATCTATTGCGTGGATTGAAAACACACACATCTAATTTATCAGCTATTGTTACAGTAGCTGATGATGGTGGTTCATCAGGTCGTTTACGGGAAGATTTTAAAATGATTGCCCCTGGTGACTTGCGAAACTGCTTGGTCGCATTAGCAGAACAAGAAGGGGTTATGGAAAATCTTTTCCGCTACCGCTTTGAAGGGGAAAACGAGCTATCTGGTCATAGCTTTGGTAATCTCTTTATCACAGCACTTGCTCAAGTATATGATGGCGATGTGGAGGAAGCGCTTGAAGCGGCTAGTAAATTGTTGCGTGTACGAGGTCGTGTAATTCCGTCGTCTACTGAGTTCATTAAATTAGTAGCGGAGATGACCGATGGTACTATCGTAGAAGGTGAAAGTAATATTCCTAATTCTGGTAAACGCATTCGCCATATGTATAGTGAGCCAGCACAGCCAAAACCAGAAGGTGCTGCGTTACGTGCTATCGATGAAGCAGATGTTATCATCTTTGGACCAGGTAGCTTATATACAAGTATCATTCCGAATTTGTTAACTGATAAAATTGCATCTCATGTACGCGCTAGTAAGGCAAATAAAATTTACATTGCTAATGTTATGACTCAACCTGGCGAAACTACAGATTATACCTTAAGTGATCATGTGGAGGCTCTCATTGCACATGGTGGTGAAGGCATTGTAGATACTGTACTTGCTAATGATGGACCACTACCAATTCAAATGGTAGAACAATATAGTGCTGTAGGTTCAGAGCCTGTAGCATTAGATACTAAGAAGCTACAAGCAAAGGGAATACGCACGATTCGGGCTACATTGATAAGTCCTAAAAAGCCGGCTGTTCATGATCCTGAACGGTTAGGTAAAGTAATTATGGATATTGTGCATGCTATGCAATCAGATACTGAACCACATATCCTAGAATATTATCTCCAACGAGATGATCATTAATGAGAAGGGATACCTATGTCATTTGCTGAAGATGTAAAAAATGAATTATGCCAATATGAATCCTCTAGTGATGCAGATTTGGCCATGAAAATTGAAGCGTCTTGCTTATTGCGCATGGGTGGATCTATCATTCTGGGGATGAAGGGGGCTGTTGGTATTAGATTGGCTACTGCAAATAATGCAGTAGCTCGTCGCTTGTTAGGCATATTAAAAAAACAATATGAATTACCTACCAATGTATTAGTACGACAAGGACTAAATTTGCGCAAGAAAAATATGTATACTTTATCTGTAGAGCCATCTATAGAAGGGCGACAGGCGTTAGAAGATCTTGCTTTATGGCCTGTAACTGAACAAATTCCTCGTAGTTGGCTTAAATCTATGGAGGCACGACGTGCTTTTTTACGGGGGGCTTTTTTAGGCGGTGGCTCTGTTAATAAGCCACAAAGCGACTATCATCTCGAGTTTATGACGGGGAATGAGAATTTTGCAAAGGAAATTATACATGTATTGCGGTTATTTCATATTCATGCAGGTTTGACTGAGCGTAAGGAAGAGTACGTAGTATATCTTAAAGAAGGGGACGCTGTAACGAATTGCTTGCAAATTATGGGTGCTCAATCAGCACTGATGGAATTTGAAAACGTGCGCATAATGAAAACTGTGCGAAATCAAATTAATCGACAAGTAAACTGTGAGACTGCAAATTTGCAAAAGGTTGTAGATGCTGCAGTACGCCAGGTAAAGGCTATTCGAATTATCGATAGAGAAATTGGTATTGATGAGTTGCCTGAAAAGTTGCGAATTGTAGCAAGATTGAGATGGGACAATCCAGAAGCGAGTCTGAAAGAACTTGAAGAATTGATGGATGGCGAATTATCTAAGTCGGGTATTGGACATCGCTTAAAGAAAATCGAAGCATTAGCACTTACGTATGACCCTATGGGGCTTGAAGAAATATAGAGGTATTAATATATGTTTTCTTATAAATCAAAATATTGTGTAGCCGCAGCGATGGCCGCCATGGCTGCTCTTACAGGCCATGTAGAGGCTCGTGATATAGATTTACAATCAATTGGATATTTTCAGTTTTCTCCGTTGCCACCAAGTTTGGTGTCTCAAACGGATACATTGCTACTATCAGATAGCCCTGAATATGTAGGACCAGTAGGTGGTACGCTTAGTGCAGGTACAATTAATGGAAATGGTCGTATCTATTTTTACCATGTAAATGAAATGGATAAGCCCCATAAGATTGCTATCGTATTGGAGAATCAATCGGCGTATCCCAATACTGTTCATGTGATGAGACAGTTAAAATCTGTGGCTACACCAGATTATTTCGCTGCTGGTCGTGATTTATCCCGGAAGGACCTAGAGAATCCTTTAGATGAAAGTCCCAATGCGAGACCTTTATATTCGCTAAGTATTCCGCCACAAGAGCGCCAATTAATCTTTAGTGATTTGGAAAATACACCAGTATATCAAGATGCATTATTTACCGGTATCGTAGATATTAAAACAGAGGCACCAATCTTTGCTCGTGTTATGATGTTGCCTATGGGGATGGATGCCATTGATGCATCTCATTGGGCTAAAAATTTACCTATTGATGAAATTCAGTTGCGCGGTACCTATACTGGGTCTAAGCGTAATATGGAGGTTACTACACCATTTGATACGGCATTAGGTGGTGCTTTTGTAGAAATCGGTAATGACCGTGAAGATATGTTTATCAATGGTGTAGACGAAATGCAAAATAAAGCATTTGTTCGTGACCGTGGTAACTATGGTGTTTCATATACTTTAAAAATTCCTACAAAAGGTAATGAACCATTTAGATTGTATTTTAACCCTCTTGGTGGTCCCTATTCTGGTTCCTTTACGGTAAAAGCACTTCATCAACAAGGTGCCCGTAGAGGTCAAACCGATACGCGTACCTATCATATCGGTGGTGCTGATGGGATTACTGCACTAGGGGATGGAACTATTTTAGATAGTCGCATCATGGGTAACTATAACGCAGGTGATTTATTAACATTAAACTTTATGCCTGCAGGGGCATCTAACTTGCCGATACGGTTCTTGTTAATTCCTGAATCTCTTGCGAATCCACAAAAACATCAAACTATTGCTGTTAATGTTCCTAAGGATGTAAAAGATAGTTTAGGTCATCCAACTCAAGGGACTACGCAAATTCCGGTAGGTCCTATAGGTAGTAAAGATAGCAATAAAGGTACTGTAGATACTACAAAATCCACATTGACACCTAGTAAGCAGGCAGAGAATATCGCTCATGAAGAAACTAAAAAGTTAAGTGATAAAGCAGCTGCTGAAGCTAAAAAAGAAGCTCAACTTAAAAAATCAAAAGAAGCGGAGGAAACATTAGCTCGTAAAAAAGCAGAAGAAGCTAAATTAGCTGCTGAAAAAGCAGAAATGGCACGCAAGGCTGCAGAAGCCAAACATGCTGAAATTGAGCGTAAAATGGCAGAAAAAGCTGAAGCTGATCGCAAAGCTGCTGAATTGAAGGCGGCTCAAGAAGCACAAGCTGCAAAAGAAAAAGCTGTATTAGAAGCTAAAAAAGCTGAAGAAATGCGCCAAGCAGAAGAAGCTAAACGACTAGAAGCTGAAAGAAAAGCTGAGCTTGATCGAAAAGTAGCTGAAGCACGTAAGGCCGAAGAAGAACGTAAAGCAGAAATGGCGCGTATTGAAGCTGCAAGAAAGGCTGAGGCGGATCGTTTAGAAGCGGCCCGTAAAGCAGAGGAAGCTCGTGTAGCGGCAGAAGCGAAACGTCTTGAAGAAGAACGTAGAATAGAAGCGGCTCGTATTGAAGCCGCTCGTAAAACTGAAGAAGCTAGACAAGCCGCAGAAGCCAAGGCTCGATTTGAAGCACAACGGGCAGCAGAAAAAGCAGCATTAGAGGCAAAAAAAGCTGAAGAAGAACGCTTAGCAGCTGAAGCAAAAGCGCGTTTAGAAGCACAGCGAAAAGCAGAACAAGAAGCATTAGAAGCACGCCGCGCAGAAGAAGCACGTAAAGCTGCAGAGGCGAAAGCGGCATTAGAAGCACAACGTGCAGCTGAACAGGCTGCGTTAGAAGCGAAACGCCAAGAAGATGCTCGTAAAGCGGCAGAAGCAAAAGCAGCATTAGAAGCACAACGTATTGAAGCAGCAAGAAAAGCTGAAGAAGCACGTCGTGCAGAAGAAGCGAGAAAGGCTGAGGAGGCAAGAATCGAAGAGGCCCGTAAAGCAGAGGAAGCTCGTGTTGCAGCAGAGGCTAAACGTGCAGAAGAAGCGCGTAAGGCTGAAGAGGCAAGAATTGAAGCGGCCCGTAAAGCTGAAGAAGCTCGTATGGCTGAAGAAGCACGCCGCGCAGAAGAAGCACGTCGCTTAGAAGCAGCTAGACTTGAGGCACAACGCAAGGCCGAGCAAGAACGACTTGAAGCAGCTCGTAAAGCTGAAGAAGCTCGCGTTGCTGCTGAAGCAAAACGTCAGGAAGAATTGCGTAAAGCAGAGGAAGCTCGAATTGCAGCAGAAGCAAAACGAGCAGAAGAACTTCGTAAGGCAGAGGAAGCTCGAATTGCAGCGGAAGCAAAACGAGCAGAAGAGGTTCGGAGAGCAGAGGAAGCACGCCGCATAGAAGAGGCTAGACGAGCAGAAGAAGCGCGAAAAGCCGAAGAAGTACGTATGGCTGCTGAGGCACGTAAAGCAGAGCAAGCTAGATTGGCTGCAGAACGTGCAGAGGCTGAACGCCAAGCAGCAGAGGCAAAACGCATTGCTGAAGAACGTTATCAAGCTCACTTAGAAGCGGAACGCAAAGCGGAAGAAGCACGTCAGCAAGCTCTTGCACAAGCCGAAGTTGAACGTAAAGCAAAAGAGCGAGCTGAAGCGATTCAACGTGTCAAAGAACAACAAGAAAATGCTCGTCGTCGCGCAGAACTTGCACGTCAACAAATTGAGGCAGAACGTAAGGCAGCACAAGCGGCTAAAACAGGACCTTCCTTCAGTGAACTTGATGATGTACATGAGGATACACCAAGTGTAACTATTCCAAATGCTGTATCTATTGATGAGTTGACTAAACCTAGACCGACTGCATCTCAAAATACACGTCGTCGTGACCAACGTCAACCACAACCAAATCAACAATATGCACAGAAAAACCCAATGACTAATGGTCAACAAGGTCAAGCTCCTTATAGTTCACAGCAAGATCAACAAAATGATGATCAAAATCCACCAAAATTATATCCTATGGGGCACTAATATTAGCTTATAATAATGAAAATTATTTGTATCTAATTATAGATTGATTATAAGGAAACAATTGGTGAAGTATAGAGAGGACAAGCCACTTCTAAGGGTTTGTCCTCTTTTTAAAATACTTATGAACTTTTGCTTTCACATTGACTTTCAAGAGGAGATTCAGTACAATAAATAAAGAAAATGCATCCATGGTACGAGAGACCATTGCATATTACAAAACCTTTTAATTTAGTCCAGAGAGGCTGAGAAAGGAATATAGTTGAAGCGCCCCATAAGGGCTTCTTTGTGCAAACTATTTGACCTTTTGCCCTGGGCAAAAGGTCTTTTTTGTTACGTGAGTTAGGAGGAAATCATGGGACAAGTTAGCCTAAAAGGCAAACATTTATTAGGTTTGCAAAATGTGTCACCTGAAGAAATCAAATTGATTTTAAATGTGGCAAAAAAAATGAAGAAAATCGTTCTTTCTGATGACAAGAAGGTTCCGGTTTTAAAGGGGAAATCTATTGTTAACCTCTTTATGGAGCCAAGTACTCGTACCCGTAGTTCCTTTGAATTAGCCGGCAAATATTTAGGGGCTGACGTTATCAATCTTTCTCCTAGCGGTTCTTCCATGGGTAAAGGTGAAAGCTTCCGTGATACTTTGCTAACATTATCCTATATGGGTACAGATGCTATCGTAATGCGTCATAGTGCAGAAGGGGCTCCTCTATATGCCACAAAAGCAGTAGATCCTATTATTATCAATGCTGGTGACGGCGCTCATGAACATCCAACACAAGCATTATTAGATATGTACTCCATTTTAGAGAAAAAAGAATCTATTGAAGGCTTAAAAGTTGTTATCTTAGGCGATATTATGCATAGCCGTGTAGCAAGATCTAACATTTATGGACTTACAAAAATGGGTGCTAAAGTCCATTTGGCTGGTCCTCGTACAATGGTATATCCAGAGCTCGAAAAATTAGGTGTTACCGTACACCACGATATTCGTGAAGCAGTAGTTGATGCAGATGTGGTTAACGTACTTCGCATTCAATTAGAACGTATTCATTCTGCGTTGTATCCTACAAATAGAGAATATGCTCGTATCTTTGGTATTAACAATGATGTATTGAAATTGGCTAAAGATGATGTGATGGTAATGCATCCAGGTCCTATGAACCGTGGCCTTGAAATTGCACCAGATGTAGCATATTCTGATCAATCCGTAATTCAAGAACAGGTACGTAATGGCGTAGCTGTACGTATGGCTGTATTGTACTTAACTATTATCGGAGGTGACGGTAGTGAGCTTGCTTATTAAAAATGGTACGGTAGTTAATCCGGCAAAAAAACAAAACGAAGTAGCAGACGTTCTCGTAAAAGATGGTAAAATTGCAGCCATCGGTCAAAACTTGAGTGCTGAAGGCGCTGAAGTATATGATGCAACAGGTCTTATCGTAGCACCTGGTCTTATCGATATTCACACACATTTGCGTGAACCAGGCCAAGAAGCTAAAGAAGATTTCCACTCTGGTACACAAGCGGCTGCTGCTGGTGGTTTCACACGTGTAGTCACTATGGCTAATACAAACCCAGTTGTAGATAATGCTGCACTTGTAAGAGGTTTACAAAAACAGGCTGAACTCACTGGCGTTGTGAAAGTAGAATTTATTGGTGCTGTATCCAAAGGTCTTGAAGGTAAGGAACTTGCTGAAATGGGCGATATGGCTGAAGCTGGTGTAGTAGCATTTTCCGATGATGGCCATTATGTAGAAAATGCTGCATTTATGCGTCGTGCCTTAGAATACTCCTCCATGTTTAATAAAATGGTTATCGACCATGCAGAAGATATTACATTGACTAAAAATGGTCATATGCATGAAGGTATCGTTTCCTATGAACTAGGTGTTATTGGTCGTCCTGCAGTAGCTGAAGATTTAGCGGTTGCTCGTGATATTTTGTTATCTGAAATGACAGGCGGTCACATTCATATTGCACACGTAAGTAGTAAAAATACAGTGGACATGGTTCGTCGCGCAAAAGCAAAAGGTCTTAATGTAACATGTGAAGTTACAAGCCAACATTTATCTTTCACAGATGAATATTTACGCGAATACAATCCAGCGTTTAAAATGGCTCCTCCAATTCGCTCCGAAGATCATCGTCAAGCATTATTAGAAGGCTTGAAAGATGGCACAATCGATGCAATTATTACAGACCATGCACCGCATGCATATGAAGAAAAAGACCATGAGTTCTGCTGTGCTCCTAATGGTTTCAGTGGTCTCGAAACATCTTTAGCAGCGGTTATTACCAATGCGTATGGTCCAGATAAACTCAGCATTGACCAAGTTGTGTACTATATGAGTACACGTCCAGCTGAATTAATGCGTCTTGATGCAGGTGTTCTTGAAGTTGGTAAACCAGCAGATATTACTGTATTCTCTACAACTGAAGAATGGACAGTAGATCGAAATAAATTCTATACAAAAGGCAAAGTCAGCCCATTTGATGGTATGACTGTTACAGGTAAGGCCAAACTCACAGTAGTTGATGGCAAAGTAGTTATGAAGGAGGGCGTAGTCTTATAATGAAAGGCAAGTTAGTTCTTGAAGATGGTTCCGTGTTTGAAGGTTCCTTATTAGGTGGCGCTCCAACAGTAGGCGAAGTTGTATTTAACACAGGTATGACAGGGTATCAAGAAATCTTGACTGATCCATCCTATGCGGATCAAATTATTACATTAACATATCCTTTGATCGGTAATTATGGTACATTGAATGCTATTACTCAAGGCCCTAAACCATATTGTAAAGGCTTTATCGTAGGAGAACTGTGTGATTTCCCATCTAACTGGCAAAATGAAGGCTTATTTAGCGAGTATCTTCGTTTACACGGCATCCCTTGCCTTTATGATGTAGATACACGTGCTATTACACGTGTACTTCGTAACCATGGCGTAATGAAAGGCGTACTTGTACGTTCTGATTACCCTATGGAAGATATTCAAAAATTATTTAAACAAGACTTGCCAACAGATCAAGTTATGCGTGTAACTACAAAATGGCAAGGTATGCGTGGCGATAAAAATGCAGAGTTCCATGTAGCTGTAATGGACTATGGTGTAAAGGAAAATATCCTTCGCTCTTTAGAAGCAGCTGGTTGTCGTCTAACAGTATTCCCTGCAGATGCTAAGGCTGAAGATGTATTGGCAGCAAATCCAGATGGTGTATTCTTATCTAACGGCCCTGGAGATCCTCAAGATCTTGGCTATGCTGTAGAAGAAGTAAAGAAATTATTCGGTAAAAAGCCTATCTTCGGCATTTGCATGGGCCATCAAGTATTGGCTCAAGCCTATGGTGGTACAACATTTAAATTAAAATTTGGTCACCGGGGCTCTAACCATCCAGTACAAGATTTACGTACAGGCCGCGTATATATTACATCTCAAAATCATGGCTATGCAGTAGATGATACTTCCTTGCCAGACTTTGTAGAAATTACACATCGCAGTGTAAATGATGGTACTGTAGAAGGTATGCGTCATAAAGAATTACCTATCTTCTCTGTACAATATCATCCAGAAGCATCCCCAGGACCTACTGATAATCTATATTTATTTGACGAATTTGAAGACTTAATGAGAAAGGGAAAATAATATGACCACAGAAGCAAAAAAAGTACTTGTAATTGGTTCTGGTCCAATTATTATCGGCCAAGCTGCAGAGTTTGACTATGCTGGTACACAAGCATGCCGTTCCCTTCGTGAAGAAGGTTATAAAGTAGTATTGGTTAACTCCAATCCTGCTACAATTATGACCGATACAGATATTGCAGACCGCGTATATGTAGAACCGATTAGTCTTGAATTCGTAACAGAAGTAATTAAAAAAGAACGCCCTTGGGGCTTATTGGCTACATTGGGTGGCCAAGTAGGTCTTAATATGGCCGTACAATTGTCTGAAGCTGGCGTATTAGAAGAATACGGTGTAAAACTTCTAGGTACAACACTTGAAGCTATTAAACAAGCAGAAGACCGTGAACTCTTCAAAGAAGCGATGAAGGAAATCAATCAACCAGTTCCTGAATCCGATATCTTTAACGATCTTGAAGAAGCGGTAGCCTTTGCTAATCGCATTGGTTATCCTATCATTATCCGTCCTGCTTACACATTGGGCGGTACTGGTGGTGGTATTGCGCATAATGAAGATGAAATGTATGAAATTACACGCCGTGGTTTGAAACTTTCACCAATTCACCAGATCCTAGCAGAACGTTCTGTAGCAGGCTGGAAAGAAATCGAATACGAAGTAATGCGCGATAGTGCAGATAACTGTATCATCGTATGTAATATGGAAAATATCGATCCTGTAGGCGTACATACTGGTGACTCCATTGTTGTGGCACCAAGCCAAACATTGAACGATATTCAATACCAAATGCTTCGTACTGCTTCTGTAGAAATTATTCGTTATTTGAAAATCGAAGGTGGTTGTAACGTACAATACGCGTTGAATCCAAATAGCAATGAATATATCGTTATCGAAGTAAACCCTCGTGTATCCCGTTCCTCTGCATTAGCATCTAAAGCAACTGGCTATCCAATTGCGAAGGTAGCTGCAAAAATTGCAGTAGGCATGACATTGGATCAAATTACAAATGCTGTAACAGGTGAAACAAAAGCGTGCTTCGAACCTACTCTGGACTATGTAGTAACGAAATTCCCACGTTGGCCATTTGAAAAATTCAATTTGGCAGACCGCACATTGGGTACTCAAATGAAGGCTACTGGCGAAGTTATGGCTATCGATCGCTCCTTGGAAGGCTCCTTGCTTAAAGCAATTCGTTCCTTGGAAATTGGTTTAGACCATATTGAGCTAAAGAAAATCTCTCATGAGTCTATGGAACAATTGATTGAACGTTTACATTTAGTAGATGATGAACGTATCTATGTTGTAGCAGAAGCACTTCGCAAGGGCATTAGTGTAGAGAAAATTCACTACATTACAAAAATTGATACATTCTTTATTGAAAAAATCAAAAACATTGTTAATGTAGAAAAGGCATTGGCTGAACATGGTTTAACAGAGGATGTATTGCGCAAAGCAAAACGTTATTCCTTCACTGATTCTGTTATCGCCCGTTATGCTAATACAACTGTAGAAGAGGTTCGTGCAAAACGTAAAGAATGGAACATTCTTCCAACATATAAATATGTAGATACATGTGCTGCCGAATTCGAATCTAAAACACCGTACTACTACAGTGCTTATGCACAAGAAGACGAAGTTAAACCATTAGGTGAAAAATCCGTTGTCGTACTTGGTTCCGGTCCAATTCGTATCGGTCAAGGCGTAGAGTTTGACTACTGCTCCGTACATTCCTCCTGGGCACTTCGTAAAGCGGGTTACCAATCTATTATGATCAACAATAACCCAGAAACAGTGTCTACTGACTTTGATATTTCTGATTCCTTGTACTTCGAACCATTAACAGTGGACGATGTAATGGAAATCATCGAGAAAGAGAAACCAGCTGGTGTTATTGCTCAGTTTGGTGGTCAAACAGCTATCAACTTGGCAGGTCCATTGGCTAAGCGCGGTGTAAAAATTCTCGGGACATCCGTAGATAGCATCGACATGGCGGAAGACCGTGAACGTTTTGATGAATTATTGGCAAAACTTGGTATTCCTCGTCCAGTAGGTGCTCTTGTAACTTCTGATGAAGAAGCGCAAGCAGCTGCTAAAAACTTGAAATATCCATTAATCGTTCGTCCTTCCTATGTATTGGGCGGTCGTGCCATGGAAATCGTATACAACGATAAAGAACTCGATGTATACATGAAGGAAGCCGTAGTAGCATCTAAGGAACATCCAGTACTTATCGACCGTTACATGGTTGGTATGGAGGTAGAGGTTGACGCTATTTCCGATGGTACTGATGTTTGTATCCCTGGCATTATGGAACAAATCGAACGCGCCGGTGTTCACTCTGGTGACTCCATGGCCGTTTATCCAGCTCAACATTTAAGTCAAGAAATTATCGATCAAATTGTTGATTATACACGCCGTATTGCAATTGGCCTTAATGTCAAAGGTGTACTTAACATCCAATATATCGTGGCTGATGGTGAACTTAACGTAATCGAAGTTAACCCTCGTTCTAGCCGTACTGTACCATTCATTTCTAAGGTTACAGGCATCAATATGGTAGAATGTGCAACACGCATTGCTCTTGGTGAAAGCTTAAAAGATTTGGGCTTGCCACTCGGTCTTGTACCTAATAAACCATATGTAGCTGTAAAAGCACCTGTATTCTCCTTCTCCAAAATGGGCCTTGTAGAAATCGCTCTTGGACCTGAAATGAAATCTACTGGTGAAGTTATGGGGATTGGTCGTACTTATTCTGAAGCATTGTTTAAAGCTATCAATGGTGCCAATATGCGTATCCCAGAAGATGGTACAATTCTTATGACCGTAGCAGACCGCGATAAAGAGGAAGCTAGCCAATTGGCAAAAGGCTTCATCGAATTGGGCTATCACATCGAAGCAACTGGCGGTACTGGTAAATACTTCAAAGAACATGGTGTTGACTGCAAGGTAGTTAACAAAATCTCTGAAGGTGATGACAACTGTGCTGACCACATTCGTCAAGATAAAGTAGATCTTGTACTTAACACATTGACGGCAGGTAAACGCCCTGAACGTGAAGGCTTCCAATTGCGTCGTCTTGCTGTAGAAATGGGTACACCATGTTTGACAAGTCTCGATACAGCACGTGAAGTATTGCGCGTTGTAGCTAATCGTAAAGATGATGCTAACTACAATGTAGAAGCATTACAAGATTTTGAATTGGAGTAAAACCATGAGTGGATATGTAGAACAGGGCGAAGTCGTTCGCAATGAGCAAATAGGCTCTGATGTGTGGATTATGGATATTCACGCACCAAAACAAGCAGCAGAAGCAAAGGTAGGACAGTTTTGTAATGTTCGCGTAGCGGACTCTACGGCGCCATTATTGCGTCGCCCTATTAGCTATGCTGGATTCGATGCACAAAAGGGTATTATTACCCTTTTGTATCGCGTCGTAGGTAAGGGGACTGAAATTATGACACGTCTCGTACCTGGCGATACACTAGATTGTTTAGGACCTCTAGGGGAACCATTTGTAACATCTAAGAATATGCTTCTCGTTGGCGGTGGTGTTGGCATTGCACCAATGCTATGTATCGCATCCCATTTGAAAGAAGGGGAAGAGGCACAAGTTATTCTTGGTTTTAGAAATGAAAGCGAAACCTTCTGGGCAGATCTATTCAAAGATACGCCTGTTAAAGTACACATCACGACTGATGATGGTAGCGTAGGTACGAAAGGTTTCCCTACAGCGATCATGCCAGAACTTATTAACGCTAATACGTTCACATCTGTTATGACTTGTGGTCCTACACCGATGATGAAGGGAGTCGCACAAGTTGCTAAAGAGCTCAATGTACCATGCCAAGTATCTCTTGAAGAACGCATGGGATGTGGTACAGGCGGTTGCTTAGGCTGCGCTTGTGACGGTGCCGGTGGCAAACGTTATAAAGTTTGTAAAGATGGTCCTGTATTCCCAGCTGAGGAGGTGTTCTTTTAATGAGTGAACGCGATTTAAATAACACCGTTACGCCTAATCCAAAGCTTGCTGTAGATTACTGCGGGATTAAGATGAAAAATCCTATTATTGCTGCATCTGGTACCTTTGGTAATGGTCCTGAGTATGCTGGTTATTTAGACCTTAGCAATGAAGTAGGTGCTATATCTGTAAAAGGTTTAACACCTAAAGGTCGTCACGGCAATCCTGGACCTCGTATCGCAGAAACACCGTCTGGTGTCTTAAACTGTATTGGCCTCGAAAATCCCGGGGCAGAACATTTTGTGACAGATATTTTACCGGACCTCAAGAAATACGATGTACCATTGCTTGCTAATATGTCTGCAGGTACAATTGATGAATTTGCATGGATGGCAGAGACCTTATCTGTAGACGGTATTGCAGGCCTAGAGGTTAATGTATCGTGTCCAAATGTAGAATGTGAAGGAATGGCTTTTGGTGTAGATCCAAAGGTAGTAGAACAAGTTACAAAAGCTGTTCGTAAAGTAACAGATAAGCCTGTTATTGTAAAACTGTCGCCAAATGTTACAGATATTGTGGAGATCGCTAAAGCTGTAGAAGCTGGTGGCGGTGACGGGGTAAGTCTTATTAATACAATTCTCGGTATGGCCATAGATATCCATCGTCGTAAACCTGTATTGGGGAATATTTATGGTGGCTTATCTGGGCCAGCTGTTAAACCTGTTGCTCTTCGCATGGTGCATCAAGTATATAAAGGGGTAAATATTCCTATTATGGGCCTTGGCGGTATTATGACTGGCACTGATGCTATCGAATTCATGATGGCTGGTGCTCAAGCCGTTCAAGTTGGCACTGCTACGATGGTTGATCCAACGGCTATTTCACGTATTGCTCGTGAGATGGGTGATTATGTGGAACAATATAATCTTAATAGTATTACTGATATAGTAGGTGCTGTACATCAAGAGAAATAATAGTTTATATTTGATAGAACTTTAATACAATATGTTTATATTTATAGACTAGATGGTTTACAACATATAAAGATAAAAAGACCTAGTACATTATGTACTAGGTCTTTTTGTATGTATTGTATTAATGTTCATAACTGTACAAAATCTCATACGATAAGTTATAAATACCATACTATATGAATTAGTATAGTGTGGCTTATACATATGCTTTGTAGAAATCAATAAACTGCTGTGCTACAGGGGATAAAGCATGGCCTTTAAGCGTAATAAATGCTTTTTTAAAATCGCCTGAGAATTCTGGCAATTTGATACGGGCCATTTTACGATGGTTAATGAGCTCTTTTGCATCCATAGGAACTAAAGACACAGTTCTCCCAGAGGATGCCCATTCGATGGCAGAGCTCTTAGTTGTAGTGATGGCAACAGCATTCAGTTGATCCATGTCAGTTAAGCTAGACTGCATAATCATTCGCACAGATCCACCAGAGAGGGATAAAGGACACTTTTTGATATCATCCCATGTGATGGTATCATGTTCACGATCTATCCAGAATACATCACGGCGGAAAATAGCGTATAAATGTTCCTCTTGAGTAAGAAGGATATCAAATTTATCAGTGTCTACCATTTGAATGTTTGCAATTCCCAGCTCTGCATTACCATTAATAAGTTGATTGACCACATTAGTCATTAGTCCTTCGTAGATTTCGAAGTGAACTGATGGGTATTTCATGGAAAAGGCTGGTAAGTATTGTTGTACGATTGGTGTGGAGCGCGATGCAGACGTAGCGATTCGCAATGTACCTTCAATACGTGAGTTCAACTGTTGTACTGCATTGTATGTTGATTCTTCAATGGAGCATAATTGTTGGGCTTTTTGATAAAAAATTTTGCCCGCATCAGTCAGTTGTAAGTTTGATCCTCGTTGGCCGCGCTTGATATTTATGAGTTGAGCTCCAAATTCAGCTTCTAAATACTTTAATTGTTTACTTAAAGCTGGTTGTGTAATATGAAGAATCTCTGCGGCCTGAGTCATATTGCCCGTTTGAACGAGGGTAATAAAATTGTGGTAGTAAGATGTATCCATAGAATCTCCCTATTATACACAAAATAAGATAAATAAAAATTATAACGAACTAAGTAACAGTAATTTCACATTTGATAAAATAGCGTATATACTATATTCATCAAGGAAAGAGAAAGAATAATGTGTTTGAAATAAACTTTCTATCCTTATCACAATTTTTAATATAATAATAGTGATTAAGAAAGTAGGTACTATCATGGGCGTAGTAAAAAGAACATTAAGTAAAGCAATTCGTAACTGGGAAGCACGTAGATTAATGACTGCACATAATGCAGGTGTTAGTCGTAAAAAACAACTTGAACGCGTATGGCCTCATCCATTAACTACAGAAAAACGTCATGAACTTAGTCAAGGCGTAAGTGGCTTAGTTAATAGTGAAAACTAATTACTATGTGTGTATCAGTTAGATTATTGTTCTAGCGGTAGCACCACTTCAATAGAATCTAATATAGTACAAGTAGCAGCTCCATGACTCATGTCTTGGAGCTCTTTTTGTATGCGCTCTACATCAGTTGGTGGCACTAAGATGGTTATATCTACATGTTCACCAAAGTTTGATTCATAATGCAATTTTTGATCTTGCACATATCTTTCAATGGCTCCATATAAGGCATAGTCGATGGTAGCCTGCAGCTGAGTTCGTGTTGTGTGTAGTTCTTTAGGGGCAAGACGTAAGGTTTCCGCAACGGAGTGTGAATATGCACGAATCAAACCACCTGCACCTAATTTGATGCCTCCAAAATAACGGGTTACTACGACCGCTACATTGGTAATACCTGTTTTTTTGAGTACTTCTAACATAGGTTTGCCTGCTGTACCAGATGGTTCACCATTGTCAGAAGAGCGCTGTTGTTCTTGTTTTGGTCCTAATGCAAAGGCTGTACAATTATGGCGTGCATCCCAAAATTCTTTGTTGATACGTCCAATAAAAGCCTGCGCTTCCTCTTCTGTAGAACAAGGGCATATAGTTGTGATAAAACGCGACTTCTCCACAACATATTCATGGCGAAATTCCTTCGCTACTGTAGTAAATTCTACTATAGGGCTTATTGATTCACACATAGTTTCACCTCCTTTGGAATCAACGTTTATGTTTATTCATCATCACTTTATTATAATCTATTTATGAATGTTGTGTATAGGTGGGGAGATGTTAAATCCCCTATAAAAAAGGAATAGTCCTCTAGATTTAGTAGGATATTGACGTAATGAAAATTTATGTTATTATGGAATAAACACGTATGAATTCATACTTATGTAAATGTGTTCATATAATAAACTATACGTGTTTATAAAGTATTCTGTTAGCGATGTATGATATGTCTACTATGAGTTTCTGACTTATATAGATATATAGAAACGTATATTTTTGAAAATTCAAGTAGAAAGTAGTGATATGATGAGTAAGAAGAAGCAAGAGTTTGATATAACAGGTATGCATTGTGCTGCTTGTGTAAAGCGCGTTGAAAACGTCGTTTCGAAGATTGATGGTGTAGAATCTGTAAAGGTTAATCTACTCACTCGTAAAGGCAGCGTTGAATACAAAGACGGTTCTAATGTAGAATCACAACAAGTTATTGATGCCATTACAAATATTGGTTTCGGTGCTACAGAGGCAGATGAAACGAAGCAAGAAATAGAAAAGGTTAATTTAAAACCTCATATTACGCGTCTTATCATTGCTGCTTGTATGGCCGTACCGATGATGATTAACATGACATTACATCGTTTTGGCATTCAAGCCTTGCCAGTATGGGTAGAGTTCATTCTTGCTACCATTGCTCAGTTCGGCCCTGGCCTTATGTTCTATAAGAGTGCGTGGAGTGCGGTAAAGAATGGCGCCCTTACCATGGATGTTCTCGTTGTAATGGGTACGACTGTTGCTTATCTATTCAGTATTTATAATTGGCAGTTCCATCCAGAACTTGGGCCTCATGGCATTTACTTTGAAACCTCAGCTTGGCTCATTACATTCATTCTTGTTGGCAAACTTTTAGAAGAAATTGCCAAGGGGCGTACCTCTGAAGCACTTCAAAAATTGATTGCCTTGCAACCAGCAACAGCTCATGTATTGCGTGACGGTGAGTTCGTAGATATTCCTACATCTAAGGTTGTAGCAGGTGATATTTTACAAGTTCGTGCAGGCGAAAAAATTCCAGTAGATGGTACTATTACTGAAGGCTATTCTACTGTAGATGAAGCTATGCTTACCGGTGAAAGTTTGCCTGTAGAAAAACAAGTGGGATCTGATGTTATCGGTGCGACTATTAACTTGAGCGGTGCTTTCACAATGGAAGCAAAACGTATCGGCTCTGATACAATGCTATCTCAAATCATCAAGGTCGTAGAGGAAGCTCAAACCTCTAAAGCAAGTATTCAACGTATTGCAGATATCGTAGCTCAATACTTCGTGCCTACTGTTATCGGCCTTTCTGTTTTGACCGGCCTCGTATGGTACTTCATTATGGGCGACTCTATTAATGTAGCTCTCATTAATGCTACAGCAGTGCTTGTTATCGCTTGTCCTTGTGCACTTGGTCTCGCTACACCAACATCTATCATGGTAGGCTCTGGCTTAGGCGCGGAGCATGGCGTCCTTATCAAGAGTGCAGAATATCTTGAAAAAGCTGGTAAACTCGATGCCATCGTTATGGATAAAACTGGCACACTTACACAAGGTGTTCTTGATGTAACGGCTTTCAAAAACTATAATGGTGATGAAAGTAGAAATATGTCCCTTATGATGGCTCTTGAAAGTGGTACATCTCATCCGATTGCAAAGGCTATGGTTTATTATGGCGAAGATCATGGTTATAAAGGTAAAGCTGTAGAACTTGAAAGCTTCGGTGATGTACCTGGTAAAGGATTGCAAGGTGCTTATCAAGGCCTTTCTGTACAACTAGGTCATAGCCGATGGATGTCTGAATTGGGCTATGATTTAACTACAGTACAAGATGATATTTTACATTATGAAGAACAAGGTGCATCTGTATCAGTTCTCGCTGTAGATGGCGTTATCAGTGCATTATGGGCTGTAGAAGATGAATTACGTCCAGAAACCATTGATGTTGTCAAAGAATTACATGCTCAAGGTATTGATGTATGGATGCTCACAGGTGATAATCGTCGTACTGCTCAATATATTGCAAAACAAGCGGGTATTACTCATGTAATTGCTGAAGTATTACCTCAAGATAAGGCTAGCAAGGTAAAAGAGTTGCAAGATAAAGGCCTTGTAGTTGGTATGGTTGGTGACGGTATCAACGATGCGCCAGCTCTCGTAACTGCAGATATTGGTTTTGCTATCGGTAGTGGTACTGATATTGCTGTAGAAGCAGCAGATATTGTTCTTGTAAGAAATGACTTGCATACATTAGTACAAGCTGTACGCCTCAGTCGTAAGACAATGACAAATATTAAACAAAATCTATTCTGGGCATTGATCTTTAACTGCATTGGTATTCCATTGGCTGCTATCGGTGCATTAAATCCTATGATTGCAGGCACAGCAATGGCATTTAGCTCTGTAACCGTTGTGGGTAACTCTCTTCGTTTGAAACGAGCTAAGATTTAATTTAATTTGTATCTTATAACATATAATATTTGATAGAGTTGATTAAAGTTTATAAAGCACCTATACCATGGTATAGGTGCTTTATTTTAAATCTGACTATATATTTAAATCCTATGAAATTAGTGTTTTTAGACAGAGTGAGATTTGTTATACTAAATATAGTTATTCAGCTAAAAGAGAGGAGCTAGATTATGAAATTAAAGACGCGCGATATTGTATATATCGGATTTATTGCTGCCTTATGTGCAGTAGCAACAACAATTCGCATCGAAATACCGGGTGGTGCAATGGTTCACTTAGGATCTGCTGCATTATTTACATCATCCATTCTATTTGGTGGTTTATATGGTGGTTTAGGAGCGGCGATTGGCTCCGCATTATTTGATCTTTTTGGTGGTCATACACAGTATATTGTATTCTCGTTCTTTATTAAAGGTATTGCGGGCCTTATTGTTGGCGGTATGACAGCAGGCTATTTGCCACCATCCATTACAAAGCCAACAGCATCCTTTACACGTATTTTGAGTGCTTTAATTATTGGCACAATTTGGACTGCCTTTGGTTATTTCCTTGCATGGTGGTTTGTTCTTGAAAGTGCAGCAGTAGCGGCAAGTAAAATTCAATATTCTTTGATTACAAGTGCAGCTGGTATTGTGGTAGCTATCGTATTGACACCTAAATTGCAATCTGTAGTTCGTAGATTATTTACAAAGAACTAAATAGAGTAACTAATGATAAATTACTAAAAACTATATATTGCTAACTAATAACTAATAATCCAAAATTGATCATTAGGCATAAATAAAAGAGTCTCCCTTAACTTATGTATTCAAGTTAAAGGAGACTCTTTTATTTATTATATTAGATTATGTAGTTACTATTCTTACCTAGAAATTACAGAGATCATTTAAATTTTCTGCCATTGTAGGATGTGTGAAGATTTGGTTCTTGAAATATGTATACGGAATGTTGTTATCCATAGCTACTTTAATCATGTTAATCAATTCTTCGGCACTTTGGGAATAGAGTGTAGCACCGAGGATTAAATTGCTTTCCGCATCTACCACAATTTTGAAAGCCCCTTTAAGGTTGTCATTTACATGAGCCCTTGGCATAGTGGCTACAAGCATTTCCTTCGTTTTAACAGTGTAACCTTTATTAATAGCATCCTCTTCTGTAAGACCAACACGAGCGAGTGGAGGTGTTAAGAAGGTGGTGTAAGGAATGTTTTTGCGATCTTTTAATGTATAGTGACCATTACCTGTAAGTGCACCAAATACGATGCGGAAGTCATCGAGAGAAATGTAGGTAAATTGCGGACCACCGTTTACATCGCCTACAGCATATACACCTGGAACGGAGCTTTCACAAGTATCATTTACTACGATTGCACCGCGTTCATTAGTAGTAATATCCGTGTTTTCTAAACCAATATTTGTAGTATTCGGTCTGCGACCTGTAGCATAGAGAACAGCATCAAAGGTATAGTTTTGACCATCTGCAGTGATAACAGGTTTGTTGCCATCATTAGATACAGAGTTTAATGTTACATCATTAAGAATAGTGATGCCTTGCTCAGTCAAGTATTCATTAGCTAATTCTTGTACAATCGGTTCCTCCCGTTTTAAGATGCCAGATTCAATATTAAATACTGTTACCTTTGTACCTAGTTTAGCGTATAGGCTAGCGAATTCAAGGCCGATAGGGCCAGCACCAATGACGCCTAGTGTACTTGGTTGAGAGGATAATTGTTGAATTTCTGTGCTATTATAGAAGCCTGTTGCGGTGTCGATGCCATCAATATTAGGCTTAATCGCTACAGCACCAGTGTTAATAATAATTGTTTCACCACATAAGACGATTTTATCTTCCCCAGCGGTAACGGCGATTTCTTTATTACTAATGAATTCACCATGTCCAGTATATACATCGACATGTTCATTTGTGTCTAACATACCGAAGTTTTTATTGCGTAAACGAGATGTAACTACCTCGCGTTGGTTTAATACTTGCTCGTAAGATAAGCCTTTTGATGCGGCTATAATCATCGTTTTAGTTGGGATACATGCAATATTAATACATGTGCCACCATACATAAGTGGGTTTTCTTCAATCATAGCTACAGATTTGCCCATAGAGCCAAATTTAGCTGCTAATGTTTTACCGGCTTTGCCGAAACCTAGGACGATAAGGTCATATTGTTTGGTATTCATAAAATACCTCCTATCTTTTATATTGAAAATATTAGATATTTATATTATAGCACATTATAGTAGATATAAAAGTTAAAATATAAAAATTGTTATCAATTATAATATATGAAGTCTGTTATAGTAATATTTACAACTGATGAATGTCTTTATTAAGCGAAGTGAATCATATATCAGATGTAATATATAATTTAAATGATGTGTTAAGTATTTCTACTTGACACATCTTTTTTTATGCTGTAGTATATGTAAAGTAATATGACTTGACAGTGATGGAGGTGGCGAAATGGAAGAACGAGTACTTATAAGTTTGCTCTTAGATTTCTATGGGCCATTATTGACGGACAAGCAACGCATGTCCTTACAACTTCACCACGAAGACGATATGTCCCTTGGCGAGATTGCTGAGGAATTAGGTGTATCACGGCAGGCTGTACATGATAATTTACAGCGTGCTCGGCACATTTTAAACGATTACGAATCTAAATTACACTTGGTAGCACAATATGAACAGCGTGAAGGACTGCTTTCACAGTTGAAAGAAACCTTGCCTAAAGAGGTGTTAGCTGAAAGTAAGGTACAACAAGTATTGGCGCAAATGGAGGGATATTATGGCATTTGATAGCTTGTCAGAAAAACTGCAAGAAGCCTTTCAATCCTTAAAAGGGAAGGGCAAAATTACAGAAGAAGATGTCAATCTTGCGTTGCGTCAAGTACGTACGGCACTTTTAGAAGCGGACGTTAACTTTATGGTTGCGAAGGATTTTGTTAAGTCCATCAAGGAAAAGGCCCTTGGGGAAGAGGTATTCGGTTCTTTGAATCCAGCCCAAACGGTTATTAAGATCGTAAATGACGAATTAACAGCTCTCTTAGGCGGTACTCAAAGCCGTATCATGATTTCTAGCAAGCCTCCAACGATTATTATGCTCGTTGGTTTACAAGGTGCTGGTAAGACTACAACAGCTGGTAAATTGGCAGTATACCTTCGCAAACAAGGTAAGCATCCAATGCTCGTAGCTGCCGACGTATATCGTCCAGCTGCTATTACTCAATTGCAAGTTGTAGGTAAGCAAATCGATATCCCCGTATTTGCTGATGAAACACCTGGTGCTAATCCAGTAGACATTGCGCGTCGTGCCGTAGAGCAAAGTACGCATATGTTGAAAGATGTTGTTATCATCGATACAGCTGGTCGTTTGGCGATAGACGAAGTCCTCATGGACGAGTTATCCAATATTAAAGCCGCTGTTCGACCTCATGAAATTCTACTCGTTGTAGACTCCATGATCGGTCAAGATGCGGTAACAACAGCACAAACGTTTAATGAAAAATTAGGCGTTGATGGTGTTATCCTTACTAAACTCGATGGTGATGCGCGCGGTGGTGCTGCATTATCCATCAAAGCTGTAACAGGCTTGCCAATTAAGTTCACTGGTGTGAGCGAAAAAATGGATGGTTTCGATGTATTCTATCCAGACCGCATGGCTTCTCGTATTCTTGACTTGGGTGACTTTAAAACATTGATTGAAAATGTTCAAGGCGCTATCGATGAAGAAGAAGCTCGTGAAATGGCTAAGAAAATGGCGAAAAACAATTTCACCTTGGATGATTTCTTGAAACAGATGAATCAGGTGAGAAAGTTAGGGCCATTACAAAATATTATTGGTATGTTGCCAGGCATGGGACAAATTAAGGATCAATTGAAAGACCTTGATTTGAACAGTAAAGAGGTGCGCCGCATTGAGGCCATCATTACATCTATGACGGCAGCAGAGCGAGAAAATCCAAATATTCTTAATGGTTCTCGCCGCAAGCGTATTGCATTAGGCTCTGGTACTCAGGTACAAGATGTAAATCGCTTGTTGAAACAATTTGAGGAAGCGCGGAAGATGATGAAGCGCATGCAAGGTTTACGTGGCGGTAAGGGCGGCTTCCCAGGAATGCCTAAATTACCGTTTATGTAATACATGGGCAGGGGCGCTGAACCTGTCCACCCACATCAGTATAAGGAGGTGAATTTCACATGTTAAAAATTCGTTTGACTCGTTTAGGTGCTAAAAAAGCTCCTTTCTACCGTATCGTTGTTGCTGACGCACGTGCTCCACGTGAAGGTCGTCCTGTTGACACTATTGGTCAATATGATGCTACTAAACAACCAGCTATCGTTAATGTAGACGAAGAAAAAGCTTTGGCTTGGTTAGCTAAAGGTGCTCAGCCTACTGACACTGTTCGCTCCTTGTTCAAAAAACAAGGCGTTATGCAAAAATTTGCTGACGCTAAAAAGTAATTAATAGAGAGGCATACTGTGATGATAGAATTAATTTCATTAATTGCGAAATCATTAGTGAAGCAGCCTGATGCCGTATCTGTTACCATGGTCCAAAAGGGAAACATGGAGATTTACGAACTTCACGTAGCCCCAGAGGATATGGGCAAAGTCATCGGAAAGCAAGGACGAATTGCGAAGGCGATTCGCGCTGTGGTGAAAGCGGCGGCTATTAAAGAGAACAAAAAGATATCTGTTGATATTGTCTAAAAGGGAGTATTCCAATGGAAGAAATGACATTACGTGTCCCTGTAGCAGTAAAAGCAAAAGTAACAGAAGACTTGAAAGCGAAAATTGTATCCGATCTTGAAACTCGCCTTGATATGGTGAATAAAGATTTGGAAGCAATTGAGTTTCAAGCCCAACGTATTTTAGCTGATGCAGCTAAAGTTGATGCAACAAGTCTTACTGCTATTCGTCAACAAATCGACGAAGAAAAAAATAAACGCTTGGCTTTCAAAGAAGAAGTAACAGCTAAATTGAAAGACGCTCAAGGTTTAGCTTTGGGAACTGAAATTCCTCAAGGTACTTTAGAGCAAACAGTTACCGTTAAAATCGGGGATGATTTGGATGCCATGATGGGCGCTGAAATCCTATTAGAAGACGGTAAAATCGTTGCGTTTCGTCAATAATGAAACATAACGATTTCATCACAATAGGTGTTATCATCGCCCCGCACGGCGTGCGGGGTGATCTTCGTATTATGCCTCAAACCGATTTTCCAGAACGGTTTATGCATATGGATGCCTGTTACATCGATGGTAAAGAATACCACGTTGCATCCGCACGATTTCATAAGCAATTTGTACTAGCATCCTTTAAGGAAATTCCTGATCGTAACACGGCTGAATTATTCAGTAAGAAAGCAATTCAAGTCCGTCGTGAAGATTTGGTAGAATTGCCAGAAGGTCGCTACTACATTTTTGATATCATCGGTCTTGAGGTTCAAGACACTAAAGGTAACGTGCTTGGTACGGTTACTGATGTGTTGCAACCTGGTGCTAATGATGTCTATGTGGTTTCTAAAGATGGGGAACCAGATCAATTATTTGCAGCCATTGAAGAGGTCGTTAAAGACATCGATGTGGAGAATAAATTGATGATCGTAGATCCGCCTGAATGGATATAATCCTTTAGGCGGTTTTTTTTATCTACATATAGGTATATTATGATAAAAGTTATATAATATAGCTATATATAGATAATGCTAATGAGTTTATGTGAGTTAATAAGTACAGAGGACGGTCTATGCGTATCGATATCGTATCTTTATTTCCTGAGTTTTTTGATGCTTTTTTTAGTCATTCCATCATAAAACGGGCTATCGAAGCGGAACGCTTATCTATGGGCGTAATTAATCCTCGGGACTTTAGTCATAATAAACATGGTCAAGTAGATGATACGCCGTATGGTGGCGGTGCGGGTATGCTTATGATGGCACCTCCCATCTTTGAAGCGGTAGAATCTGTTATTGCTCAATATGATAGCGAAACTAATAGCGCCTATTCTACAGATGAGATGTGTGATGAAATGAGTCTCATTGGTAATCCTAGTGAAAGTATACGACGTCGAATTATTTTCATGGGACCTACAGGCCAGCCTTTCACACAGGAGAAGGCTCGTGAACTAGCTATGTACGATCAAATAGTCCTCATTTGTGGCCATTATGAAGGTGTTGACTACCGCGTAGAGGAACATTTAGTAGATGAAACGATTTCCATTGGTGACTATGTATTAACTGGTGGTGAATTGCCTGCTATGGTGGTAGCTGATGCGGTGGCTCGTATGATACCCGGTGTATTAGGCGCAGCTAGTGGTGCTCAAGAGGATTCCTTTTATGAGCCTTTATTAGAATGTCCACAATATACAAAGCCGCCAGAATTCAGAGGATGGGCTGTTCCTGATGTATTGCGTAGCGGTCATCACAAAAATATTGCTACCTGGCGACAAAAGGAAGCCTTAAAGCGGACACGATTATTGCGGCCCGATTTATTGGAACGACCTTTAACAAAAGAAGAAGTTAAACTTTTAAAAGAGATTATTGCTGAAGAGTCTGAAAGAAATACAGGTGAAGTATGAAAGCTTTAGTATTAGGTGCTACTGGTGCAGTAGGTCGCCATATTGTAGAATCATTGATTGATAATCATGAAATTCAAGAAATTCATGTATTTGTACGTCGTCAAGTTACGTATACATCTCCAAAGGTAACCGTTCATATTGTTAATTTTGATGAACCTCGTGAATGGGCACACTTAGTAACAGGAGATATTTTATTCTCTGCTATGGGCACAAATCGTAAACAAGCAGGCTCTAAAGAAGCACAATGGACAGTCGATTATACCTACCAGTACGAAATGGCTCGCATTGCAGCTCAAAATGGAGTAAAAAAATATGGATTAGTGTCCTCTTTAGGGGCGAACCCAAAATCGAAATTCTTTTATCTGTCTATGAAAGGACAATTGGAAGATGTCATCTTAGAACTTCCATTTGAAGCAATTGTTATTGCTCGTCCAGCTACCTTGATTCGAGAAGAACCTAAATTGGTAGAACGTATTAGCTGTGCTGTATTTGGGGTCATCAATAAAGCACGTGTATTAATGAGTCAAGAGCCTGTAAAAACTGCTGATGTAGCTAAGGTTCTTGTAACAGCTACCATGGGGCAACAATATGGTATTTCTATTATTGAAAATGAAACGATTCATGAACGTGCAGGCTATTTTAAAGCTTAATTTCATTAAATCCCGTTTAGGAGAGAGAGTAGTTTAGACGCATATATAGGTTATTGCTACTCTAACGAGGTTGTTTATGGAGTTTAATTGTTACGATGTCCTTGAGGTTCAGGGCAGCCGTTATGTAATAACTGAAAAAATTAAATATAATGAGATTATTCCAAAAGCTGATCAGGAACAAGTCTATAAGGCTAAGCCATCTATGCAAAAGTCTCCTGGTGATTATTGGCATGAATATGGCCTAGAGGCTATTGAGGGAACTGATAAAATATGGGTTACCATTGAGTACAATGACAATGTGTGGTGCACTGTATCTAGAACATCCTATCGTAAGCGTGTTCCGAAAGGATTTACATTACATCAAATCGGTTTAGAAAAGGTTGTAGCTGTAGATGGTGATAGTGGTGCGTCCGTAGGTGATCGAGCTGGGTATAAGGAATATCAATTGCCCTGTGAAGGTGGTGCTAGCGTATTCTTTGAAGAGAATTGGTTTAAAGGGGAGAAGATGTTCGCCGAAGGGGCACGTGTTCCTTTGAGGAATATTCGTCTCTGTAATGATGCAGAAGCTAATGCTATTAGTAAAAAGAAACGGAATCAACGGCTGAAAAAACGCTTTGAAGGAGTTGCTACTTCTATAGGGATCGGTGTATTATTTTTACTATTTCTGTTTTGGTCGGACAATGATTTGTCTTGGCATAGTATACGCGCTATGTTTGGAGTGCCTTATACGGCAAAAGAACATATGCATGACACATCTGCATATTATACAAAAACAGATTCGGATGGCGATTATGTATACACGTCTTCGTTGGACCCTGTTAGCACCGCATTAGATTTGATTGATTCTGTGAATGGTGATATTAAAAATGAGCGGGACAACTTAGAAGAGGGACATGAAGTTATTGTATTTTATTCTGGGGACTTGGTGTATATCATTACCAATACGGATGGACAAACTAAGGTTAAGGTATGTGAACAATCAAAATTGACACAAGAGGATTGGAAAATTATTGATCGTACATTAATCAGCTCTCATATACTCGATAACTATGCGACTATGGTTCGACTAGGGGATAATACGGGACGCGAACGGTTGTATCCTACCAGCAACTCTAATAACACATCCAATACAAAATTATATTATTAGGAGGCTTATTATGATTTATATACCAGATGTATTATTGACGATTTTTTATGCTTGTTTTGGGATTTTTCTAATGTTAACAGCTAATACTGTTATTGATTTCTTTGTACCCGGCAAATTCAGCGAAGAAATTAAACGTGGTAACTGTGCTGTAGCATGGCTCTCAGCGGGTTCATTTATCGGTATTGGTGAAATTTTGCGCGCTGTCATCATGTCTCCTGTAGTGACTACTGCTGATACATCTTTATTGCATGGTGTGGTGGCCAGTATCGTATATGCTATTTTAGGCATTATATTGTTTGTAACAGGCTATATGTTTATTAATTTATGGCATCGAAAATATAATTTATCTGAAGAGATTATGCGTGGTAATACTGCAGCGGGTATCCTCGTATTTGGTATCTTTGTAGGTCTTGCTCTCGTTGTTAGTGGTGCTGTGCACTAAGGGAGTGTCCTATGTATAAGCCAAGTAAGAAAACTCTATACATAACGAGTGCTTTTGCCGCTGTAGCGGGCCTCGTTGGTGTGTATTCATACTGGAATGACATTGCTTATGTTGTATGTGATAAAATCTATCCTGAAGCAAATGACGGGGAAGTTCGATTAAAGGATAATCAAGGTAATCGTTATTCTCTATTAAACCACGGAGATGGTAAAGAAACAGCTTTATATGATGATAACCGGTCTGTTACCTTTCACCGCGATACTAGTGGAAATTTAGTATGGGACGCTGGTTTAGCGGGGCTGTTACCTAGTATTGCAGCAGGCTACTATATTTTTCATGGATTTAATCCACCTACAGCGCGTATGGATGGACGAACTATGACCTATCGTGTGGCAGCCCCTTTAAAACCCTATGAGGAGCCTAATGTATATACAACAACAGGTTCAAATACGCATAGTTCTTTAGGACGACGTACGTATAAAGACTATGAGAAGCGTAGAAGTCAAAAAGCCTCTTCTATAGGTCAAAAGTCTGGTTTTGGTAGTGCAGGTGTACGTTCTAGTAGTTCCTAATGGAGGCCGATATTATGAAATCGTATATAGATGAACTTGATACGAATATATTGCCCTTTGTAGATTATGAAGGCTATGATGATCGGTATCCTGCGCTTTCTACACAATCTTTTCCGGCTGGTTTTTATGATGAAATTCGACATGCGTCGCGCATGTTATTTCAAATATTTTGTAAAGCCGCTAAGGTATTTCAACAGGCACCTGATGAGTTTGCTCTCAATATGGATATGCCCGAAAATTTGATTCCCTATTTACATCGTGGGAATCCATTGGGCTTACCTACATGGTTATCTCGATTTGACTTTGTCCTTGATGATAGAGGACAATTGCGCATGGTCGAGATTAATGCGGATACACCCTGCTTTCTAATTGAAAGTTATTATGCTAATGGTGTAGCGGCACGATATTTCGATAAAGTAGATCCTAATATAGATGCTTATAATGAACTTGAACGTTTTTTGAAACGCGTATATGAAGGAACATCTCGTAAAAAATATAGTGTGACTAATAAACAACATAATATGATGACGGATAATGAAACAGAACCCTTTGTTTTCGGGTGCTTTCATGATTATTTAGAGGACTATGGAACTACACAGTTTCTCTTACAGGCTATGAAATCAGCATGCCCAGAAGCAGATGTTCGATTCCTATCCTTTTATGATATGGTCATTGATGATGAGGGTATTCTATTATCTGACGGTGGTCATGCAGCCAATCTGTATCGTTTACATCCCATGGAACTATTGATTGATGAAACTACAGCAGATGGTGAACCACTAGGTGAAATGTTTTTAGATTTGTATAATGAATACCGCTTTAATCTATTTAATCCACCAGAGGCGATTATTTTACAGAATAAATCGTTTATGTCCTTAGTGTATGCTCTATACTTAACAAACCAATTTTTTACTGCCCCTGAGCGAGATATTATCGAGCGCTATTTGACGCCGTCCTATTTTGAAAGTGATTTCCCGAACCTTGATGATGGACTTTATATTCAAAAGGAAATTTGGGGCCGTGAAGGGCGAAATATTCAGGTTGTTCAAAAACGTGGAAATCAAGCTGAACTATACATGGAGAAATTTGTAGATAACTATGATGATATAGTTTGTCGGGATAGTAAAAAGGTTATGTATCAGGACTTTATTAAGCAGAAACACTTTACTCATACCGTAGATAGTGGTACGAAAGAAGGCTGTTTGACATTATCTTGCTTTATGCTTGGCGATCAAGCTTCTGCAGTCGGTTGTCGTTTTTCTCCAGAAGAGATTGCCGGTACTGAAGCTTATTTTGTACCGCTTTTAATCGATTAATTTTATTTTGTATTTTTATTGTTGTGGAGATTTAAGGCTTTGGCTAATTTATATATTGGACTTGTTCATTATCCGATTATGAATAAGCATAAAGATGTGATAACGACGGCCATTACCAATTATGATATTCACGATATTGCACGCGCATCTATCACCTATGATGTATCTAAATATTTTGTGATTCATAATATACCGGCTCAACGAGAATTAGCAGCTACCATTATGGAACATTGGAAATCTGGTTTTGGTAGTACCTATAATCCAGATAGAAAAGATGCTTTCACAGGCGTTGAACTTGTTAATTCTATCGCTGTTGCGGTGCGTACTATCGAGGAACTGGAAGGGGTAAAACCTATCGTAGCAACTACCGATGCTAGAACTTATGATAATACAATTTCCTATGCACGGATGCGTGAACACCTTGAAAATGAGGGTCGCCCTGTGTTAGTATTATTTGGTACCGGTTATGGTATGACAAAAGAAACGATGGAAAGCTTTGACTATATTTTAGAACCTATATATGGCCATGGTGAATACAATCATTTATCTGTGCGTAGTGCCGTTTCAATCATCTTAGATCGATTGCGGGGCGAGGCATGGTGGAATAAATAGGAGGCGTCTATGTCAGGACATTCAAAATGGGCAAATATTAAACATAAAAAAGGCAAAACTGATGCGTTGAAGGCTAAATTAGCTACGAAAATCGGTCGCGAAATTACCGTAGCAGCACGCATGGGTGGTGCCGATCCAACAGGTAATATGCGTTTGAAATTGGCTTTGCAAAAAGCTCGTGAAAACAATATTCCTAAGGATAATATTCAACGTGCCATCGATAAAGGTGTTGGTGCTACGGATATGAATGCATACGAAGAAATCGTATATGAAGGTTATGGTCCAGCTGGTGTGGCTGTTACTGTAGAGGTTATGACGGATAATCGTAACCGTGCAGCAGCAGATGTGCGCCATGCATTCTCTAAACAAGGTGGTAACCTTGGTGAAAGCGGTTGTGTAGGTTGGATGTTTAAATCTAAAGGCGTATTCGTTATCGATAAAGAAGGTCATGACGAAGATGAATTGACTATGTTGGCTCTTGAAGCGGGCGCAGAAGACCTTAAGTCCGAAGACGATGTATTTGAAATTTATACTACTCCTGAAGATTATGATGCGGTAGAAGCAGCTCTTGCTGATGCGGGCATTGAAACAGAAGTAGCTAAAATTACCATGATTCCAGATACAACTATTGAGTTGACTGGTGATGATGCTGTAAAAATGCAAAAAATGCTCGACGTATTGGATGATCTTGATGATGTACAAAACGTATATCACAATGGTATCTTGCCAGACGACGAAGAAGAATAATAATTATTATAAGGAGCACGTTAAAGGTGCTCCTTTTTTATGTATTTTTTAAAGAACCATTGGGAATATGAAAATTAATGAGTTTCTTATAAATTTTCTATGGAAATTCATGAACTTCGATGTGGTATTGTGCTATAATAAAATAGATTATGTAATGGAGGTAGGCGACAGCTTATCTCATTTTTAAACTAAGGGGGTTAAGGTGCGAATTATAGGTATTGACCCAGGCACGGCTATATGCGGTTATGGCATTATTGACGTGAAGGGGAGCAAATTAACACCTGTAGCCTATGGGGCTATTACAACTCCTAAGGAATTAACAGATTCACAGCGGTTGGAAATTTTATTTAATGACCTAAGTGATATTCTAGAGGAATTCAAGCCTGATAAGTTTGGGGTAGAAGAATTATTCTTCAACCGCAATGTAACGACGGCCATCAAGGTTGGTCAAGCACGTGGTGTTATCTTATTAGCGGCTGAACAACAGCGTATTCCTATTTATGAATATACACCGCTACAAATCAAGCAAGCCGTTACAGGTTACGGCAAGGCTGATAAGAATCAGGTCATTTATATGACAATGAATATTTTGGGGATTCGTGAGAAAATTAAGCCTGATGATACGGCAGATGCATTGGCTGTCGCTATTTGTACGGCTCATAGTTCTCACAATGATAGATTGAAGAGGTTGGTATAATGATAGGGTATGTACGGGGCATCGTAACACATCTCTTTAAAGAGTCTTGTTACGTAGATGTACATGGCGTAGGGTATCGTGTATATGTGCCGACCACTACGCGACAACAATTGATTGAAGGTCATGAGGCAACGCTATTCACGTATCTCAACGTACGTGAAGATGCGATGCAACTCTATGGCTTTTGGACGGAAGAGGAGTATGAGTTGTTTATTTTACTCATTTCTGTTTCTGGTATAGGGCCTAAGGTGGGGCTTGGCATTTTGTCTGGCATGACACCAGAGGCTTTCAAATTAGCTGTTATCAATGGCCAGGTGCAGCAATTAACGAAATTGCCGGGCATTGGTAAGAAGTCTGCAGAGCGACTTGTTCTTGAATTAAAGGATAAGTTAGCGAAGATGACGCATATATCTGCAGAATCACCAGCAGCTATACAGCCGATTGGCGTTGCTGCTAGTGGTGCTGCCGGAGAGGCTATTGAGGCTCTTGTGTCGCTAGGCTATTCAGAGCGAGATGTGGCTGACATTGTAGAGTCTTTAGATGATGGTAAGCGTGATGTATCTGAGTTGATTAAGGTCAGCTTGATTGAGCTTGGGAAAGGACGATAAGGATGAACGAAGAAGTACGCCTTGTCGGAAATGGCGAGCACGAAGAAGATATGTGGCAATATAGCTTGCGACCAAAATTCTTTAACGAATATGTTGGTCAAGAAGAGGCTAAAGGCAATCTAAATGTCTATATTCAGGCTGCAAAGCAACGTGGTGAAGCATTGGACCACGTATTGCTCTATGGGCCACCAGGTCTTGGTAAGACTACATTGGCAGGTATTATTGCGAATGAATTGGGTGTTAACTTTCGCATAACATCTGGTCCTGCCATTGAAAAGTCAGGCGACTTGGCCGCCATCTTAACGAATTTAGATGATCACGATGTATTATTTATCGATGAAATTCATCGCTTGTCTCGCAGTGTAGAGGAAGTATTGTACTCTGCTATGGAGGACTATGCAATTGATATTATCATCGGTAAAGGCCCAAGTGCTCGAACGGTGCGCATTGATTTGCCAAAGTTTACTTTGGTAGGTGCCACAACACGGGCAGGGGCTTTGGCGGCACCATTGAGGGACCGCTTTGGGATTATTAACCGGTTGGAATATTATAAACAACCGGAATTAGAGTTTATTGTGACTCGGGCGGCAGAAATACTCCATATCGGTATTGAGCCGACTGGGGCCAGTGAAATTGCGCGTCGTTCAAGGGGAACGCCGCGTATCGCAAATCGTCTACTTAAACGGGTACGTGATTTTGCACAAGTCATAGGTGATGGGGTTATCACTCAAAGTATTGCAGATGATGCGTTACAACGTTTATATATTGACAAAGAAGGGCTCGATCGAATCGATCGACGTGTGTTGGAGTGTATTATTGAAAAGTATGATGGTGGTCCAGTAGGAATAGATACTATTGCAGCCGCTATCAGCGAAGAGAGAGATACCATCGAAGATGTGTATGAACCATATTTGATGCAATTAGGATTTTTAGGACGTACACCGCGTGGGAGGGTGGCTACTAAACTTGCCTATGAGCATTTAGGTATTTCACAGACAGGGAAATAACAATGAAAACGAAACGATTACAATTGATGATAATGGCAACTTTGTTTTTAGGTGTAAATGTTGGCGGTGCATCTGTTGCACAAGGGGCTACATTGCAACATAAAAGTGCAGTAGTGACTAAAAAGCCAACGACGAAAGCAACAGTATCTACAACAAATGTATCGAAAGTAAATACGACGAAGCGGTCAACTTTTCGACCACTTGTAACTAAACCGGCTCCAAAGCCTGTGCCAAAAGTGACTCCGAAGTCAAATGCAACTAAGGCTGCAACAACGGCTCAAAAGCCTGTTGCAAAATCTACAGTTACTAGTGCTAAGGCTACAACGGTAAAGCCAGCTGCATCTAAGGCTGTAAAAACTTCTGAAGCCAATAGTATTAAAGCTAATACGGCTGCTATTACGCGTAATAAAGTAGGGTCTGTTGTTACACCTGCTACGGAGCGTGTAGAAAATGTACCAAATGTACGCGTGTTATTGGGTAGTCGCAGTTCCGATGCTACAGTTACATCTACTGCTAATATGGTTGTGTTAAATGGTGCTAATGGTCAAGTTAGCACAATCAGTGCAAACCGTGGAACCTCTGTTGGTATTCGAAGTGGTAAAATTGCTGTTAATGGCAAAGCTATTGATACGGTAGTTACATTAAAACCAGCTAATAGTGATGCACCATTCTTGTTTGAAGGCAAAGGCTATCGTGGAGGACTTACATTACGTGCTAATAATGGAAAGATGATGGTCATTAATTCTGTACCTCTTGAAGATTATCTTTACGGCGTAGTTCCGCAAGAAGTCGTTCCATCTTGGCCAGCAGCTGCACTAGAAGCACAAGCTGTAGCTGCTCGAACTTATGCTCTTCATACTATGGAAGAGAATAAAGGTAAACTGTATGATGTAAGTACGTCCACAGATCACCAAGTCTATAATGGGGTTAGTGGTGAAACGCAAGCTACTACAAATGCAGTTAATAAAACAAAGGGTATGGTTATGTTATATAATCAACGCCCTATTAATGCTTTATTCCATTCTGATGGTGGCGGTTATACTGAAGATAGCGTCAATGTTTGGGGTAGCGATGTACCGTATTTGAAAGGTGTAAAGGATTTTAGTACTGGCACATCTACATCGAACTGGACAGTGACTACTTCTCGTCAGGCCCTTGAAAGTAAGCTTAACGCAGCTAGTAAAGGGGTTGGTAAATTAAAGAGCATTCAATTGACACCTCTTGGCAAGCCAGGTCAACAAACATCTGACCGCGGTGTATCTGGCCGAATTAAGAGTGCTACTTTCATAGGTACCTCTGGCAAAACGACCATTGATGGAGATTCTTTACGCAGTATTTTAGGCTTGAAATCAACACTATTTGATTTTTATGTAAATTATAACCCAGCTAAAGGTACGGGTAAGGCGTATCATAATTTTACTGGTAGCAATGATACTGTCTATATTAAAGGCCACGGTTGGGGACATGGTCTTGGTATGTCTCAATGGGGCGCTGCAGAAATGGCTAAGCGTGCGACACCAGGGGATACAAATTATTACCAAACTATTTTGCGTCACTACTATAGTGGCATTACATTAAAGAAAATGTACTAATAAGGATTGCGATGAAAGTTACAGATTTTGATTATGAATTACCAGAGGAACTAATTGCTCAACATCCTGTAGAGCCTCGTGATACAGCGAGACTGTTGACCTTAGACAAGGTTACAGGTGAGGTTGCGCATAAAGAGCATTTTTACGATTTGCTAGATGAACTTCACGAAGGGGATGTACTTGTATTTAATAATACAAAGGTTATTCCTGCGAGATTATATGGCCAACGTCAAGGCTCTGGTGGCAAGGTTGAGGTATTGCTCCTCACACCATGTGGTGAAAATCGCTGGGAATGCCTTGTTAAACCTGGTAAAAAATGTCCTATTGGTCAAGTTATCGAATTTGATGACCGATTAAGTGGGACCGTTATAGATAAAACTGAGTTTGGAGGTCGTATCATTGAATTCACTTGCGATGGTGTATTTGATGATGTGATACAAGAAATCGGTGAAATGCCATTACCTCCATATATTCATGAGAAGCTAGAAGATAAAGATCGTTATCAAACCGTTTATGCTAAGGAGAAAGGTTCAGCTGCAGCTCCAACAGCAGGGCTTCACTTTACACCTGAACTATTAGAAAAGATAAAAGCGAAAGGTGTAGAGCTAGAATTTGTTACTTTGCATGTTGGTCTTGGAACATTTAGACCTGTATCAGCAGAGACAATTGAGGACCATGAAATGCATAGTGAGTTCTTCGTGGTATCTCAAGATACAGCTGATCGTATTAATGCAGCTAAGCGAAACGGACGCCGTATTATTGCGGTAGGTACTACTTCTGTGCGTACCCTTGAGTCGGCTACCAATGATGATGGTGTCCTACAAGGCATTAGTGGATGGACACAAATCTTCATCTATCCTGGCTATAAATTTAAGATGATTGATGCGTTGGTAACGAATTTCCACTTGCCTCAATCTACATTATTAATGTTGATTAGTGCATTGGCTGGTCGTGAACATTGTTTAGCGGCCTACGAAGAAGCTGTACGCGAACGTTATCGTTTCTTTAGCTTTGGCGATGCTATGTTTATACGTTAGGAGGGACTATGCCGAGTATTACTTATGAATTACAAAAGACATGTCCTCACACGGGGGCTCGTGCTGGTTTATTGCATACGCCACATGGTACTTTCCAAACGCCTATGTTTATGCCTGTAGGTACACAAGCTACAGTTAAAACTATGACGCCTGAGGAATTAAAGGCGATGGGATCTCAAGTCATCTTGAGCAACACGTACCATTTATTCCTTCGTCCTGGTCCTGAACTCGTAGAAGAAGCAGGTGGCTTACATAAATTTATGAACTGGGATCAAGCTATTTTAACTGATAGCGGTGGCTTCCAAGTATTTAGCTTAGGCGATATGCGTAAGATTACTGAGGAGGGTGTAACCTTTAGATCTCATATTGATGGGTCTAAACAGTTTTTATCTCCAGAGGTGGCAACAAAGGTACAAGAACAATTAGGTTCTGATATTGCGATGGCCTTTGATGAATGTATTCCGTATCCTGCGGACCATGATTATGCGAAACGCTCAACAGCGCGTACCACACGTTGGGCTCATCGTTGCCAAGAGGCTCGTAAAGCCCATGACTGTCAAGGAATGTTTGGTATTGTCCAAGGTGGTATGTACAAAGACTTGCGCAAACAAAGTGCGGAAGAGCTGGTAGCTATGGACTTTGAAGGCTATAGTATTGGTGGCTTATCCGTTGGGGAACCTCATGATTTGATGAATGAAATCTTAGAATTTACTACGCCACTATTGCCAACTAACAAGGCTCGTTATTTAATGGGCGTTGGTACGGCGGATTGCCTTGTAGAAGGCGTAGCACGTGGTATTGATATGTTCGACTGCGTATATCCTACACGAGTTGCTCGAAATGGGATGGCCATGACTTGGAACGGTCGCCTTAATATTCGAAATGCGCAGTTTGCTCATGATTGGGGTCCGTTAGAAGAAGGCTGCCAATGTTATACATGTAAAAATTATTCTCGTGCTTATATTCGTCACTTGTATAAGGCGGAAGAAATTTTGGCATTGCGTCTCGTAACATACCATAATCTTTACTTCTTGCTTGAGTTTATGCGTCAAATGAGACAAGCCATCTTAGAAGATCGGTTCCCACAATTTAGAATGCAATTTTGGGATAGCTTTAAAAAATAGTAATTAAGTCTAGTCAAATCTATATTAGGTGGCTATACTAGAAAAGAAAAACATATTTATTATACTAGGAGGATAAAATGGAAGATATTTTACAAGTGTTGCAAACTAGCTGGCCTATTTTGTTGATGGTCGTAATCTTTTATTTCTTATTGTGGCGTCCACAAAAGAAACAACAAAAAGAGCGCGCTAATTTGTTAGGCAGCTTGAAGAAAGGCCAAAAAATCGTTACTATCGGCGGTATTTATGGCGAAATCGTTGAACTTGATGATGAAAAAGTAAAGGTTCAAGTATCTGAAAAAGTAGAGTTAACATTTGCACGCTCTGCAATTGCTAACGTTCTTTCCAAGAAAAACAAGGAAGAAAAATAATGAATACAAAGGAAGCAGTGCGCCGGGCGTGCAAGGCCCAGCGCGCTGCTTTATCCGTTGCTGATTGTCATAGATGGACACCTATGTTGACGGAGCAAATCGTCAATACTCCTGAATATAAATCAGCTAATAGCATTATGGCCTATTTAGCGATGCCTAAGGAGGCCAATTTAGACGATGTTATTCGTCATGCTCTAGAACATGGTAAATCCGTATATGTTCCAGTATGTACAGATAAGACGACCATGATTGCCGTTCGTCTTAAGTCTCTAGAATCTATCACTCGGGGTGTGTTAAATATACGCATTCCCTCTGAGCTATACGAGGTTATTAATCCACATGACTTGGATTTGATTTTAGTGCCTGGTGCTGGCTTTGACCGTCAAGGCGGTCGCATGGGGATGGGGAATGGGTATTATGATCGATTTCTCAAGGAACTTTCACCATGTACATTTATGGGCATATGCTGGTCAGTACAATTGTGGGATACACTAATTCCAATGGATGAACTGGACCAACGGATGAGCAAAATTGTAACGGAGCAAGGCGTTATACATTGCGTATAGTAGTAGAAGGGAGCAACTATTTTGAACGGTAAAGCTATTATCAAGTTTTTAGTAGTTATTGCTGCCATCATTGGATTATTTGCGTATTTTATTCAACCATTAGCAGGCTCTTTGAAACAAGGTCTAGACTTGCAAGGTGGTACGCACATCGTATTGGAAGCAGAGGACTCTGCGACTGGTACAGCTGACAATGATGCAGTGGAACGAGCGAAGCAAATCTTAGAGCGTCGTATTAATGAAATGGGTTTGTCTGAACCATTAGTACAACGTGAAGGTGCTCGTCGTATTATCATCGAATTGCCAGGTGTAAAAGATCCTGACGAAGCGATTAAACGTATCGGTAAAACAGCGGTCTTGGAATTTAAAAACGACCAAGGTCAAACTGTTATGACTGGTGATGATTTAAAAGATGCTAAAGAAGAGTTAGGTCAAAATAAACAACCACTCGTTGCTATTGAATTAAGCGATGAAGGGGCTAAGAAGTTTGCTGATTTAACATCTAAAAATATTGGTCGTCGTATTGCCATTACATTGGATGGTAAAGAATTGACTAATCCTGTAGTACAACAAGCAATTACAGGTGGTAAAGCAACAATCTCTGGTAGTCAAAGCTTAGAAGAAGCTAAAGACTTGGCTATTTTATTACGTTCTGGTGCATTGCCTGTTAAAATTAATGTATTAGAAGTGCGTACAGTCGGTCCTTCTTTGGGTCAAGACTCCAAGGATAAATCTGTTGTAGCCTTCAGTGCTGGTATTGCCATGATCATGATTTTCTTGGTTATTTTATATCGTTTTTCTGGTATCGTAGCTAATATTGCATTACTTGTATATGTTATGCTCTTATTGCTCGTATTAGGTAAAGGCTTTAATGCAACTATGACATTGCCAGGTATCGCTGGTATTATCTTATCCATGGGTGTTGCTGTAGATGCGAACATTCTTATCTTTGAACGTTTCAAAGAAGAGGTGTTCTCCGGTAAGTCCATGCGTGTAGCCATGGAAGCTGGTTTCAGTCGTGCTTTAGCAACAATTACAGATGCGAACGTATCCGTTATCATTACTGCTGCTATCTTGACAATCTTAGGCTCTGGCCCTGTAAAAGGTTTCGCTATCAGCTTAGGCGTAGGTGTTGTTGTAAGTATGTTCACAGCGATTACTGTGAGCCATTTCTTATTACGCTTACTTATTGACTGTAACTTTACGAACCATCCATTCTGGTTTGGTGCGAATATCTCTCCAAGCACAAGTGCTGACGCATTTGCACCAAAATCTTTGAAAGGAGGTAAACGCAAATGACATTAGACGTAATTAAGCATCATCGTTGGTGGTTTGCAATTTCCTCCACACTTGTTATTATCAGTTTGATTTCCATCTTTACTAAAGGTTTTAACTTTGGTATTGATTATACTGGTGGTACGATTGTTGAAGTTGTATTTGATCAACCTGTAGAGGTTAGTCAAGTTCGTGACGTCCTAAAAGAATATAATCTTGAAAACGCACAAATTCAGCTTTCTGGAGATACTACTGGTGATACAGCGGGCGAAGACGTAATGATTCGTACACGTAATCTTGAACCTAGTGAAAGTGCCGCTGTGATTGAATCTTTGACTAAATCTATCGGTAACAATACAGTTAAACGTATTGAAACTGTAGGTGCTGTAATTGGTTCTGAAGTTACAGAACATGCGTTGTTAAATCTTGTTATAGCGTTTGCGGCATTAGCATTATATATTTCTTATCGTTTTGAATATAAAGTTGCTATTTCTGCTCTCGTTGCAATTTTCCATGATTTGATTATGGTTCTTGGTGTATTCTCTTATTTCCAATTAGAAATTGATGCGTCTTTCTTGGCGGCTATTCTTACGGTTGTAGGTTACTCCATGAATGAATCTGTAGTTATCTTTGACCGTGTTCGTGAAAATACACATACACATAAACGTTCTGACACATTTGCAGATCTTGCGAATGCGTCTATTACACAAAGTATTCACCGTAGTTTCTATACATTGGCTACCGTTATGTTTGCCTGTGTATCCCTTTATTTATTCGGTGGGGACACTACGAAGAACTTTGCTCTTTGTATGATTATTGGTTTCGCTAGTGGTGCGTACTCCTCTATCTGCGTAGCTACATCCTTATGGGTTATGTGGAAGAGTCGCAACAAAAACGATATCCGCAATCAACAATAATATATAATGCTTTTACCTATTGTTGGTAAAAGTATAAGAACCTCTCTGTATTATATTCAGAGAGGTTCTTTTTATGTATCATCTACTAATAAATTATTACCATGGATAACTCATACATATATGTATAGGATATGTATATAGTAAGGTCTATACTTATTGAATTCTTTGTATAGGGGGCGTAAAATAGCAAAGTAACACAATGTTGAAAAGGGGATAGATAAATGGATTCAAATCGATTATGGAGCCCTGCTTTTATAAACTATGGTATAAGCAGTGGCATTTTATATATGACACAATATGTTCTCGTAGCAGCCTTGCCGATAGTTATAACCTCTGAATTAAGTGGAAGTGATTTAGATGCGGGATTAGCGATGACCTATTTTCAAATAGGAACAATTGTATGTAGGCTCTTTGCAGGTCGCTTGATTGATGGCTTTAACAAACGAGTTGTATTACTACTATCAACTGCTTTATTTTTCATCATTATGGGGCTCTTTAATTTTACAACCTCTTTAGAAGCCATCTTTGTATTGCGGGGGCTACATGGTGTTGTATTTGCTTTAGGCACAACTGTAATGGCGGCGTTGGCGGTATTGGTGTTACCTCCTAATCGAAAGGGGGAGGGCATCAATATGTTTGCTATCTTTTCGAATGTGGCAATGGTGTTGGGGCCTGCAATAGGCTTATATGCACTTGCTTCATATGGTAGTATAGCTCTCTATCTTTTCTTAACTATTATGACAGGGTTAGTCCTAGTATTGAGTAATAGTATTCCCTTATCAAAAGAATTAGCAATGCCTAAACCATCTACTCACAAAGGGTGGCATATATCTCAATTTATTGAAAAAAGAAGTTTGCCTTGGGCTTTAATGGGACTGTTTATTGGCTTTACCTATTCTGGTGTGTTAGTATTTATTCCCATTGAGTTAAATAGTATGGGGTCTGGTATTTGGGGCAGTGCATTTTTTGCTATCTTTGCTGTAATAATCATAATCAGTCGACCTCTAGTAGGAAAAGCATATGCTCGGTATGGCTCTAAATATATTATCTACCCAGGCCTAGTACTCTTTATACTAGGACTATTAGCGTTAGGAATAGCTACTACGCCATTAACCATAATATTAACGGCCCCTTTGTTAGGTTTAGGTTATGGTGCAGCACAACCAGCATTTCAAGCGTTAGCCATTCAATCAGCACCAATAGAACGGGCTGGGGTATCGACAGCAACATATTTTTTAGCATTAGATATAAGTGTGGGGGCGGGATCTGTCATTCTTGCTCTGTTAGCTAGTGCTGTAGGATATCAGTATCTTTATATGTTTACAGCGGTGACAATGATTGTAGCGTTGGCTTTATATCATATATGGATAAAGAGGTATACGCCTCTAGAACTGTAAAACAAATATAGTGATATAGTAAAAGCTACTAACCGTATTAGACTATTAGACACAATATAATAATCAATCCTTAGAATGTATTTTATGGTATGTTCTAAGGATTTTTCTTTTATCAAACAGTTATAAGCTTATAGGTTTATAAGATAGTACTTAAAAATAATATGAATAAAGATAAAAGAGAAAATAGTGTTATAAAATTTAAATCCTTAAATTTGTCGAAATTAGAAGTAATTTTTGAAATGTGTAGTGAAAATAAAATGAAGTTGTAAAAATGGCCACTTTATGTGTTGACGATATTTTTATTTATGCTATACTTATACAAGTCGTTAGGACACAGCACAAACGACAAGCAAAAAACTTCTAAAAAAGTTTTGAAAAAGTGCTTGACGGAATGAGCTGAACTTGATAGAATAATCAAGTCGCCAGTTGATGAAACACTTCGAAAGAGGTCGTGGAAACTGGTACAGATCTTTGAAAACTGAACAATGATAGGTAATCAATCAATACGATTGAACATATGCCAGAGTGCGGGTTTTGACATAGTCAAAACCAACCATAATTCAAAGTTACTTAAATGTAACGACAACAAATAATGAGCTATTCAAATAGCTTCAAGATATCTTGGAGAGTTTGATCCTGGCTCAGGACGAACGCTGGCGGCGTGCTTAACACATGCAAGTCGAACGAAGAGCGATGGAAGCTTGCTTCTATCAATCTTAGTGGCGAACGGGTGAGTAACGCGTAATCAACCTGCCCTTCAGAGGGGGACAACAGTTGGAAACGACTGCTAATACCGCATACGATCTAACCTCGGCATCGAGGATAGATGAAAGGTGGCCTCTATTTATAAGCTATCACTGAAGGAGGGGATTGCGTCTGATTAGCTAGTTGGAGGGGTAACGGCCCACCAAGGCGATGATCAGTAGCCGGTCTGAGAGGATGAACGGCCACATTGGGACTGAGACACGGCCCAGACTCCTACGGGAGGCAGCAGTGGGGAATCTTCCGCAATGGACGAAAGTCTGACGGAGCAACGCCGCGTGAGTGATGACGGCCTTCGGGTTGTAAAGCTCTGTTAATCGGGACGAAAGGCCTTCTTGCGAATAGTTAGAAGGATTGACGGTACCGGAATAGAAAGCCACGGCTAACTACGTGCCAGCAGCCGCGGTAATACGTAGGTGGCAAGCGTTGTCCGGAATTATTGGGCGTAAAGCGCGCGCAGGCGGATTGGTCAGTCTGTCTTAAAAGTTCGGGGCTTAACCCCGTGATGGGATGGAAACTGCCAATCTAGAGTATCGGAGAGGAAAGTGGAATTCCTAGTGTAGCGGTGAAATGCGTAGATATTAGGAAGAACACCAGTGGCGAAGGCGACTTTCTGGACGAAAACTGACGCTGAGGCGCGAAAGCCAGGGGAGCGAACGGGATTAGATACCCCGGTAGTCCTGGCCGTAAACGATGGGTACTAGGTGTAGGAGGTATCGACCCCTTCTGTGCCGGAGTTAACGCAATAAGTACCCCGCCTGGGGAGTACGACCGCAAGGTTGAAACTCAAAGGAATTGACGGGGGCCCGCACAAGCGGTGGAGTATGTGGTTTAATTCGACGCAACGCGAAGAACCTTACCAGGTCTTGACATTGATGGACAGAACCAGAGATGGTTCCTCTTCTTCGGAAGCCAGAAAACAGGTGGTGCACGGTTGTCGTCAGCTCGTGTCGTGAGATGTTGGGTTAAGTCCCGCAACGAGCGCAACCCCTATCTTATGTTGCCAGCACTTTGGGTGGGAACT
>NZ_LR134375.1:300000-497500 GCF_900637515.1 Veillonella dispar | reverse complement strand
AAACTCTCCAAGATATCTTGAAGCTATTTGAATAGCTCATTATTTGTTGTCGTTACATTTAAGTAACTTTGAATTATGGTTGGTTTTGACTTTGTCAAAACCCGCACTCTGGCATATGTTCAATCGTATTGATTGATTACCTATCATTGTTCAGTTTTCAAAGATCTGTTATCAGTTTCACGCTTCAGTGAAGCGCCATCTGACGACTTGATTATAATAACATGTGAACATTTTCATGTCAACACATTTTATAATCTTTTTTGAAGTTCTTTTGAACCTCTAAGTGCATTACTACACTCATTAAGAAACAGTCGCTCGAACGACTGTATGCATATTATAGTATAACCAAAATATAATGGCAACCCCTAATTCTCAATTTCACACAACTTTCATTACAGGTTCATTTTACATTCCAAAACCAAAAGATTGATTTTATACAACCAATTATGTATAATGTAGCTGTAATATAGACTTTTCCGCTTATTCACTTCTATATTCTGATGTGATTCTATATTACGAATTAGTTCTATATTATAGTATTTATAAATAATACTATAATAGTGTGAGGAGATTGAGTATGAAATTATCCAAACGTTTATTATCCAAAACAGTTGCTATTGCTGCGGTATGTGCAACTATGGCCACTGCAGCCTTTGCTGCACCACAAGGTACATTTGATACCTCTGAAATTCAAATTACAGGCGAAGCCTCTCGTTCTGTAGCACCTAACTATGCGATTTTAACACTTGGTATTACTAGTGAAAACACTAATATCAATGCTGCAAAATCTAATAACGATCGCATCATGAGTGATTTAATCAGCAAGTTAGGTCATTTAGGTATCGACAAAAAAGATATTTACACATCTAATATTTCTATTAACCCTACAAGTGATTATCAAGATGGCAAACGAATCAACACTGGTTATAGTGTAGCAAATCGTGTGACTGTAAAAATCAACAATCTCGATAATGTAGGAAAGGCTGTTGACGCTGCTGTTAGCGCTGGCGCCAACGATATCAACAACCTTTCATTCCAAAATGATGTATCTCAACAACTATCTGATTCTTTAACTACCGAAGCAATTCAAGACGGTCGTCATAAAGCTGAGGTTATTGCTGCAGCCCTTGGTCGTACTTTAGGCCCTGTAAAAACTGTTTCTATTAGCACACCACAAACAAGCTCTATGGACTCCGGTTCCTATCGTAACGCCGTAATGTTAAAAGCGTCTCTCGAAACTGCTACTCCTGTTGAAAAAGGATCATTAGTAGTTTCTCAAGACGCTAATATTACTTATTATTTACAATAGAATTTTCTGGTACCACACCTTCGTGGACCGCTACAATGCCGCCTGTCAATTCATGATAGGTGGCATTTTCATATCCTAACGATTTCCAGATTTCAAGAATCTCGCTTTGATGAGGATATCTGCGTAAGGATTCTGGCAACCATGCATAAGAGGAATTATCCTTACTTAACTTACCTATAATAGGTAATATATAGGAGAAGTAGAAATTATATAACTGTTTAAAACCAAACATGCTTGGCTTTGCGAGTTCTAACACAACTACTTTCCCACCTGGCTTTACAACACGTTGCATTTCAGATAACACTTGTTTAATATCTGGCACATTACGCATTGCAAATCCGCTCATAGCAGCATCAAATGTGTTATCTGCATATGGTAATGCCATCGCATCACCTTGAACAAGATTAACTTGATCTATTAAACCAGCATCTTCAATGCGTACACGACCTTGATCAAGCATCTCACTATTAAAGTCCAAAGCCTCTACTTTTAATGTTGGTTCTTGACGTAACGCTTCCTTTGTAAACACACAGGTACCACATGCTACATCAAGCACACGTTGGTGAGGACCAATATTCATTGCTTTTACAGAGAATTTGCGCCAAAAATAATCTTGTCCAAAGCTTAAGACTGTATTCATTAAATCATAGTTTTTTGCAATATTAGAAAAAACACCTTGTACAAATTGCTCTTTATCGGCATACGTTTTAAATTCTTTAGTATTCATTATGGTCCTTTCACTAATCAAGAACTATATTCAAACTCTTTACTCGCATAGTATATCATACTATGCCCCCTATCAAAAGAATCCTATTATATATACTATATATAGTAATTATGTAATAAGCACATATTTAGTTAAAACCATATATTCACTACTGTTAAAATTAGTATATTACAAAATAAATATCGTTATCAATCACAGTAGATCTAATTTAACTATATATAAATGACTATGATATTATCTATTGCCACCATCCTGTGTTCGTTGTATAATGACATATGTCCATGACGAAAAGATATCTTTTCCATGGTCTTTTATTAGTTTTTATTAAGTATTGGAGTGTACTATGAATCGATTTGTAAAAACAATCAATAGAGTCAGTCTAATCCAACAAATTATCATAGGTTTGATTATTGGTATTTTGACAGCTCTATACGTGCCAGATGTGGCAAATGAATTAGCTTTATTAGGCGTTCTCTTTGTTGGTGCTTTAAAAGGGATTGCACCAATTCTCGTATTCTTTCTTGTAATTGCAGCCATCAGTAAACACCGTTCTGGCCAAAAAACAGGGATGGGCTCTGTAATCACATTATATTTATTAGGTACATTCCTTTCTGCAGCACTTGCTGTAGTCGTAAGCTTTATGTTCCCTACTACATTACACCTTGCAGCTAGTGCAGCCGATGCAGCTCCACCACAAGGTATCGTAGAGGTAATGAAAACACTTTTAAAAAATATTGTTGATAATCCAGTAAAAGCCTTGATGACTGCTAACTATATCGGTATTTTAGGCTGGGCACTTATCATTGGTGGCGCTTTACGCCATGCACCAATGAATACTAAGGAAGTAATGGAGTCTATCGCTCAAGCTATTACAACTGTAGTAGGTTGGATTATCCGCTTTGCTCCTCTTGGTATCATGGGTCTCGTAGCTGACTCTATTGCTACTAACGGTATTGAAGCTTTAATTGGTTATTTCCAATTACTCGTATTACTACTTGGTTCTATGATTTTCGTAGCATTAGTAGTAAACCCACTTCTATCTTTTGTATATCTTCGCCGTAATCCATATCCATTGGTTTTCAAATGTTTACGTGAATCTGCAATCTATGCGTTCTTTACTCGTAGCTCTGCTGCAAACATCCCTGTTAACCTCGATTTAGCGAAACGTTTAAAACTTAACCCTGATATGTATTCCGTATCCATTCCATTGGGTGCAACAATCAACATGGGTGGTGCAGCGATCACAATTACAATCATGACATTAGCTGCTGCCCATACTCTTGGAATCGTTGTAGATATCCCTACAGCAATTCTCTTATCTGTTATTGCTACTATCGGTGCTTGTGGTGCTTCTGGCGTTGCTGGTGGTTCCCTACTTCTAATTCCTCTTGCTTGTTCTCTATTTGGTATCTCCAATGACATCGCAATGCAAGTTGTAGGTGTAGGCTTCATCATTGGCGTTTTACAAGACTCCACTGAAACAGCACTTAACTCCAGTACAGATATTCTCTTCACTGCTACTGCAGATTATGCGAAACGTGGCTATCACGAAAACTGGAATTAAATATAATTTTACAATCATACCAAAGACGGTCCTTCGGGACCGTTTTTTTGTATTAAAAGGTCCATAATTACTAGATTACTATACGACTTATAAATATATTCATTGTATAATATAAAGAACATACTTTATAAATCAACATAGGTATCAATATTAATCATATACGTTTATATTAATTACAATCGCCTATATTGATTTTCTTCAATATAGTGTTATAATGGAGTTAATAATAACTATTAACAGATATCAATAGAAAGGAATCAACATGAAACAATACGATATTATTGTGGTTGGTACAGGTGGTGCAACCATCGTAGCTGACGCTGCGCTAAAAAAAGGCCTTAAAGTGGCCATCATAGAAAAAGGTAAATTCGGTGGCACATGCCTAAATCGCGGTTGTATTCCTACGAAAGTAATGGTTACAGCAGCTAATGCCATTCAAGAGGTAGAAGAGTTCAAAAAAATAGGCGTCAATGTTGGCGATGCAACTATGGATTGGGACACTGTAGCTAAACGTACATGGCATATGATTGACAAGAATGCAGGCATCTATGATTACTATAACGCTTATGACAACGTAGATGTATATCGCGGTGCTGCAAGTTTTGTGTCCGATAAGGTTATGAACATCCACCTTAACGATGGTTCTAGCATTGTAGAAATCACAGCACCAACAATTATCCTAGGTACTGGCGGTTATAGTAATGTACCGAATGTACCAGGCCTTCAAGAGGCAGGTTTCCTTACTAGTGAAAGTCTCTTTGGCGATAAATTCCCTAAACAACCATACAAATCCCTTGCTGTACTCGGTGCAGGTCCAATCGGTGTTGAATTCGGTCACGTATTTGCATCCGCTGGCACAGAGGTAACAATTCTTCAACATAATGTACGTTTAGTACCTAAAGAAGACGAAGAGATGTCCGAACATCTTCTTCAAAACTACCGAGCTCGTGGTATTAATGTAATCTTAAACCAAGACACTGTTGAAATCCGTCAAGAAGATGGTCTTAAAGTTGTAGTCACTAAAGATCGTAGCACTGGTGAAGTTACAGAAACTAAGGTAGAAGAAATCCTCGTAGCAGCTGGCATTCGTCCTGCTGTAGAAGAGCTCCACCTCGAAAATACAGGTATTGAAACATGGCCAAAGGGCTGGATTAAAACAAACGAGTTCCTCGAAACATCTGTTGATGGCATCTATGCCTTAGGCGATGTAAATGGTGAACCAGCATTTCGTCATCGTGCGAACTATGAAGCTGATATTATTGCCCACAATCTATACTTTGCTAAAAACGAAGAAGATTTCCGTTGGGCACGTTATGATACATTGCCAAAGGTTACCTTCTCCTACCCTGAAATTGGTAGCGTAGGTCTTACTGAAGCAGAAGCTATCAAAGCTGGTTATAATGTAGGTGTAGGCAAAAACTACTACTCCTCCACAGCTAAAGGCTATGCAATGGGTATCAACCCTGGCGATGTAAATGACGGCTTTGTTAAAATCGTGGTAGACAAAGATACTAATCACATCCTTGGTATGCACGTAACAGGTCCTCAAGCGTCTATCCTCTTCCAACCATATGTAAACCTTATGAACAGTGGTGTAACTCCATTAACAGCAATTAATGAAGAAATCGCTTCTGAACGTACTAAACGCTTACGTGAAAAAGGTATTACTCGTGAAATGGATCCTAAATCCGTTATCACTGTAGGTGAAACTATGAGCCCACATCCGTCCTTAATCGAGGTTATTATGTGGACACAAGCATACTACGAACACCGTTGGCAATAATAAATATATAACCATTATATAAATAAAAGAGCTGAAGATTTTATCTTCAGCTCTTTATTTATAATATCGCTAAATAGATTAACGACCCATATCAATGGTGTTATCCCAAATAATATTTGTTTTACGACCGTCGAAACCTTGATCTGGTTCAGGAGGTAATTTACTAGATTTAGATTGACCTACATAAGCCCCTGTTTCAGCATCTACAGTAACTACAGTCTTTTTACCATCTTGATGCATTGTCATATAGTATAGAATCTTACCTTCATGAGCTTCGATTTTCCAGCCTTTTACAACTGCATCAGCACCAAGTTGTTGTTTTGCAACGCGCTCAGCTTGAGCTGCTTCGATGACTTTATCTTTATTGAAGATTTCACCGATAACTTTCTTAGGTTTGCCACCTTCATCCATATCAGAAGTATTACCAGTGATAACGTCGATTTTCATCTTATATTGATGATATTTACTATAGCCTACTACTTTGTAACCATAGTTCAAATCATTAGAGTTAAGCTCTACAGAATGAAGTGCTGCATTAGGAAAACGGTTTTGGAAAATAGTACCAATTTTACTCATAGTCATAACCATGGATTCCCCTGGTGCACGTTGTACAGAAATATCAGTACTTGTTTCTGGTTTTGTTTTACGTGCATCTGCCACACTAGGTGTAGCAACGGACAATACGCCAACTGCCAATACACCAGTTAATGCCATAGAAATCAACTTTTTATTCATTACATATCCTCCTACTATATACAATGCTTTCACCTATGGTAAAAGCCATCCGTATACTAGAATTACTATAATTTTGTGCTATACGCAACAGCACACAAAACATACATAAATAGATATATTATTTAGACAATATACTATAAACCTTCATTCGATGCAAGTCGATCGTTTACATCAGTCATAAGCAATTTGTAACATGTTGCCACCAAAGGTACGCCAATCAACATACCAGTGACCCCCATTAAACTACCACCTACGATAACGGCCGCAAACACCCACAAACCAGGTAAGCCAACGGAATTACCTACAATCTTGGGATAAATAAAGTTACTTTCAATTTGATGAAGAACCTCTAATATAATCACATAGATTAATGCATCCATAGGACTAACAGTAAGTAAGATAACTGCGCCTATAACGCCCCCTACATAAATACCTAACAATGGAACTAATGCAGTAAGACCAATAACACAGGCAATCGTAGTAGCATATTCGATGTTAAATGCCCACAATGAAATGCCCACCATAATACCTAAAATCAAGGCATCTATAAACTGGCCTACAAAGAAGTTACTGAACGTTTGAACAGCTACGCGTGTGACATAACTAACACGGTTAACCCACTCATCAGATGCATAGGCTTTTAGGATTCGTTTACCTTGCATCATAAGTCGCTCTTTATCGAGCAACATATAAATGGCAAAGATTAAACCTAAACCTATATTCAAAGTCCAAGATAAGGCGGTCCCCATCGCATTAACTAGGTATGTACCACCCTTTGTGCCCCACTCGCGAGTATATTTAACAACACTTTCACCACTCAAGGTATCCATAAGTGTTTGATTGGAGGCCATTGGAATGGTTTCTGTAAAGTGTTGCATCCATGTTTGGAAATCTGTATACAACTGCGGCGAAGAAGCTACGATAATCGACATGGAATGAATCAATTGTGGAATCGCCATGCGAGCAATGAAATATACGATAGCACTGATAGTAACAAAGGATAATACAAGACTTAAAGGTCGTCTAATTTTATCTTTCCAACCAGTTTTACTCTTAGGCCACAGCCAGCGTTCATAACGTACAACGAGAATATCGAGGACAAATGCGATACAAGCACCTACTATAAGTGGAACAAAAGCAGTAACGACGGCATCAATAGCATTGGCTATATCGCTGATACGGAGCGCCATCATGATCATAACGCCAGCCAATATAATGGCCCCTATAAGCGGTTTGTAATATTTAAATCGTTTCATATATAACCTACTTTACTATACTCACAATGCATACATTACCAAAACTTAATGAACATTGTATGACCTACGATTGTATGCAAGTTTAGTATAACACAAAAGTCCACCTTATCACATGCTCGGTCCCCCGATGAACACGAGAGCATGATAGAAGGTGGACTTATTATATGTCTAATCTAAATTAGATTGAAGATTAGCGGTGAATGTAAACGTCTACACGACGGTTTTCAGCTTTACCAGCTGCAGTGGAGTTAGTTGCCACTGGTTTAGTGTCGCCATTAGCGATACCGATGAAACGATCAGCAGATACGCCGTTGTTTACTAAGTATTGAGCTACGTATTGTACGCGGCGTTCGGACAAGCCAACATTGTATTGAGGAGTTGCGTCAGTATCAGCATTACCCAACAATTTGATTTGATCTTGAGAGTATTGGTTAGCAGCGTTTACAGCAGCTGTCAAGTTTGGATATTGGTCTGCACGAGCTACATCTTGGTCGGAATCGAAGTAGATGGATTGTACATAGTAATCCAATTTAGGAGTTTTGTATACAGGAGCTTCTACTACAGGAGCTGGAGCTGGAGTGTATACAGGAGCTGGAGCTGGAGTTGCTACAGGAGCTACTGTTTTGTGACCACCAAAGCGGTAGGACAAGCCAACTACAGGACCTTGGAAGGAGATATTTTCCTTATCTGCATGTTTTGTATTGATATAACGGTAACCAGCGTTGATATCCAAATCTTCATTCACTTTGTAACCTAAACCAGCTTCCCAAGTGGAAGTTTTCTTAGTACCTACACCAGCTTTACCATACACTTCTACTTTAGAGCCAAGGTTAGCTTTACCAATTACACCTGCTTGTGCAATGTTGTTAGCTTTAGCGAAGTCATCGCCAGAGATGTGAGCATAACCACCATATACAGCGAAGTTTTTATTCAAAGATTGAACCAAGTTTACTTCGTGCATTTTGTCGCTATAACCAATGCCGCCCAATTTGTCGTTCAAACCATGGTAACCATATTGAATAGCAGTTTTATCAGACAAAGCATAAGTCAAACCACCATCAAAGTTCCATTTTGCATCAGCATTGAAGTGTTCAGTTTTTGCTTTAGAATGAGCTGCACCAAGATCAACTTGGAACTCACCTTTGTTGAATTGAGTTTGTGGAGTTGCACCTGCTACAGATACGCCTACAGCAGCAACTGCCAATAAAGCTAATAATCTTTTGTTCATTATAATTCCCTCCAATAAAAGCCCATAACAATACACAGGGCCTTGGTAATAATATACTTTCATTTTACACAACTTTTCGATAAATTTCAATATCTTTTATGAATTTACCATGAGAATTTCGAAATATATCTATATGTAGATGTTATATATTTTAACTTCATAACCACTACTATCGTTATATTCTAGGAATATACTATGTCTAATCATAAGATTGATAAATTTATGCTTTATCCTTTTAAGATATATCTTAGATTTATATTAAAGTATCTTTAAGATTAACAGGATAAAGGAAAACGCCTACAGTATATAATGTAGGCGTTTCCTTTTAAATTAGTTTTATATTAAATTAGTCTTCTTTTACAGAAAACCATGCACGATGAAATACGGCTGCAATCACACCACCTACTAAAGGAGCAACGATGAAGAGCCATACGCCGATGGATACCTTCATGAACTCAAAAGGCATGCGTTCCCTCTCTTAAGGGTATTCATGTTACTCTCATTAGTATAAATATTTTCTAAATTATATCAACGACTTTTTTTCGATATAATTTTACAAAATATTATTCTGTATCCCCTAATTATATATCATGACGTTTCTCACACATTAAATTCTATAGAATATGCTATACTGTTATTATATTTTGTAGAAATTACTATTGTATGTGCAGTTATAGAAGTATGTACAGTTATATAGAAGTATATATAGTTATAAGGAGCTATATAGGAGGAACCATGAGTAAAACAGCTTATATTGTACGTCATATTAACTTTGAAAATGCCGGTATTTTAGAGTCCGTCTTAATAAATCGAGGATTTGAGCTAACATACATTGAAGCGCCCCTTGTCAACTTTGAACACTATGATGCGACAGAAGCTGATTTAGTCATCGTCTGTGGAGCCCCTATTGGCGCATATGACGAACAGCTCTACCCATTCTTAACTGATGAAATCAAATTTATTACAGATCGTATAAATAGTAAAAAGCCATTACTTGGCATCTGTTTAGGTGCCCAACTCATATCCCGTATTATGGGAGGTCACGTAGGTCCTATGAAGCATGGGAAAAAAGAAATTGGCTTTGGTCCGTTAGAATATACTCCTGAAGGCGCCTCCTCCCCATTGGCATTACTAGGCAATGTACCGGTTCTTCACTGGCATGGCGATGAATTTGAAATCCCTAAAGGTGCTGTGAGACTTGCTAAAACAGAACTATGCAAAAATCAAGCATTCTCCGTAGGCACTCACATTCTAGGCCTTCAATTTCATATGGAGGCTGATCCTGCATTCATTGAAAGTTGGCTTGTGGGCCATTGTGCAGAGCTTTCTAACGCAGGTATCGATATTTCTAGACTCAGAGAAGAGGCTAAGCAGCTACGCCAAGAATTACCAGCTGCAGGAAAAGCAGCATGTATTGCTTGGCTTGAACAAAACCATTTATAAAAGTAAAAACCGCCTTAGTAAAACTAAGGCGGTTTTTACTTGTTTCTTATATATATCCCTTACATATATACACGAAATCATGGATTTCAGGTCCGATAACACATTCCCCAATGTGTCATTTTTTCCACATTTCGTATTGTACATCAAACAAATTGAATAGGCAAGAAGTTTTTCATAAACTTTTCATAAATTATTCTATTTTTTTCAATATAGCTAGTAATCTTAAATAAAACATTGTAGATTCTATCTATATTAAAGCTATATATCGAATAATTTAAACTTTAGATTTTATATGAAAATCCATCGCATAAATGATATTCAAAATTAATATTTTGAATACTAATCAGTAAGATTAAACAATTTTATGCTGCCATGTACCTCGAACAAATCGGAAATAGGAGCAACATAATCGTAAGGACTGGTCAAAGCACAAGGATAACCATGCGCCTAAAAGCCCTAAACCTAATGTAATACACAATAGGTATGTAATGATAGGCCGAATAATAGCTACACTAACAAGGGAATATTTCATAATATAATATGTATCTCCTGCCCCTTTTAGCACCCCAGAGTAAACTTGCTGCAATGCTTGAGGGAATGCAGCAATAGCCATAATCCCCATTAAGGCACCAGCTAACGTAACGACTTCACTTTCACGTGTATATAACTGTACCAATAAATCACCAGGGCCAATAAATATGAGTGCACTTACGAGACCTACTACGAGACCAATACGAGCACCAATTTTACCATACATATTCGCAATATCTGGTCGCTTATGTCCAAGGTTTTGCCCCGTATGAGAGGCCCCTGCAAAGCCAAGTCCCATAGCAAAGTAATAGAATATATCCATCAAATTCATACACACATAGTGTGCTGCTAATGGTACCGCCCCTAAGGACGCAACGATCATTGTGTACGTATACATACCAAATCGTTCAAAGAACTGTTCCCCTAATGAACTACCACCTACGTGGAACATAGTGTGCAAAACGGTTCGTTCAAACTTCCACTTTGAAGGATGTCGCAACGTTAATCCTGTAGTAGTATGTTGTGAAATCGTACGCAGTAATAATATAGCAATAACAGCACTACTAATCATTGTCGAAACACCAGCGCCCATGACACCGAGTTCAGGAAAGAAACCAATACCATAAATCAAGAAGAAGTTCATTATAGTATTTAAAATATTACCTACTACATTGGACTTAAAAATAACCTTGGTATTACCATACCCAATAAGAGCGGCCCCTACAATTTGACTAAAAGATTGGAATATTAGACTAATGACAACAAAACGGCCATACCAGACAGCCGTTTCTATATAGCCGTCTTCGGCACCTGTAAAGCGTAAGATATGCTCTAAATTAAAGAAACATATTGCCAATAAAGGTACATAAATCAAGAAATTCAAGAGTATGGATTGCTTAAGAACGGCATTCATACCATCAACTTCACTTTCACCGTGGCGGCGAGCTATAATAGCCGTTACCGCAATCGACAAGGCACGACAGAATATGAGCATCACCATCTCTGGCTGCCCCATAATACCAACTGAGGCAAGTGCGGAGGCACCGAGGGCCCCTACCATGGCTAAATCAATAGCTGTCATAAACTGCAGCATCAAACCTTGTAATGTAGCAGGCCAAGCTATTTTCAAATAATTGCCATACATCTGCTTTGTTGTACCTACAGGACCTAATCGTTCTGTAGCGGGCAACATTGCATCAATGGACAACCATCGTTGTATGCGGTCTAACATAGTAACTCCTATTCATGCAAGATCGTATAAGATTGAGCTATCTATTAGCCCCAATATCTTCTGTATTATATCACAAGAATATATGAAAAGTCATTCATATATTATAATTATATTTAATAATCTATATCAAAATCGCAAAAGAACCTCTTATAGCGTCTGAATATACCCTACCAGGTATTCCAACATATAAGAGGTTCTTTTAATTTTCAGAAAATATTATATCAGTCTATCATACGAAATTAATTATCAATTATCAACCTTTGGATGCCAACAATTGACTAACTGCTGCACGCAAGTCTTCTAAGCCTTGTTTAGTTTCAGCTAGTTCTTGACGTTGACGCTCATTTTCAGCTTCCAACGTATTGAGACGAGCCGCTTGATCTGCGATAACAGTTTTTTGTTCACTATTTTCTTTTTTGAGACTAGATACTTCATCTTGCATTACATACACAGAGCTAATAGGGCCTGCTTTGTAACGATCAGGAATATTTTTCTTTTCTGGGCTAGAGCCAAATTTGTGAGTTACACCTGCATTGACCATATTGCGGTTTGCACCAAGAGATACGCCAACATTGAACATTGTATCTTCATTTGTATAATGTGCAAGACCTAAGGCCGCTGCTGTTTCACCGCGATAGTTACCAACACCAGCCATCACTTGAGTTGGTTCCAATGGGTCATATTGGATTGGTTTCAACGCTGCCATTGCTGCTGCATGCGCACCTACGCGTTGTACCTCACCTGCTACTTGACCAATAGCATCGCCGATTCTAGCATTAGATGCTTTCAACTGACTAACATTAACAGCATCAGTATCATCTGTACCAGGTGCAATACCTTTAAGTTGGTTATTACCATTATTAAGGCCATCCTTAGTCAAGGAAATAGTGCCTGCATTTGGATTATTAGGATTTGCACTGCCTGGTGTAATTGTTATGCCATTACCATCTGTAACAGTTGTGTTACCTGCTGCATCTTTAAATGTAGCAGACTTCATATCCTTGAGTTCAGGATTTACTGCATAACTAATTGTTTTACCTGCTTGGCTAACCATCATATTATTGCCCGCTTTGAAAGTAACTGTTTCATCAGTTTTTACTTTTTCAGCTGTTGCAGTTGGTGTGCTGTTAATCCCAGAGCCTTCTGTACCAATAGTTGCATTCCAGCCAGCATTTTCAACGGCAGATTTAACTTGATTTTCCGTAGCAGCACGGCCAGACTCAATGTTATTTGGATCCCAAGTTTTATTAGTTAATCCTGTAACAACACCATCTTTGCCATTTACAGCAACAGGGTTATTTCCACCTGTAGTAATGATGCCATCTTTACCATCGATACCTACAGTACCAATTGTAGCCTTGCCATCCTTACCATCAAGAGCAATCTTATCGCCAGCTTTTACAGAACCATTTTTGCCATCGATAGCAACTGCATTAGCACCATCACCAGCCTTGATTGTGCCAGTTGTACCATCTACAGTAACTGCCTTAGTTGGATCTGTACCCAATGTAACCTTATCATTCAACTTGTTATCGTAAATAATATGTCCATCAGCGGCAGTTGTTTTAGTCAATACAATATTGCCTGTAGTACTACCAGCACTTTCACCACCATTAGCAGTCAATTCTGTTTTAGACGCCTTAGACTTAGCCTCTAATTGACGTACATTGACAGCATCTGTGTCATCTGTACCATCTGCAATATTAGAAATCTTATTGCCACCATTATTGAGGCCATCTTTAGTTAAGGATACAGGATTTTTACCAGCTGCAGTAATAGTTACACCATCTTTAGTAAGAGCTGTGTTATTACCATTGCCATCATCGATAACTGTACTATCTGCTGTAGAAGTATTTGTTTTTGTACCATCTGTAATCTTAGTACCATCTGCAGTTGTTGCGGTAGACTTAGTGCCATCTGCTACTGTGTTACCAGCTGCAGTAGATGTATTTGTTTGAGTACCAGCAGTTTGTGTAATGGAATCACCATTGATAACAGTTGTATTATTACCAGTACCGTTGAAGCTTGCAGAGTTCATGTTCACAAGGTCTTTATTCAAAGAATATGTGAAGTCACGCTCATTTTGGTTGATGGTGATATTTTCACCAGCAATCATCTTAACCTTTGCATCTTTACCTACTTTGGCATCTGATTTAGTACCAGTTTGTTTACCAGATGTAGCAGCATCTTTGTCTGCTGTAATTTGCCATGTTTGGTTAGCTGCGGCATCAGCTACTACTTTCAATTGATCCTCGGTAGCAGCACGGCCAGATACAGCATTACCATCCCAAGTCGTATTAGCGAGTCCTGTTACATGGTTATTTGTACCATCTACTGTAACGCCACCGATATTAGCAGCTTTACCTGTAATAGTACCAGTAGTACCATCTAAAGTTACCGCCTTATTACCACCTGTTGTAATTGTATTATTTACACCATCGATAGCTGCACTACCAATAGTAGCCTTACCAGCTGTACCATCAATAACAATGGCATTAGCACCAGTACCAAATGTCAATGTATCATTAAGTTTTACATTATATACTGTATGACCATCTGCAGCAGTTGTAGATGTTAATTTTACATTGCCAGTTGTTGCGTTAGCCGCTTCATCATCATTAGCAGTAATTTCTGTTTTAGATGCTTTTTTAGAGGCATTAATAGCATCTGCTACATTCTTAGCTGTTGCCACACCATCAGTAGCAGGGCCTGTAATAGTGCCATCTGTACCAGCTGTAATAGCCGCTGTTTTTACATCATATTTAACAACGCCTACATCATCAATAGTAGCAGTTGTTAACGTGCCATCTTTAAAGTTCAAGCCATCTGCTAAGGATACTTGTTTTGCAGTACCATCATTTGCTTTATAAGACAATTTAGTCTTCGTAGCAACTTTAGCGCCATCAATAGTTACCTTGTAATCCTTAGTTGTACCATCTGCACTTGGCGTTCCTGTAACAGTCAACGGATTATCCGCATCAGTTGTATCAGTACTTACTGTAACTGCACTTACCGCAGATTTCTTAACCTCTGCTTCGGATACTTTTACAGTTAAGTTTTTACCATCTGCATCTGTAGTTACGTATTTACCGTCACCTTTGATGCCCAATGTATCATCTTTAAGATTTACTATACCGGCAGATGTATTAGTATCGCCAGCAAATTTCAAGTTAATAGCATCAGTGCTTGCTTTAGCAGCCTTATTAATAGCATCTGCTACATTTTTAGCTGTTGCTAAGCCATCATCACCTGTTACAGATGCTGCACCTGTAGTGGCATTGCTATCGATAGTAGCACGTTTTGTAGACACCTCTAAAGTATCACCATTCATCTTCGTAGAAATGAAATCACCAGTAGCACCTTTTACATTGAATGCTACATCACCATCTTTTAAAGATTGGCTAGAGGTTGTGCCACTATCTGCACCAAGGGACACTTTACGGCTCACAGCCGCTGCAGCATCATTGATCTTGGTCTTAGTATCATCATTAATATCAAATGTTACCTTACCATCATTATCTACAGTAGCTTTTGTCATTGTGCCATCTACAAAGTCTAAGCCTTTAGATAATTTAACGGACTTAGCATCTGTATCAGCTGCAGTATTAGCACGGTATGTTAACGTTTGGCTTGCTACAGTATCTTTCAACTGTTTTACATTTACCGCATCAGTATCATCTGTACCTTCTGCAACCTCTTTAATTTTGTTGCCACCAGCGTTGATTTCATCAAGAGTAAATTGAACCTCTTTACCTGCTGCAGATTGGAGTACAATACCTTGTGCAGTTTGATAGGAAGTATTTTTATTCTCATCAGTGAAAGTAAGATCACGAGATGTAAGTGCACTATTATTAGGACCTGCTTGAACTGATACAGTATCTAAACCAACATACGTTTGGGCCTCATTAGCACCAGTTGCACCATTCGTAAATCGCAATCGATCACTATCAATAGAAGATCCAGCACCTACATTATCTTTAAACTCAGCTCTATAGGCTTTGATGATACCAGTACTACCATCTAAGGAAATTGTTTCTCCTCTTGGATTAGTAAGAGATATGGAACTCAGATCTGTAAGATTTTTATTTAACGTAGTAGCAATATTTTTACCAGTTTGTGTAACTGTAATATTGTTATCACCAGTAAAGTCTACAGTGTCGCCACCGGCTACAGTAGTCGGTGTATCACCATTAGCAGATAGTTTCCATGCTGCACCATCTTTAGCTTGGCTAGCCGCTTTGTTAATAGCATCGGCCACGTTCTTAGCAGTTGCTAAACCATCATCACCGGTAACAGAGGCAGTACCTGCAGCATCACTGTTAATAGTAGAACGTTTTGTAGAAACTTCTACAGTATCGCCATTCATCTTTGTAGAAATGAAATCACCAGTCGCAGCTTTTACATTAAACGCTACATCGCCATCTTTTAAAGATTGACTAGATGGTGTACCACTATCTGCACCAAGGGAAATATTACGAGCTACTGCATTAGAAGAATTATCAACTTTAGTTTTAGTATCTGCATCTAAACCAACTGTAATAGTTTGACCATTTACAGTTGCAGTTACACCATTTGTACCAGCTACATTAAGTTTTTGGTTTTTAAGATCAATAGTACCGTTATTTGTACCATCTGTAATATTTAGGTTTTGAGACAAGTTAGCAACAGCTTGCTTTACATCACCAATATTTGCTGCATTGGAATCAGTTGTACCACCACTAGCAACATTAGTAATTGTTTTGTTACCACCGTTGATACCATCAGTTTTATCAATGGAGATACCCCCTACAGTTACTTTATCTGTTGTAATGCCAGTACCTGTAATAGCAGTCGTACCATTTGTTAAACCAGATGTGTTCATTACTGTATTGCCAGCTGTAATGGAATCTACTGTAAGATCTTTCTTCGTAGCTACAGTGATTTTCTTTTTATCTGTGCCATCTTGAGTGATTAAAATATTATCACCATTGATAAGATCTACTGTGTCCCCACCTTGAACAGATGTTTTATCAGTTGTGCTGGAATTTGTTGTAAGATTCCATGCCGCACCAGCTTTAGCTGCATCAGCTGCTTTATTGATAGCATCGGCTACATTTTTAGATGTTGCTAAGCCATCATCGCCTGTTACAGATGCTGCGCCTGTATTAGCATCACTAGTAATTGCCGCACGCTTAGTTGAAATTTCAACAGTGTTACCATTCATCTTCGTAGATACTAAGTCACCTGTCGCACCTTTCACATTGAATGCCACATCACCATCTTTTAAGGATTGGCTAGATGCTGTGCCGCTATCTGCACCAAGAGAGATGTTACGAGCTACTGCTGTGGACGCATTATCTACTTTAGTTTTTGTAGTTGCATCAAGACCTACTGTAACAGTTTGGCCATTTACAGTTGTAGTTACACCATTTGTACCGGAAACAGTAAGTTTTTGATTCTTAAGATTTACAGTACCATCTGTAGCACCATCAGAAACAGTAAGATTTTGAGACAAACCATCTACAGCTTTATTGATAGAGTCCGCTACATTTTTAGCAGTCGCTAAACCATCTGTAGGGCTATTTACTTTAGCTTTACCATCAGCATCATTTGTAATAGTTTCAGTAGCAGTAGAAATAGTTACATTACCATTTGTACCTACCGTAGCTTTTGTAAAAGTACCATCTGTAAAGTTTAAACCATTTGCAAGGGATACTTTATTTGCATTGGCACCATTAGCTTTGTATGTTAATTGTGTTTGATTAGCTAACTTCGTAGTATCGATACCAATAGCATAATCTTTAGAATTAGTACCTGCTGTTGGTGTTACAGTAATAGGATTATCCGCTGGTGTAGCTTTACTTACCGTTACAGCAGCTACAGCTAAATCCTTAACCTTAGCTGGATCAACAGATACTTGAACACCTGTAGTAGAGGCCTTTGTAGTAACTAAATTACTATCGCCATATACTTTGAATGTTGCATCGCCATCTTTTAAATATTTTAAGCCTGTAGTACCAGTATCACCAGTTAAGCCAATACCTTTAGTCGTAGCATTTGCAGTATTGCTATCTAGGCCAACCACAAGAGTGCCATTATTTGTACCAACTAAATCAGTTCTAATACCATTAGCACCGATTACTTTAAGTGGACTTTCACTAAGCTTAACAGTACCAGCTTTAGAATTTGTATCTAGTTTTAATGTAACAGCATCTACAGCATTCTTTACATCTGTAATGTTTGCTGCATTAGTACCTATATTACCACCGCTAGAAACATTTGTAATTTGCTGTCCCCCTGCACTAATAGAGTCGGTACCAAACTTAACAGTTCTTGTACCATTTTTCGCCGTTAAGCCATCACCAGTAATGGTTACATTTTTAGGACCCGTAGGTGAACCAATTTGTAATGTTGTATTACTTAACACATTATTGCCAGCTGTAAAAGATTGGCCTGTGAAAGATCTACCTGAAACAGCACCGTTTGAACCATCTAGAGTAATTTGATTACCACCAGAAGAAACGGTAACAGATCTATTAGCTTTCACAGTATCTACAGTAATCGCCTTATTCAAAGAAGTAGTAATTTTTTTGCCACTACGAGTTACTGTAATATTGTTGTCCCCACCAAAGATTACAGTATCTGATTTATTGATTACTTCAGGAGCTGTAGAAGTATTGTCAGCAGCTAATTTCCAATGATATGCATTAGCAGAAATAGCTTTATTGATTGCATCTGCTACATTCTTAGAGTCAGCCATGCCTGTAGCATTTGCAGAAGCTTGACCATTTGTGACATCAATATTTTGTGTTTTACCAGAAATTGTAAGGTTCTGACCGTTGGCAGATGTTGTAATATATGTATTATCGCCCTTAAGACCTAATGTACTATTTGCAATATTCACATTGCCAGTATTTACATTACCAGAGAACGCAAGGTTAACACTCTTTAATTGGGCTACGTTAACTGCATCTGTATCTCTTATACCCGCTGCGAGGCCTGTAAGTTGACGTGTTACAGTACTACCATTACCAATAGAAACGGCACCTGTTGTACTAGTAAGTACATTGCCATTCAAACCAGAATAAACATCTGTACGGTTTGTATTAGGATTATAACCCTTATTAGCAGTACCGCCTGCTACATCAGCAACGGAATCACGCCCTAAGGCAACACCACCATCAACGGTAACGCTAGAATCAGGACCAATAGCAACAGATTTAACTGCACTTGCATTAGCTCTAGTACCAATAGCAATAGAATGTTGAGATGTGGAATTAACGCGACTACCTATGGCAATTGATTCTAAACCATTAGCTGTCGTAGCAGAGCCGATTGCAAGAGCTCTATTGCCTGTAGCTTTCGTTGGCGTAGATCCATATGAACCAATGGCAATAGTTCCATCATCATTGGCTGTAGCACTAGCACCTAACGCCACAGAGTTAGCACCTTTAGCAGTTACATTCATACCAGCAGCAACACTGTTAAAGGCAATCGACTGAGCAGCTTGACCAACTGCGACACCGCCTAAATCAGACTTAGTTCCATTAGTACCAACAGCAACACCATTTGCACCTTTTGAAGTGGTAAAAGCACCGATAGCTATACCACTCTCGCCTGTGACAGAACTTTTTCTACCGATGGCAATACTGTTATCTGCACTTGAAGAGCTCTCGCCCCCAATAGCGACACCATACTGATTAGTCGCATTGGCTAACATACCGATACCAACACCTGCAGTTCCACCAGCCTTTGCCCTAGATCCCAATGCAGTAGAGGATCCACCAGATGCAACAGTACCATGGCCAAATGCAGTGGCATCATTATTAGATGCAGTGGCATCAGCACCTAAAGCACTAGCATAGTTCCCTGTTGCCTTAGTACCATAACCAACTGCCACAGCAGCATCCTCGGACGCAACGGATTTAGCACCTACTGCTGTGGCATTACCAACAGCGCTAGCCTCAGCACCTAAAGTACTCGCATATCTACCTTTAGCTTCAGCACTAATACCAACAGCTACAGACCTATCACCAGTAGCACTAGTCTTAGAGCCTAACGCTGTAGCACTATCAGCTTCTGCTTTAGCTGATAGCCCCAATGCAACTGTAGAATAACCGTTTGCCTTAGCACCAGCACCAACTGCGGTTGCAGGTAAAGCAGCAGGAGTTACTTCTGGTGCTGTTGCTTTACTTTTATACCCAATAGCGATAGATTGATTGCTACCAGATTGAGCTTCATTACCGATGGCAAGGCCATTAGTTAAGCCTGTTACGCCTACAGTACCACCTTCTAGTGTCCCAGTTGATCTATCTGCTGCAGATACATCAACTACACCAACTTGCATTGCCAAGGCAGCTAAGATACTTGCTACTACAATTTTCTTTTTCCCTGTTTTATTTTTTGCCATTTCAGATACTACAACGTAGCACTGTTTGGACTTAGACCAAATTACTTTAAATATTTTATTCATATGTTTTCCTCTTCTAAATTACTAACCCTCAACTATATGAATTATATGTTCCATACTTCTCTCAGTCTGGAAATAATGAAAGCTACATAGCTTTACATTTATAAAAACCTATCTTTAATTCTACCATAATTTATCTAATTTTCTCAATTTAAAAGTGTAATTTTTGGATATTTACTATTATCTCAATTATGCATAGAGTATGCTTAAACACGCAGTATCATCATAATTCATTTATAATTCACCTTAATAAATTGCATATTATATGAATTTTTATGCTTCTAATTGAGAACAAAAAGAATATTAGATTTCATTACAAAATTAATCATCGTCTAAAAATATTCATAAATTATTCATTATATACAGTTTTATCGACAGTTTTATTAATTATTAAATTAGAATTTTCAGACTATTTTATTTTACAGATATAGCTTTAATAAACTATTTTTGTTTTCATACTAAAAAGAGCCTCCTCTTTCGAGGAAGGCTCTTTCTAGTTTTACATATCCATTCACGGGATATACATAGTTCTAACTATATGTACAATATGATTATGCTTTATTTGCCAACAATTGGTTAACTGCTGCTTTCAACGCATCAATTTCAGATTGTTGTTGTTCAAGCTTGGATTTGTACTCTTCATTTTGGTTACGTAAGTGACTTACTTCATCTTGCATTACGTAGATAGAGCTAATAGGACCAGCTTTATAACGTTCTGGAATCGCATCTTTTCTATCACGGCTACCACCAAATTTATGAGTTACACCAGCATTAATCATGTTATGGCTAGAACCAAGTGTAACACCAATATTAAACATTGTATCTTCAGTTTTGTAATGGGCAAGACCGATTGCACCCGCTGTTTCACCACGGTAGTTACCAATACCAGCCATGATTTGTGTTGGTTCCAATGGATCGTATTGGATTGGTTTCAACGCTGCCATAGCTGCCGCATGAGCACCAACACGTTGTGTTTCAACGCCTACATCGTTAATAGCTTGTTGTAAACCAGCTTTAGCTGCTTTCAATTGGCTAACGTTTACTGCATCTGTATCGGCTGTACCAGGTGCTACACCATGAATTTGGTTACCACCATTATTTAAGCCGTTTACAGTAAGAGATACAGGGCTAGCTGCTGCATTTGCAGGAGTGATAGTCATACCTGCACCGTTAACTGTTGTAGAGTTACCAGCTGCATCTTTTACAGTTGTACCAGCAGGAGTAATCTTAGTGGATGGACCATTTTCATCACCTACAGTTACACTGTTAAGACCTTTCACGTCTTTAGCTAGGCTATATGTGAAAGTAGTACCGTCTTGTTTAACCTCAAGATTATCACCGGCTTGGAATTTAACAGTATCGCCGCCTTGTACTTTTTCAACAGTACCGCCAGCTGCAGTTACATTCCATGCAGATAGATCTTTAACTTGTTGTTTACCAGCAGGTGTTAAGTTGCTCAAGTCTTGATTTGCTGCATTATCGATTTTTGCTTTTGTTGCATCATCGATTTTAACAGTTACATCTTCACCATTAGCTACCGTTGTTAAACCGTTTTCGCCTTTGATGTTGAATTTCACATCACCAGTGCTCAAGGATTTTTCATCAGTAGAACCCGTGTTACCACCTAAGGAAATCTTACGACCGATAGCTTCTGTGTTTTTATCGATTTGAGCTTTGTTTGCTGCAATATCACCAGCATTTTTAGTGATGTTAGCTTTGTTTGCTTCTACTTGGTCATCAACGGCTTTCAATTGATCTTCAGTTGCTGCACGACCAGATACAGGTTGTGTTTGACCTGGAACCCAAGTTTTATTTGTTAAACCAGTCACTTCTGGTGTTTCTACACCATCAGTTGCTTTTACTTTTGGAGCTGTAATTGTATCATTTGCAGTTACAGTATCGAAAGTAACATCTTTCTTAGTAGCAATTGTGAAGTCTTTACCATTTTGAGTAATGGAGATGTTATCACCATCGATGAATTTAACTGTGTTACCACCTTCAACTTTTTCAGCTGTACCATTGTTAGCCACTACATTCCATGCAGATAAATCTTTAACTTGTTGTTTACCAGCATCTGTTAAGTTGCTCAAATCAGTATTTGCTGCATTGTTGATTTTGTTTGCAGTATCATCGTCCAATTTAACAGTTACGTCTTCACCATTAGCTTCAGTAACGATACCATTTTGACCTTTGATATTGAATTTCACATCACCTGTGCTCAAGGATTTTTTATCTGTATCGCCATTATCACTGCCTAAGGAAATCTTACGAGCGATAGCTGTTGTATTTTTATCAATTTGTTCTTTATTTGCCGCAATATTATCTTTGTTAGTTTTAATATCGTCAGCATTCTTAGTGATGTTAGCTTTATTTGCTGCTACTTGATCATCAACTGCTTTCAATTGATCTTCAGTGGCTGCACGACCAGATACAGGTGTTGTTTGGCCTGGTACCCAAGTTTTATTTGTTAAACCACTTACTTCTGGAGCTGTAATTTTTTGGTTTGCTGTAACGTTATCAAATGTTACATCTTTCTTTGTGGCAACAGTGAACTCTTTACCATTTTGTGTAATGGAAACATTATCACCATCGATAAATTTAACTGTATCGCCACCTTGAACCTTTTCAGCAGTACCGTTGTTAGCTACTACATTCCAAGCTGCTAAATCTTTAACTTGTTGTTCACCAGCTGGAGTCAAGTTGCTCAAGTCTTTATTTGCTGCATTATCGATTTTATCTTTTGTAGCATCGTCCAATTTAACAGTTACATCTACGCCATTAGCTGCAGTAGTAATGCCATTTTCACCTTTAATATTGAACTTCACATCACCTGTGCTCAAAGATTTTTCATCTGTATCACCATCATCACTGCCTAAGGAGATTTTACGAGCAATAGCTGTTGTATTTTGATCAATATTAGCTTTATTTGTAGCAATATCGTCGGCATTTTTATTGATAGCTGTTGTATTATCTGCGATTTTTTGCTTGTTATCAGCAATATCGCCGGCATTTTTAGCAATATTTGTTTTATTTGTTGCAATATCACCAGTATTTTGAGTGATATTATCTTTGTTTTCTTTAACTTGATCGTCAACAGCTTTCAATTGATCTTCAGTTGCTGCACGACCAGATGTAATGTTATTTGGATCCCAAGTTTTATTAGTTAAACCAGTTACTTGAGGCGTTTCCACACCAGTTGTAGCTTTAACTTTTGGAGCTGTAATAGTGTCGTTAGCCGTTACCGTATTGAATGTTACATCTGGCTTAGTAGCGAATGTGAAATCTTTACCAGATTGAGTAATGAGAATATTATCACCATTAATGTATTTAACAGTGTCGCCACCTTTAACATCTTCAGCAGTACCATTATTAGCAACTACTTTCCAAGCAGCTAAATCTTTAACTTTTTGCTCACCTGTTGGATTCAAATTACTCAAGTCTTTATCAGCAGCGTTATCAATTTTATCTTTAGTAGCTGTATCAAGTTTAACTGTTACATTATCATCCTTAGCTTCAGTAGTAAGGCCGTTTTCACCCTTAATATTGAATTTCACATCAGCTGTGCTTAAAGATTTTTCAGTCGTAGTACCAGTGTTACCACCTAAGGAGATTTTACGAGCGATTGCTGTTGTATTTTTATCGATTGCTGTTTTATTATCAGCAATATTTTGTTTATTAGTAGCTACTTGATTATCAACTTGTTTCAATTGATCTTCTGTAGCCGCACGACCAGGTACAGGTGTTGTTTGACCTGGAGTCCAGTCTCTATTAGTTAAGCCTGTTACTTGAGGTGTTACTACGCCTGTTGTAGCGTTCACAGTTGGAGCTGTAATTGCTTGCGTAGCTGTTATGTTATCAAATGTAACGTTTTTCTTTGTGGCAATTGTAAAGTTTTTACCAGCTTGTGTAATTTCGATGTTATCACCATCGATGAACTTAACAGTGTCGCCACCTTTAACATCTTCAGCAGTACCACTGTTAGCAACCACTTTCCAAGCAGCTAGATCTTTAACCTTTTGCTCACCTGCTGGATTCAAATTGCTCAAATCTTTGTCAGCAGCGTTATCGATTTTATCTTTAGTAGTATCATCAAGTTTAACAGTTACATCATCGCCAGAAGCAACCGTAGTTAAACCATTAGCACCTTTAACATTGAATTTTACATCGCCTGCGCTCAAAGATTTCTCTGCAGTAGAACCACTATTACCACCTAAGGAAATTTTACGAGCAATTGCAGTTTTGTTAGCTTCTGCTTTAGCGTCTGTTTTCTTCAATTGAGATACATTGACAGCATCTTTATCTGCTACACCATCAGCTACGTTAGTAACTTTCATATCGCCTGCATTGATGCCTTTGTCGCCATCAATTTTTACAGTTGGATTACCTGCAGCATTGTTGAAAGATGCACTGTTCAAGCCAGTAAGCTCTTTCTTCAAGGACACAGTGATATTTTTATCATTTCTAGCAACTGTAATATTATCATCGCCAGAGAAATCTACTTTATTACCTTTTTCAACGGTTGCTGTTGTCGCTTCACCATTAGCAGATAAGTTCCAACTGGAAGAACTATTAGCAACTGCTTGATTAATTGCATCAGCTACGTTTTGAGCATCTGCCATGCCTGCAGTTGCAGAAGCAACACCATTAGTTACAGTAATATCTTGTTTTTTACCAGCAATAGTAATTTTCTTACCATTAGCTGTAGTTGTAATATATGTATCGTCACCATTTACAGCTAATTTACTGTTAGCAAGGTTTACGTCACCAGAACCAGTGTCACCTGTGAAAGCAAGGTTTACACTCTTCAATTGTGCTACGTTGACTGCATCTGTATCAGCCGTACCAGCAGCTACATAGTTAATTTGACGAGTTTGACCTGTTGTACCAACAGCAACGCCACCCAATGTAGATGTTAACGTTGCACCAGTTAAGTTAGCATATGTATCAGTACGACCAGTATTAGCATTATAACCTGCTACACCAGCTGCAGTACTAGCAACAGACTTAGAACCTATTGCAACACCATCAGCAGTTGTAGCACTAGCACCATCACCAATAGCAATCGATTTAGCTGCACTTGCGTTAGATCTAGTACCGATAGCAATACCATCATTCTCTGATACTGAGCTTTTTCTACCAATAGCAATACTGTTATCTGCAGTGGAAGAGCTTTCTCCGCCAATAGCAATACTATAATCTTTAGTTGCATTGGCTAACATACCGATACCAACACCTGCAGTTCCAGCGGCCTTTGCTCTGGATCCCAATGCAGTAGAGGATGCACCAGATGCAGCAGTACCATGACCAATTGCGGTAGACTCAATATTGGAAGCTATCGCATCAGCCCCAAAAGCACTGGCATTGCCATCTGTTGCCTTAGCACCATGACCAACTGCCACAGTATCATCCTCGGACGCAATGGAGTTAGCACCTAACGCTGTAGCATTTGCCGATGTAGCTTGTGCTGATAACCCCAATGCAACTGTAGATCGACCTGTTGTACTTGCACCATCACCAATAGCTACAGAGCTTGTTGCAGCCGTATCTGTAGATGCATTAGGACCAATAGCAATAGCGTTATTAGCTTTTGCACCAGTGTTGTCTTTATTTGGAGTATCAGTAGATTTAATAGATACATATTTATAAGCAATTTGATCCACGATAGCAGCTAACTGAGAGCCGTTGATGGCATCTGTAGAAGTAGCACTTACTTCACCAGGAGCGACGTTTTTTAACTGACGTTCATAGCCTTCAGCACCGAAGGATACAACATCACCTTCTAACGTTTTGTCACCACCAGCCCATGTTGCTGTAATACCATTTGACAATGTATAGCTAGATTGTTTAGTACCTGCCTTATCTGTAGTAGAACCGCCACCTAAAGCGACAGAGTTATCACGATTTGCTTTAGCGCCTGTACCAATAGCGATGGCATTTGTTACAGAGTCATTATCAGCACCACTTGTATTAACACCTGTCAAAGCACCAGCGATACGGTTTTTAGAGTCAGCGCCAGTACCAATAGCAATACCAGCATTACCAGATTGCCCTTTAGTACCCACTGTGATACCGATATGGTCTGCTGTAGCATTATTATAATCACGCCACTTAATTTCATATCCTGTTAAATCTTTAACAGCAGCAGAAACGGTCCCAACTTTAGCTTTCCCTGTATTAATATCGGTATAAACTGCTCTAGTATTCGTCATTCTATCAGCATCGTCACCGCCAATAACAATTGAGGAGTGACCAATGGCTTTAGTATTACCACCAATAGCAATACTTTGGTCACCTATAACGGTAGCCCCTTGCCCCGGTAATGCACCACCACCAATGGCAATACCTTGTGAAAAATTAGTACCAGCTTCGTTTACCGTCGCACCAGTACCAATAGCAATCGCAGTACCACCATTTGCTATGGAATTTTTACCTACAGCAACACTTGGTGTATTACTATATAGACCTTTTGAATAAGCATTTTGACCAATAGCAACCCCACCACCAGCAGTCTCTGCTTTTGCAGCAGTACCAATTACAACAGCATCACTAGTAGTAGCTTTTACATTTGTACCTAAAGCAACTGCATTTACACCTGTAACACTAGCACTGTTACCTAAACCGACTGCATTGGCACCTGTAACAGTAGCACTATCACCAAAAGCTACAGATGCACCACCAGTAGATGTAGGCACCTCGTTTACAGCCAATGCTACATTAGCATTAGTCATAGCTAATGCTGCAAAGATACCAGCCACAACAATTTTCTTTTTACCGCTATTGTTTTTAGCGAATTCAGATACTACTACGTAGCAATTTTTGGATTTGTTCCAAACCACTTTAAAAATCTTGTTCATTCATTTCTCCTTTAAACTACTATAAAGCTCTCAAACTTCTATATAACAAATAATCTCAATTTCAAGTTTTTCGATATAGTTAGTATACCAAATTTTTCGATATGCTTGCAACCCCTTTTCACTAATATTTCATTTTTGGAATACCCATTGCAAATACAGCAATAATGGGAGTTCTTTAACCCCATTATAAAACAAAACCTAATAATTGGGGTGATTTTATACCATAATTTAGAAGAGAAGATGAATTTAAACTCACATTTTAACTTTTCTCATATAAATATAATTGATAAATTATAAAAATAATTGTCAAAACGCCTTATATAGCTACATTCTAATAACCCCACCTATTTTACAGCACTATATTTCATTAAATTTTTATAAATTAGAATTTCAGTCAAATTGAGATAAATTAGCAGCCAAAAACAAAAATAACGTCTAAAGAATAATCTCTTTTAGACGTTATTTTTTATATGACATTATTTAATTTAAATATATAAGCACTTTGTTCATGTGCTAATTCGATACGCTTCTGTAATCGTTCTATATACGCTCGGTATATGTCTTGCGCTTCATCAATAGACACGATATTAAAGTTAATCCCATCCCCTACCGGCAATTGGCTAAGCCGAGGTAGGTCTGCGGTAATGATAGTGCCTATTTTTGTATAGCCCCCTGTTGTTTGGCGATCTGCCATGAGGACAATGGGATGTCCATTCGATGGCACTTGGATAGAGCCAAATACGGCACCATCAGAAATAATATCTGCACTGTCTACGTGTTCAATTTCAGGACCATCTAAGCGGAAACCCATACGGTCACATTCTACAGTCAGTGTATAGATATTATCACTAAAGGTCTTGATTCCCTTCTCGGTGAAATGTTTTGCCTGATCACCTAATACAACGCGTAATGGTTCATGACATTCACGGCCCCCACGGTTATATAAGGCGGTATTGAATAGAGTATGCCCTTCACCACGGTAATCGCAGACATGCACTTCATCTCTGATAAACGCTTTGATGCCAAGTTCATCGCCCTTTTGTAATGGTCGCCCCTCAAGGCCCCCAATTTTCGCCTTTGTATGGGTCGATACACTGCCGTTGATGCTTGGCACGTCGATACCTCCAGAGAAAGAAATGTACATGCGCACGCCACATTGGCTAAAACCACCGGAAATGACATCGCCGTCGTGACATACAAATGGAATATATCTCGGTACTCGTACACTATTGATGGTTGGTTCCATGTCGGCCCCTGTGAAAGCAACGATACATGTGCCTTTCACGGTGAGTGTAGGCGGCAGTAATGTGCACTCTAAGGCACCTACCGTTTCTACATTACCTACCAGCGCTTGCCCCAAGAGATAGCTTTCACTATCCATAGGACCTGCTACAGGCATACCATATTGTTGGAACCCAACGCGACCTTTATCTTGAATGGTAGTGTACATGCCAGGTGCATTTACGTAGATAGATAATTTATTAAACTCATTAATAGCCACGCAACTCACCTACCTCTACTTCATACATGGATGGCGCATAGTCCGCCCCCAATGCGTTAATACGATTATATTCCGCTTCATCTATCGGCACATAGCGCACATAGTCGCCAGCACTCAATAGCGCCGCTTGTTTCTTGGACATGTCATACATGGTTACCGGTGTACGGCCAATGATTTGCCAGCCCCCTGGAGAGTCGGATGGATACGTGCCAGTTTGTTCCCCTGCAATGCCTACAGAACCTGCAGGTATCAATGTTCTTGGTGAGGACAAACGAGGCGTTGCAATGCATGGATCCATGCCGCCCAAATAGGTAAACCCAGGAATGAAGCCAAGCATATATACCAAGTAATCTGTACCACTATGAATGGCTACAACCTCATCTTCAGTTAGATTATTATGAGAGGCTACAAAACCAAGGTCTGGACCAAACTCACCACCGTACACGGTAGGAATTTCCACGACGGTAACAAGTTCATTAGCATTATCTGTTATAGTCTGCTCCAATGTAGGCTCAATGATGTTACACAATTCTTCATAGGAGTATAGCATAGCATCATATTGCAAAAGCAATGCACAATAGGTAGGTACTAATTCAATAATCCCCTCTAGATTTAGCTCTTGAATTCGCTCTATCGTTTGACGAATATGTCGATTAATCTTTGGATCGATGACTTGACCAAAATCAATAGAGATAGCGCAATCCCCTACAGGTGAAATTATAGGTTTCATAGGTATCTCCTTCCTAAAACCAGAAAGAACCATTACCTTCAAACGAAAATAATGGTACTTTCATAATTATCAAATTAACCAAGTAATTTAGCAATGCCTTGTAAGGATGTAACGCCGATATAAGCTGTTACAAGTACTACAATCCATCCTGTATAGTATAACAGTTTATTATGTTTGTAGTCTCCTACGATTGCAGATTTATGAGTAGCAAAGAGCATTACTGCCAATGTAATCGGCAAGATTAAGCCGTTTACGGAGCCAGCCAAAATCAACAAGGATGCTGGTTTACCAATGAAGATCAAAATACATGTAGAAACGAAGATAAATGTCATAATAGTCAATTTTTCATTTCTTTCTACTACTTTGAACAATGTTTTTAAGAAGGATACAGATGTATACGCTGCACCTACTACAGATGTTAAGGCCGCACAGAAGAATACGATACCGAATAATTTATGACCGATTTCGCCAGCCCCTAAAAGGAATGCAGAACCAGCTGGATCTTTAGGATCTAACGCAAAGCCCATGGATACAACACCAAGAACCGCTAAGAATAGTAATATACGAACTACCGCATCTACAGACATACCCATGAATGCTGCTCGGCGCACATCTTTCAAGTGCTCTTGACCAGTAATACCAGCATCGATAAGACGATGACCACCAGAAAATGTAATATAACCGCCTACAGTACCACCGATAAGAGTTATGGTAGCAAGCCATGGATAATGCGTTGGTGCCACCGCATGAGTAACCGCTTCAGCCACAGGTGGATTTGTAGAGAATGCTACATAGCCAATCAATACTAACATAACAGTGCCAAGAATTTTAGCTGTGTTGTCTAGTACACCACCCATTTTTGGAGATGCGAACAATAGAATACCCAAGATACCACTGATACCCGCTGCAGTCGTTGTATCAATACCAAATACAATATTTAGGCCCATAGACGCGCCCCCAATATTACCAATATTGAAAGCAAGACCGCCAAGGGAAATTAAGAATGCTACGAAGTAGCCAAGACCTGGCAATACTTTATTGGCAATATCTTGACCGCGCATTTTAGATACGCCAATGATTGTCCACACATTAAGCTGTGCAATAATTGAAAAAATAACAGACACAATGATGGCAAATGCAAAATCTGCTTTTAAGTCATTTGTAAATGCCGCCGTTTGTAACATAAAGCCTGGCCCAATAGAGGACGTGGCCATCAAGAAAGCTGCCCCTAAGAGGACAGATAAGCTCGCTTTACCTGCAATTGGTTTCATAAGAACCTCCACACAATAATTTACTTATTAACTATCTATTATGTACTTACTATTTATTACGTATTTGCTATGTATTTTCTATGTATCACTTATTTTCTAATCGCTATTTTACTATTTACGGTTCTGAAAATTAGCTACTATAACGCCCGCTTTTGTAAGGCCTTCACGGATGTAATTTGTGAAAGCTATCGCTTCTGGGTTATCGCCGTGTACGCATACGGAATCAGCTACAATGTCGATAGTGTTACCTGTATTTGTTACAACCTTGCCTTCTGTAACCATCATAAGTACTCGTTCAAGAGCCTCTTGAGGATCTTTTATAAAAGCCCCAGGTTCTGTACGAGGCACCAATGTACCTTCATCAGTATAACCACGATCAGCAAATACCTCCTGAATTACAGGAATGCCTCGACGCTCTGCTTCTTTTGCAATATAGCTACCGCTCAACACCATAGCTGCAATATTAGGGTTTATCGCTTGTAAGCCATCTAATACAGCATCTGCCAATTTAGGAGTTACACAGGCCGTATTATAAAAAGCACCGTGTAATTTCATATGTTGTAATGTAACACCATAACTATCACAGAAGGCTTGTAATGCACCAACTTGATATATCATATATGCTTTAGCCTCTGCAGGATTGACTGCCATTGCTCGACGACCAAAGCCCATTAAATCAGGATACCCAGGATGAGCCCCTACGGCTACGCCCTTTTCCTTGCACATGCGAACTGTAGCATCCATAATGAGAGGATCCCCAGCATGCCATCCACAGGCAACATTAGCACTTGTGACGTGATTTAACACTTCACCATCCATGCCTAATGTGTAGTTGCCAAAACTTTCACCTAAATCACTATTTAGATCTACATAATGTGACATCAATAATCTCCTCCCTTTCTTCATCTCTTTTTTAAATTCTATAGAATATTGAATTTATAGATATGATTATACTAAATAAATCGATATATTAGCAATGATTTTTATCATGTATACAAAATTTCTTTATTAATACACATGTTAAAATGCATATTAAGACACAAAAAAGCACCCCACGTTATGTGGGGTGCTCTCAGTATCAATAGGTCTATCATTAGTTTATATATGGAGAGAGTTGTAAGGGATTCATTAGTTAGTGTCGATAGCCTATCGATTATTTATTATCCTTGGATGCAGCATCATCATCTTGTTTGCCGTCGTCTGCAGCTTTATCATCTGCAGATGTATCATCAGATGTATTAGCAGCATCTTTGTCGCTAATTACAATGTGACCATCTACAACATCAGCAAGCAAGTGTTTTGCATCGATGTGATCCAAGTAGAAGTCAGTTACATTATCGCGGATTTCAGATTCGATAACACGACGTAATGGACGAGCGCCCATAGTTTTATCGTAACCTTGTTCCATCAACAATTCTTTAGCTGCTTCAGTTACATCAAGAGTAATTTCTTTTTTAGCTAAAGTTTTATTAACTTGATCAAGCATTAAATCTACGATTTGTTTCAAATCTTCTTTTTTCAATTGATTGAATTCGATAACTGCATTAAAACGGTTTAAGAATTCTGGACGGAAGAATGGAGCGATACGATCCATTACATCTACTTTGTTTTCATCGTCCTTGTCTTGACCATAACCAAAGCCTGCATTAGATGTAGCAATGATAACAGTATTTTTGAAGTTTACGGTGTTACCTTGACCGTCTGTTAAGCGACCATCATCTAACACTTGAAGAAGCAATGTAATAACTTGAGGATCTGCTTTTTCGATTTCGTCGAACAATACGATGGAGTAAGGATTACGACGAACACGTTCAGTCAATGTGTTGGAGTTATCTTCGTAACCAACATAACCAGCTGTAGCACCAATCAATTTAGAAACGGCTGTGCGATCACTGTATTCGGACATATCCAAGCGGATGATAGCATCTTTGTTACCGAACATATCAAGTGCTAATTGCTTAGCCAATTCTGTTTTACCAACACCAGTAGGACCTACGAATAAGAAGCTACCGATTGGACGGTTACCTTCGTCAAAGCCAGCACGGTTACGACGGATTGCTTTAGATACAGCTTCTACTGCTTTATCTTGACCGATTACATGAGCTTGTAAACGAGATTTCATGTCTTTCAAGCGTTCAATATCGGATGCACCCATTTGAGATACAGGAATACCAGTCATTCTTTCAACCGCTTCCGCTACATCGTTAACTTGAGCCACAACCTTTTGGTTTTCAGTGTGATTATCGATTTCTTCTTGTAATTTTTGAATACGCATTTTTTCATTAATAGCGGATTCGTAATCTTCTTTTTGAGCAAACTCTTCTTGTTTTGCCTTAGCTTCTGCAATATCTGCTTCTAATGTTTTAATATCAGTTACAGGATGTTGGGAAGCCAAGTGAGCTGCTGTTACATCGATCAAGTCGATAGCTTTATCTGGTAAGCTACGTTGAGGAATGTATTGTACGGAATAATCTACAGCTGCTTTCAACACGGCATCTGGCAATTCGATATTATGATGCGCTTCATACAATGGACGAATGCCTTGTAAAATTTTGAAAGTATCTTCTGGAGATGGTGCATTGACCTTAACTTCATTGAAACGACGAGCAAGAGCTGCGTTTTTCATGATTGTGTTACGGTATTCATCTTGTGTTGTAGCACCGATAACAGTCATTTCACCACGGGACAAAGCAGGTTTCAAGATATCTGCTAAACCTTTAGAACCTTGACCATCACCTGTGGAACCAGCGCCCAAGATTTGATGAATTTCGTCGAAGAACAAGATGATATTACCAGCAGCCTTAACCTCTTTGATAAGGTTTTGGATATTTTCTTCGAAGGAACCACGGTATTGAGTACCAGCTTCCAAACCGGAAATATCGATGGAAATGATTTCTTTATTTTTAATAGCTGCAGGAACATCGCCATTAACAATTGCTTGTGCCAAGCCTTCTACGACAGCTGTTTTACCAACACCAGCATCACCTACGAGTACAGGATTGTTTTTAGTACGACGTGCTAAGATTTCTGCTGTTTCTTGGATTTCTTTATTACGACCAATAACAGGATCGAGTTTACCATCACGAGCTTGTTGAGTTAAGTTTGTACCTAACTTGGCAAGGATACCATCTTGTTTCATTTTACCTTGTTGTGCAGCTTGAGCAGCTTGCATTTCTTCATTAGAAGGTAAACGACCAGTTTGACGATAGAAAGCAAACTCTTCTGGAGTCACTTCACGACCATTAATTTTATAACGACGGTTTTCTGTGGAATAACCACCCATGTTACCCATCAATTGATTGAACAAATCATTCATGCTACCGAAATCGCTACCAAAGTTATTGAAGTTGTTGTTCATATAAATTACCTCACTTTTTGACTACAAGTATATCAGTTTGACTTTTTAAGTCTGTTTAATTTCTTGCTTTATTTCTAGGTTTCTTCAACCTTATGTCATTATAATAATCTGATTAAGTCAAAAAGTCAATAGGTCAAATATAAAATTTTTGACTTTTTTTGACTTTTTATTTGATTAATTTGATTTATACAACAAGAGTATAGATAAATACTGAGTTTTCAGGAGATAATTAAATTTGAACTTTTGAGTTTTTTATTATAAATTAGATTGTTTATATTGATTTATTCCCTATATAATAGATATAAAAGTCAAATATATAAGAAATATAAAAGTCAATAAATAGTAAAGGAGTTTGATCTATGACACTAAAAGATCCGAAAATCGGCAATCTCCAAACAACTCAAGAGTCCCCCATCATGACTAGTGATACTAATAAAGAATTAAAAAATCGGATAAAAGACATTTCGCTACAAGTGTTAGAACGTAATTACAAACTATATAAAGCATTGGAGAATAAATGAGCACACCTAACATTCAATTCACCATACAAGACATCTATGAGTTCCATAACCAATTAGAGAAAGCCTTTATTCTCTCCTCAGGAGTACGAGATAAGAATCTTTTAGCGTCAGCTGTAAATACCCCATTTCAAACATTTATGGGAAACGACTTATATCCATCTCTCTATGACAAAGCAGCACAATTATGTTATGGTATCGCCAATAATCATCCTTTTACAGATGGCAATAAGCGAACTGCACTACACAGCATGTATGTGTATCTTATTATCAATGGTTTTGATATTCCCGCTTCACAACAAGAAGTTGAAAACCTAATTATCAATGTGGCCGCAGGAAATATGACAAATACTGAACTAGCGGAATGGTTGCGAGAAAATACTATAAGATCAGATAAATCTTAAATATTACAGAACAACTACAGATTTGTAATGCAAAAAAGCGGATAGCTCATTACGAGCTATCCGCTTATTTCTTTGGTGATCCAGGAGGGATTCGAACCCCCGACCCACGGCTTAGAAGGCCGTTGCTCTATCCAACTGAGCTACTGAACCATGTGGATTACCTATATATGTAATTATCTATTATAGTATAAATTATGTACTATGTATCGTCAACTGTGCTCTATTGCAGTTTACCCTAAAAAAGGCAAAAAAAAATGGAGCGGGTGAAGGGAATCGAACCCTCGCGACCAGCTTGGAAGGCTGGGGCTCTACCATTGAGCTACACCCGCAAATAAAAAAATGGTCGGAGCAGCAGGATTCGAACCTGCGACCCCCTGGTCCCAAGCCAGGTGCGCTACCAAACTGCGCTATGCCCCGTCATTAATTACTTGCTAATTATAGCAAACCTGGTAGTTGATGTCAACCACTACTCTTGCTGAGTTTTTACTCTGTTGAGTATCCCTCTGCAACGAAAATTATTATATCATTGATACAAATTAGTGACAAGTACTTTTTTACAACTTCATTAATTTTTTAAATTTTATTAGTACATATAAAAACATGCACCCCTTTCGAGGTGCATGTCATTATAGTTTATATTATCTTACTTAGGTTTTAAACAGCTTTTGAGCCATTAAGCAATCAAATGATTAGCTATAAAATCAACCTTCGTAGCTACCGTCTTCTACTACGCCAGGGTTTTTAGCGATACCTTGTTTTACAGCAACTTCAGCAACTGCTTTTGCAACCGCTGGAGCTACGCGAGGATCGAATACGGATGGCATTACGTTTTCTTCGTTCAATTCGCTGTCAGGAATCAAGTTAGCCAATGCATCAGCTGCAGCTAATTTCATTTCATCAGTGATTTGAGCCGCACGTACGTCGATAGCACCGCGGAATACGCCAGGGAATACTGCTACGTTGTTGATTTGGTTAGGAGCATCAGAACGACCAGTACCAGCGATGCGAATACCAGCTGCTTTCATATCAGCATATGTTGCTTCTGGGTTAGGGTTAGCCATTGCGAATACGATTGCATCGTCAGCCAAGTTTTCCAAAATTTCTTTTGTGAATACACCTGCTGCAGATACACCAAGAAGAATATCAGCACCTTTAGCATTTTCAGCCAAGTTGCCATGTTTTTCTTCAAGTTTAAGCAAGTCGATCAATTCAGCTTGCAAGGAGTCAAGACGTTTGTAGTCTTTATGCAATACGCCAGAAGATACTAATAATGTAATATCACGAGCGCCTGCAAGGTATAACAAGCGAGCAATGTTAGCACCAGCTGCACCAGCACCGTTTACAACGATTTTAGCTGTTGCTAAATCTTTTTTAACAAGGCGAAGAGCACCTTTAACACCAGCTAAGCAAGCGATAGCTGTACCGTGTTGGTCATCATGGAATACAGGGATTTCTAATTCTTCTTTCAAACGGTTTTCGATTTCATAGCATTTAGGAGAAGAAATATCTTCCAAGTTAATGCCAGCAAAGTTTTTTTGCAATAATTTTACAGTGTTGATCAATGTATCAGCATCTTTTGTATCTACAACCAATGGAATGCAGTCTACATCACCGAATTTTTTGAACAATAAGGATTTACCTTCCATTACAGGCAATGCTGCTGCAGCGCCAATATCACCAAGGCCAAGTACACGAGTACCGTCAGATACAACGGCAACCATGTTGGAACGGCAAGTTAATTCGAAGGATTCTGCTTCATTATCTTTAATACGCAAGCATGGTTCTGCTACACCTGGTGTGTAAGCTACAGATAAATCATGAGCGTCTTTTAATTCATATTTAGTTCCTACAGTAAGGAAACCTTTTAATTCACGTTTTTTTTGTACAGCTAATTCACGTACGTCCATAATAATTCTCCTTTGTGGATAAACTCGGACTCTTTTGAGTCGGTAATTAATACCTTTAACTAATTGTATTATACAAAATGATATATAACAATTCAAGTTTTTTCGATATAGTTTTCCGAATATTTTAGAATTAAATTCAATTAATCTAATTTAGTAATAAAAATGATAATTAAATAAAAAGTAGATAAGCCATATATGGCTTATCTACTTTGGTACTGTATACGCATTATCTAATAGGACAAAGAGCATACAAAATATACATTTTTATTTATGCTTTTACGGATGGCAAGTTACGTCCATAGAAAATTTCCATCATTTCTTGTTTTAATTGATGTTTAATTTGTTTGATTTCTCGTTCGCTCAATTCAGATTCAGTAATACCAAATAGGTAATTATCTAAATCAAATTCTTTTAACATCATTTTTGTGTGGAAAATATTTTCTTGATATACGTTCACATCAATCATGTTGTACATGTTGCGAGTTTTCGCATTGATGTAGTTTTGGATCGAATTGATGCGATGATCGATATAAATTTTCTTACCCGATACGTCACGTGTAAAGCCACGTACATGGTAGTCCATGGTAAGAATATCGGAATCGAAGCTTTGAATTAAATAGTTAAGTGCTTTTAGTGGAGAGATTTGACCACATGTAGACACTTCAATGTCGGCACGGAATGTACTAATCCCTTTGTGCGGATGGCTTTCAGGATATGTATGTACAGTAAGGTGAGATTTATCGAGATGCATAACTACATCTTCTTTTTCAATTTCCTCTTCAGAAATCAAAATCGTTACAGATGCACCTTGTGGATCATAGTCTTGTTTCGCTACATTAAGGATATTGGCACCAATAATATGGCTAACCTCTGTTAAGATAGCTGTTAAACGATCTGCATTGTATACTTCATCAATGTACTGAATATATTGCTTTTTCTCTTCTTCTGTACGAGTATAACAAATATCATAAATATTAAAACTCAATGTCTTTGTGAGATTATTAAAACCATATAATTTCATTTTAGGCTTTGCTTTAACTGGTGTATCCATGATATGTCATAACCCTTTCCATGCATAGACTTACTATTTTTCTGAAAGCTTTTCAAACTGTATCAGAATAAGCTTTCACCATATAACTAAACAATTTCTTGTTTATACACAAACTCTACATCAAACTGTCCATTATCGTAGGTAACGATGGCAAATGTACCGCCAGAGCGGTCGCGAGCCAACGATATACTGCCGGGATTCACAAATACCGCATCACGAACACGAACCTCACCATGATGATGGCTATGACCGGACACGATGAGTCGCGCCCCCATATCAGTGCCTAACTCAATCAGTTTTTGTATGCGATTATAATATGATACCTCATGACCATGAGTCATGTAAATATAGGTATCCTCTAGAGGAATCAACTGTTCTCTCGGTTCAAGAGGCTGTACACGGTCATTATTACCGCGCACTGCATACACAGGAATATCAGTATGTTCCTGCATATAGCGTGCATCATCACCATAATCACCAGCATGAAGCCACATATCAATTTCTTGGTCTGCTGTAGCCTCCAAGACAAGATCTATATCATCTAGATACCCATGGGTATCACTTAAAATACCAATTCGTTTCATTTTATAAGTTCTCTAATACTATTATATTACATATTTATATGAACTATACCATATAGTTCGAAAATATTAAAGCTTGTTAATTAATTTGCGTAAAGCACGGCCACGATGGCTGATGGTTTCCTTTTCTTCAATGCTAAGTTCTGCCATTGTCTTTTCAAATTCAGGTACATAAAAGTATGGATCATAGCCAAAACCATTATCCCCTTTTGGCTCATCTTGAACAAGTCCATCACAATAGCCTTCAGCTGTCACTTCACGGCCATCAGGATATACGAGAGCTAAGGCACATACATAATGACCTGTGCGGTCGCTTTTACCTTGCAATTCGCGAATTAATTTTTCATTATTAGCTTGATCATCCCCATGATGACCTGCATAACGCGCAGAATATACGCCTGGTGCCCCATTAAGAGCATCTACGGTGATGCCAGAATCATCGGCAAGGCATGGACGATTGGTAGCCTTTGCGTAGTAGCGAGCCTTTAATAGAGCATTTTCCATAAAAGTGGTACCCGTTTCCTCTGGTTCATCAATGGAAATTACATCTTTTACCGGTACACAATCGATAGATAAATGAGAGAAAGCCTCAGAAAATTCACGAATTTTCCCTTTATTGCCTGTAGCTAATACGATTTGTTCCACCTTACACCTCCGGAGCTGTAGGATATACCTTACCTACTTTATCTGCTGTTGTGCCAAGTACTTCACGTTGTTTTGCCATGAGCTCATCTGTAGCAGCCTCTGCTAAATCAAGTAATGCATTGAGCTCATCACGGTTAAAGGTACCATGTTCACCAGTACCTTGTACCTCAACCATATTGCCAGAGCCTGTACGCACCACGTTCATGTCAACGATAGCTGCACTATCCTCTTCGTAGCAAAGATCCGTAATAGGACCTTCTGGGCCAATCCCTACGGAAATAGCTGCGCAGAAGTCAGTAATCGGGAATTTACCTGCGCCACCAAAGGTGAAGTCCACCGCATCAACGAGGGCTACAAAGGCACCTGTAATCGATGCTGTACGCGTGCCGCCATCGGCTTGAATTACATCGCAGTCGATTGTAATAGAACGTTCACCTAATGCTTCAAGATCTACAACGGCGCGCAAAGCACGACCGATAAGGCGTTGAATTTCTACGGTGCGGCCCGTTTGTTTACCCTTTGCAGCCTCACGGCTTACGCGAGTTTGCGTAGAACGTGGCAACAAGGAGTATTCAGCAGTTACCCAACCTTGGCCAGAACCTTTGAGCCAGCGTGGCACAGAATCCTCCACAGTGGCTGTACAGATAACCTTAGTCTTGCCGCACTCAATGAGTACAGAACCTTCTGCATACTCTGTAAAATTCCGTGTTATTTTAATAGGTCGCAATTGACCTGCTGTTCTATTATCGCTGCGCATAGGAACCTCACCATTCTAAATCTAAACATTAGAACGCCCCTTACACAAAGGGGCGTTATCTTTTCTTATTATATCACAATTTAACTATTTTTTATCACTACGAATCAGATTATAGTTACCAATTCTAACACAGTATGGTTCATTACCAGGAGTCACAACTTTGAGAATCTACCACTATACCTCGTATTGTCCATCGCCAAGTGGGTCTACCACAACATAGCGGCTAGCACCGCCTTCTGCTTTAGCCCGTTTAGCCTCTGTAATGGCATCTTGACGAGTTTCCTCATCAGCTTGCCAAGGAATGAATATGGCATAAACACTTTGTGGCCCATAGGGTCCATATTGACCATGTGAAAGTACGCTATGCCATCCAACTTTATTTTCGTACATGCGCACCTTTTCAAGGCGTTCCTCTTGTACACCTGTTTCATCGTAGTACACATTGTAGCGGTTCGACCATATATCGCCCATACCGGTACGTTCCTCTTCGGCCATCTTATGACGGTTAGCCCATTGTACCTTCCACTTAGCGATAAGGTCATCAATATAAGCAGTTACATTTTGGCTTTCCTTATATTTAACAGGATCAAAGGCAGGTTCGACGACCTTGCTGTAATCAAGGCCTGCCATGGATAAAATAATACCAGTATTTACATATGGCAATGCTTCTTGTACGGAGTAACCACCTTCTAAGACAGCTATATCTGCTTGCAATAAATCTACAAGCTCAGCATAGCCCTTTGCGGTTACTTGCATATTAGCCAATGGATCGCTAAAGTGATTATCTTGCCCTGCAGAATTAATAACTATGTCTGGATTGAATTCTTCTAGGATTGGCAATACTAACTCACGCATAACCTTCATCAAGCCTTCGTCACCAGTCCCAGGTGGCAATGGGATATCTATATTTCCACCGATGGCCTGTGGACCACCGAATTCATCCATAAAGCCTGTGCCAGGATATAAGGTCCGTCCATCTTGGTGGAAACTAATGTATAGTGTATCCGGATCATGGTAGAACACATCTTGAGAGCCATCACCATGATGTACATCTGTATCCACCACAGCAACCCGTTTAATACCATAGGTTTGACGCATATGTTGAATCATGACAGCTTCAATGTTAATGGTACAGAAACCACGAATACCATGAACCATGGCCATCGCATGATGCCCTGGCGGTCTTACTAAGGCAAAGGCTCGATCTACTTCTCCGCGCATAACCGCATCAGCAGCGGCAATAGCCCCACCTGCAGACACACGATGTGCTTCCGTTACCCAGGACTCTAAGTCAGGAGCGCCTACATGAACGCGCTCTATGGTATCCCAATCGGCCACGATAGGATTATATTCCACAATATTAGGTATATCTAATAAGCCTTCCTCAACGATTTGATCACGCGTATACAGCAATCGCTCTTGTCGTTCTGGATGGGTTTCAGAAATCTTCCAGTCGAAAGCAGGGAAAAATACAAGCCCTAAACTATGATTTGATGTATTTTTGTCGGTATTTAAGTTATTACGTACATTTTTATGGATATTAATAAGTCCATGACGCTCACGATAGGATAAGCCTTTATTCCACATACTGTTTCACCCCCGCTGCTAATTGTACTTTTACAGTGATTAATCGTTCCATCGATTGCCAGCCCTCAACAACAGGGAAATCTTCCACACTAATGACCTCTATATCTTGGTCTTTACCAAGACCTAAACGCAATGCTTCTTCACTGAGAGCTTCTTTAGCTCGTTCCACCACTTGTTCTACTCGCTTCAACGTACAGGTTTGTTGTTTAATCCCTAGTTCAGGAATAACGAGTAAGCGTCGTTTTGTATCGACATGAACAGTGAGTTCAATAGTCGATAATGCTAGGGCTGCTCCGATAGCATTCGCCACCGCCGCATTTTCTGGTATGGTAATCGGTAAATCCAGATATTTACCTATGCTAGGTCCAAGGCTTGGCGCCGTTCCACCTACTACCACGATTTGAGCAGGCACAAACACATCGGGGTTCACAATATCCGCTACTACATAGATAGGTCGTTTGTTTTCTGCCCTTACCACCTCATCTATGCCATGCTGAATTGTTTGCAACGCCTTATTTACGATTGATTGAGCAACGCCAGAAGCAGTTACATCCTCTGCTAATTGTTGTTGAGTCTGAGTTGTATCTCCGTTTGTACTAGCACTTAGTCTATTAGCCAACACCTCCATAGCTCGTTCAGCTAATCCAACCTTACCATAGCACGCATAACCTAGTACAATGAGAGCATCCCCTAATGTAGGTTCTGTCCCACCTAATGCTACCGATGGGCCCACCCGTTCAGGTCCGACAGTAATTTCACCATCTACAACGCGAACGACAGATTCACCGCCAATACCAACAGAGGTAACGGCAAAGGAGCGTACCGCACTTGGGTATTCACGAATAGATACACCACTTTTAGTCATCAACGGTCTGCCTTGTTTCCACAAAGAAATATCTGTAGTGGTACCGCCAATATCTAACGCAACTGTATGTTCATTCCCAATAGCTCCAAGAGCAGATAGGCCCAGTACGGTTGCTGCAGGTCCTGTAAAAGCCGTCTCTACTGGTCTACTCACCATATGTTCCATAGGTAAAGAACCTCCATCGGCCTTTAATATATGAAGTGGAGCCTTAATGTTTCGCACGCTTAACGCATCTTCTACATTCTTCTTAAATACTGTAAATACCGGTGTTACAGCGCTATTAAAATATGCGCTAATAGTGCGACGTGGAAAACTCAAAGAGCCGCTTAATAAGCTGCCATTAGAGATAGTATTATATCTATCTTTCAATGCTTCTGTTATAGATAATTCCTCTTGAGGATTCCGTACCCCAAATTTAGCAGATACAGCAGCCAAATCTGTGCCACTGCGAGATTGTACCATTTCGGCTATATGTCGAACTGCATTTGTAGGTGTACGTTCCACCACAATACCTCTATGATCAGTATAGCCTTGAAGATAGATAGGATTTACAGGGAATATATCGTCCACATTTCGGCCAGGTCCCGTTACTACAAACAGGTCTACCACTTGCTCTTTCTCTTCCACGATGGTGTTTGTTACCACAGTAGTAGACAGCGTAACTTGATCAATATTTGTAGTATCAAAATGTTGGAGAATTGCATCAAGGGCCTCGCCTATGCCTTGCATTAAATTATCTTTGGTAGTCCGTCTTTTAGCAGATGCTACTACACGATGGCCATCGATGATGACCGCATCTGTAAAAGTACCACCTACGTCTAAACCTAGTAACATATAACCTCCTTATCAAGATTAATAGAGGATACTTAGAAATGCTAAATTAAGTAAAAAACTCTATTTTACCTAGCATATAACCACTATTAACTTTCACAATATATAAAAAGGCTGTACCCATCTCTATGTGATGAGTACAGCCTTCTGTTATTTACCAGATACAGATGCGTAATTTTTAATGATAACAATCGGAGTCATTTGGCTATCATTACCAAATGGATTGTCAATCAACAATTGTGCAATTTTATTACCGTCAATGCCACGGCTTGTACCTAACACAGCAGAACGTTTCAAGTCATTAACATCAGCTACAACAGCGCCATAACAGCCTGTGCGAGAAACGATTTTCTCAGCTACTTTATCTGGATCCTTTGGACCAAATACGATGTGCTTGTCGAATGGAGGCATTGTACCAGTTACATCATCTGTTAAAGATGCTGCACGAGCAATTGCATAGAATACACCTGGTTTGCGGAAAATCTTAGCAATAGCACCTAAAATAAAGGCACCCAATACTTTCCATTTACCATCTAGGTTCATAGCGGATTGCATGCCATAAATGGATGCCATAGATCCATCTGGATGGATAAAGCGATTAATTAAACGAGCTTGCCAGCAAACATTTAGCTCTTCAGGACGTGTAAAACGACCTTGTGTAATAGCTACTACAGATTCAGCTACACATACGATATCTTCAGGTCCAATATTATGACCGCCAAATTCAACGATAGCATCCACGATGTCATCATTATCTGTAAGAATACGTGTTGGCACACATACTAACTCTAATTCTGCCATTGTTATGCCTCCTTATTGAACCAATGCTGCTTGAACTTCTTCAGCAGTCAAACGAATACGTTGTTTATCGATATGATAATCTGTACGGCCTACGATTTGGTAGTAAATATCGATGTCCATATAAGGGAAGCCCTTAATATCTTCACGAATATTGCCATTTTTGCCTGTTAAGGTAACGAATACACGAATAGTACCACCTTTGCGAGGTTTGATGATAACAGCTTCAAAATAACCATCATGACGAGGACGATTAATGTCCATAGCCCATGCATGTACTTTCACAGCATCAAAATGTTCCTCTGGCAACAATGGACGTGGGAATAAGTCCATAATTGTACCAAGTTGACGTCCTTTGTTCACAAATGGAATATCACAGAACAAGGTAATAGATTCAAAATTACGGTCAGATACTTGGAAGTTTGTTGCACGTTTTGGCAATAAAATAACCTTTTCATTACCTTGTTTCAATACGAACAAACGGAATAATAAATACAAAGCTGCAATAGCTACAATAATAGCTATTACTACACTTAGGATGTTATAAAACCACATAGGGCATCTCCTTTATAATGTAATATGTTCAATGCTGCGACGACTTGTATTAAGGAAAGAGGCGCTCAGCTTATCACCAAGCTCAATATCCTTTGTAAAATACAATGACACAGTACCCGCCGTTTTTTGAGGGTTAAATAAATCTTTACCCTCTAATCTGCGGCGAACAAGTTCACTCGTTTCAAAAGCAGGGTCGATGAATTGAATGCGCCCTGACGTTAGTTCCTCTAGCAAAGGTTGTACAAATGGGAAATGAGTACAGCCCAAAACTACGACCTCAATCTCTCGGGACAATAAAGGCTCTAGATATTCAGTACATACATCGCGTACAAAATGGTCATCTAAATGACCTTGCTCAATAAGGCCTGCCAATTCAGGACATGGTTGCTCCCATACGAGCACTTCATGATCAACTTCAAGGGCTACATGTTTATGAATATGACTATTCACAGTTGCTACCGTCGCCATGATACCAATGGTCTTGCTTTTGCTTTGACTAATCGCTGTTTTTACGCCTTGTGATACTCCAATAACGGGTACAGACACGCGTTCACGTACCGCATCAAGGGCTACAACAGTAAACGTATTGCAAGCAATAACCATCAATTTTACAGGCTGTTTTTCAAGAGCCTCTGCAATATGACAAGCTAAATAAGTAATTTCATCATCACTACGATTTCCCACCGGGTTATTCGCATTATCACCAATATAGATGAAGTCTTCGTTAGGGAATTGTTCTTGTAAGACCTTTAAAACAGATAGCCCGCCTACACCGGAGTCAAACACGCCGATAGGCAATTGTTGTACATCACTCATTAGGCATCTCCTCAACAGCTGCTAACATAGGCTGATAAAAAGTATCGTCTAATCGCACAATTTTACCTGTTGATTTTGACATAAATGCATTCTTAGTCTCTCCCGTAGCTAGGAGCGCACCATCACTGGCACGGCGCATACGATAACGGAATATCATTTGAGCACGTGTCATCTTAACCAAATATGTTTCGATGTGAAGTTCATCATCAAAATTTGCTGGTTCTTTATAATTGCAAGATACATTCATGATAGGAAATACAATATCCTCATTCATCATATCCCACAAGGTTACACCGATTTGACGAAGGAATTCAATGCGTGCCATTTCAAACCATCTAAAATGATTACTATGGTGCGCAATACCCATCATATCGGTTTCGTAAAAGCGTACATTTACTGAAGCAATATGCATATATTTATCCTTCTTTTTTCATAGAATACAACCTTCATTGTATATCTATTACTTTAGCGTGTCAAATAAATAAAGGCAGTTTAATCGCAACGGATCAAACTGCCTTAATGGTTAAAAGCTAGTTACTGCCACCAAATGGGAAGTATTTTTTTGCCTCTTCTTGATGACGAGTTTTAATGTAACGATTGGCAACCTTGAAGGCAAGACCAAGCACTGCTACATCATCTATCCAACCTAATACAGGAATTGTATCCGGTACAATATCAATAGGTAATACAAGATACCCTAAGGCACCAGCAATGACTGCTTTTACATATTTTGGAGTGTCCTTGTCACGCATACAAAGGAACAAGGTCACTGCTCGTTGTACAAAGGCAAGCTTCTTACCATATCGTCCTAAAAAAGCGGCGAATTTAGATTCGTTAAAATACTTACCATATTTAATAATTTTCAATGGATTCATCTTCATAATCCTTTAGCGCCTATTTGCGCAAACCACCAATTTTATCTTTTGCTGTATTAACAGTGTTTGTAGCAACATCTTTTGCTGTTTCAACAGCATCATTAGCTTTAGTTTTTGCAGTTTCTACTGCAGCTTGTGCAGAAGCTTTAGCTACTTCTACGCCACCTTTAGCTAATTCTTTAGCTACATCAATATTTCCTTTAGCAACATCAATTTTCTCTTTTGCCGCATCGGTTACTTTCGCCACAACTTCTGCTGCATTGTCATGGATTTGATATTTTGTTTCTGTATTCCATTTATCGATAGCAGGTGTTACTTTTTCTTCGTAAACTTGTTTCAAAGTTTCTTTAGCAAGACCTGTTTCATTAGCAATACCAGCCCAAACGTCGCGTTGACCTTGTGTGAAAGGAATGCTAGCGCTTGCATCACGGATGATGTCACCTGCTATAGCTTTACCGCTTTCAAGGAATTCAGCAACCATTGGTTTATAACGTTCGATATCAGAAGGCATACCATCTTGGATCCAAATGTGAGCAATTTTACCGATAGCATATGTTAAACCAACTGCTACAGGAACGCGAACTGCTTTTAGAGGAACAAGAAGAGAAATAGCCGCTGTACCTACAGCTGTGCTAAGACCACCAACTAGACCCACTACGGCACCAGATTGCAATTCTACTTCATAAAGATGTGCAATGCGAGTTACCATATACGTTGCATTGGCGCACAAAGCAACACTGCTGAATTTAGGGGATAATGCCAATGCCGCTGCACGACCTGCACCCCAGAAAATAAATTGTTCAACTTGATAGTCACGATCTTGAGAACCATCCATAAGTGGCTCAAGTGTTACGCCATTATATTCTGCCATAAGTATTCTCCTTTGTTGTGAACCAACTATAGGTCATATTATTAGTATTATTATACCATTCTATTGCTAGAAGTGAAATGAATTTTTCTAATTATCTATAGATTTAAAAAATAAAATAACTTCCAATATTTTCTATCTTACCAACTAGTGAGACCACCATCGATAGTCCATGCTGCCCCCGTTACAAAGGAAGCTTTATTGCTCAATAAAAATACAATAACCTCTCCAATTTCATGAGGTTGACCAATGCGTCCCAAGGGATAATGTTGGCCCATTTCAGCCTTAGCAGCCTCTGCATTTTGCTGAGCATTTGCAATTTGTTTATCTACTAAAGAGGTATCCACATCCCCAGGACAAACACAGTTAACGCGCACATTATGTGGTGCCATTTCAAGGGATAGTGATTTCGTAAAACTCACTACTGCACCTTTTGAAGCACCGTATACAGAGCAAGCCACATTGCCTTGTAAGCCTGCATCACTAGCTACCGTTACAATACTGCCCTTTGTAGCGCGCAAATAGGGCAATGCCGCTTGGCACAAGAAAACCGTACCTTTCACATTGGTGCCAAACATTTCATCAAAGGCTGCTTCTGTTACATCTGCTAGAAGCTCTTCTTCATAATAGCCTGCTGCTGTTACGAGAGCAGAAACACCGCCAAATAATTTCACGGTTTCTTTTACAATACGCTGACAATCTTCAATCTTCGATACATCCCCTTGGATGTACTGCACTCTTGAAGAATAGCGGCGCAATTTCATCTTAGCCTTTTGTCCTGATTTTTCATCACGACCGTTAATGACAACACACCAGCCTTCTTTAAGAAGCAATTTTGCCGTAGCAAATCCGATGCCCGATGTGCCACCACTAATCAATGCCACTTGTACATCACTTTTATGAGGCATACCTTGCCCTCCTATAATGTGGAAACATAGTCATAGACTAATTTCAACAACATAACTGTCGTTACCGACAAGAATACAACACGTACCAACGACGAACCCTTAGCAATAGCTAAATGAGATCCTAAGTAAGCACCTATAATTTGGCCTACCCCTGTAGCTAAGCCGTACTTAATATTAACGTGACCTAAGCAGAAAAATACGATTAAGGATGCTAAATTACTGGTAAAATTCAATATTTTTGCATTCGCAGAAGCATGCAGAAAATCAAAGCCAGTAAAAATAAAGCCCATAATCAAAAATGTACCTGTACCAGGGCCAATAAAACCATCATAAACACCAATGCCAAGAGCAAAAGCCATGCAAATATACAATGCTTTTCCTGCTACTGCTGAGGTACGGTTTATTTCGCCCCAATCCTTTTTAAATACCACAAAAAGTGTGACACAAACGAGTAGGACGATAATAATAGGCTTTACATACAAGGGTGGCAATGATACAACTGCTAAGGTACCAATCATGGATCCTATAAATGTAAAAGGTAGTAATTTACGAACTAGAGAAAAATCAACCATGTGATTTCTTAAGAATGTAATCGACGCACTGCCAGCTCCAAATATACTAGACAGCTTATTACTGCCTAAGGCCATACTCGGCGGAAGGTTCGTTAATAGCATAGCAGGAACAGAGATTAGGCCCCCACCACCCACAATGGAGTCTACAAAGCCGGCAAAAGCACCTGCTACAGCGAGCAAAACGAGAATTAGGATATCAAATGGTAAACCTGTTACCTCAATAAGCCACTCCATATAAACCTCCTGTAGATAGCACATCAACGGTAGCCAAAAGGCCACCGTTGTCATGCTAGTTTATTTTATTTTGCACCTAGACGATCTAAAGCTAATGTATATCCATCAGCACCATAGACTAAGCATCGTTTGACACGACTAATAGTAGCCGTGCTCGCACCTGTTTCTTCTACAATTTTTTCGTAGCTATCACCGGCACGTAGCATTTTTGCTACTTGTAAGCGTTGAGACAAAGCTTTCAATTCATTAATCGTACAGATATCTTCAAAGAATGCATAGCACTCCTCAGTATTTTCAAGCGTTAATATAGCGGTGAATAGCTCATCGTTTTGTTCACTTCTCAACTTCTCATTGATACTCATAGGATCCTCCTACTTCTTATTCATCGCTTTAGACCAAGCATCGCCTATCATTTGGACTAATTGTACCAAAATAACCAAGATGATAATGGTAGCAATCATAATATCAGCTTGGAAACGTTGGTAACCATAGCGGATAGCAATATCACCAAGGCCCCCGCCACCGATAGCACCAGCCATTGCAGAGTAACTGATGAGGTTAACGATAAGAACCGTTACGTTATCGATAATCGTAGGCAATGCTTCAGGTAATAATACTTTCCAAATGATTTGGAGTGGACTTGCACCCATGGATTGGGCCGCTTCAATTACGCCAAAGTTAATATCTTTAATAGATGTTTCTACAAGACGTGCTAAGAATGGAATTGCAGCGATTGTTAAAGGCACACAAGCTGCAGTGGTACCAATAGATGTGCCTGCCACCATACGAGTGAATGGAATGATAGCTACCATCAAAATGATAAATGGTACGGAACGCGTTGCATTGACGATAGCACCTAGCACCTTATTAAGCGCTACATTTTCTAAGATATGACCCTTAGAGGTTACTACCAAAATAACACCGAGAGGGATACCAAGTAACATAGCCATGACCGTAGAAATAATGGTCATTTGCAATGTATCAAGGGTACCAGTTATGAGAAGATTAATGATTTGCTCTGACATAACCGATCACCTCGCTTTCAATTGGTAATGTTTTGATGTAGTCTAAGCCCTCTTGTGCATTTTCTGGGTCACCATTCAAGATAACGATAAGGCGACCAACGCATGTATTTTGGATATAGTCGATGCCACCAAAGAGGATACTTACATCGAGGTTAAAGCGTCGTACGAGACCTGCCACTACAGGTTCATCTGTAGATTGGCCTGTGAATTTAAGGCGTACTAATGGAGCTGTACCGGCAATCCATTGATCATGCAATTCTAAATGTTCTAACGCTTCTGGTGGTAAGTTATCACTCACAACAGAGCTGATGAATTCTTTTGTAGTATTTTCACGAGGATGTGTAAATACTTCAACAGTGCTACCTTCCTCGAGGATTACACCGCCTTCGATAACCGCTACACGATCACAAATTTCACGGATTACGTGCATTTCATGAGTGATGAGAACGATAGTAAGGCCCATTTTTTCGTTGATATCTTTCAACAATTTCAAAATGGATTCTGTTGTTTGCGGATCAAGAGCAGATGTAGCTTCATCACAAAGAAGAACCTTTGGATTAGACGCTAAGGCACGAGCAATACCAACACGTTGTTTTTGACCACCAGACAATTGAGATGGATAGTTGTTCATACGCTCAGTAAGACCTACGATATCAAGGATTGGCGTAATGCGTTCCTTGATTTCAGATTTGCTCAAGCCTTGTAATTCCAACGGGAATGCCACATTGTCATACACTGTACGAGAGGATAAAAGGTTAAAATGTTGGAAAATCATACCAATATCTTTGCGTGCTTTACGCAAATCGGATTTGCTAAGTGTTGTTAAATCTGTACCATTGACGATAACAGAGCCAGATGTAGGAGCTTCAAGCATGTTGATGCATCGAATCAATGTGGATTTACCGGCCCCAGATTGACCGATAATGCCAAAGATTTCACCTTCTTTAACATCAAGGCTAATATCTTTTAAGGCTTCCACACGAGTAGCGCCTTCATAGACTTTACTAATGTGTTGTAATTGAATCAAAATAATGTCCTTTCTTAAGGTAAAAGTTTACCATGTAATGAAAGTAGATTACCTATTAAGGCAAACCTTCTTCCATCAATTTTTCTAGTGCTTCGCGTAGACGAAGTGTAATAGCACCTGGTTTACCACCAGATACTGGATTTCTGTCTAGCTTAGTAATTGGGATGACACCACCAATTGTATCGGTAAAGAATAATTCGTCCGCATCATCTACAAAGGCGCGATCGAATTCTTTTTCGATGAGAGTAATACCTAGAGATGGTGCTACGCGAGTCAAAATCATTTGGCGCGTAATACCTTTTAAGATATGATTATCTGCTGGATGCGTATACAAGATACCATCTTTGACAGCAAATACATTAGATGTTGCACCTTCTGTACAAACGCCATCACGGAACAACATGGCAGTATAAGCAAATTTCTTCTCCGCTTTAGTTTGTGCCAAAATATTTGGAATCAAGTTAGTAGTCTTAACATCTACATGGTCCCAACGCTCATCAGGTAATGCAATCGCTTTTACACCTTCACCCAATTTATTAACTGCATCCATATCCAAATTGCGGATAGACATGAGCATTTGTGGTTCTAGTTTGGAACGATCATATGCATGATGACGTGGCGCTACACCACGAGAGATTTGCAAATAAATATAGCCCTCTTTGATTTCACTTTGCTCGATTAAAATTTCGTGCAATTCTGTTAAATCATCTGGGGTCATTTTTACGGGAATATCCATTTCACGCATAGAGCGATACAAGCGATCTTGATGGTAAGACAATGCGAAGCAACGGCCTTTTACGACACGTACTACTTCATATACAGAGTCACCAAATAAATAACCACGGTCATCAATACTGATAACTTTAGCACCTGGTTCAACGAACTCGCCATTAAAATATGTTAATTCTTGCATAGGAGCACCTCTTTTTCTATATCGTTACTCTATCAAGTAGTAATCATCATGGACTTATTATATCACAATTACTTTCAAATTTTCACACTTTACTTAGTGAAAGATATAACTTAGATATACAAAAATCCGCTAGGATACCATAGTTAAAAACTATATCCTAGCGGATGTATATTATTAATGTCCTAATATAAATTTACGTAATGGTTTAGGTACATGGTTTAATGTCACGGCAGTCAAATAGGACAGGCCTAGCGCCATAGCATACATGGCAAGTACATTGACCACTGTATAGAGGAGATTATATTTAGCCATCACGCCAGAGATGATCAACAACCAGAATGGATGTGCTAAATAAATACCGTAGGACTTATCCCCTATTTCTGACCAAGTGGACTCCATGGTCGCATTCATTGGTAAGGTTTGGAATAAGAACAGGCTAAATAGTGTTCCCAGTCCAGTATAGAGGACACCCATTGGGCTCATTTGATGAACTGTATAAATTGCTTCAAGCACTGTATAATGCCATACATCCATGACATAGTAGTAGGATCCAAGCATCAACAAAATAGAGCCTACCGCACTAACACCTAATAAGTAACGATAGCGCCACATGTATTCGCATACCGTTTCATAGCGCTCAGCACATACAGCCCCCAACAGGAATATCCACACATAATGGATAACCCAATAATTAAGTCTCATATCAAAGAGATATTTCAAGACAGGATTATTGCTGAGGTGTTCTGTTACCCACCGGCCGAGCATGTAAGACGAAACATAATCGATGCCAACTTGAATGATAAATAATAGAACCATCCAAAATACAGGGCGTTTTAAGATGACTTTCACCATAGCTCGCCATAGCGGCATCATCACGTAGAACCATAAGAGGATAACCATAAAGTATAAATGATACATAGACGTACCAAATAATAGATTTACAGCCAATGGTCCAGGATGTAAATTCCCTAGATTATGCGCCGTTAGTCCTGTGTAGAGCAAATAAAATATGGACCACGTAATATATGGAAATAGCACCACCTGAATACGGCGGTGCATAAATTCCTTATATGAGAATGGTTCCTCTACAGATGTATGGTAGAACAATCCAAATGCAGAGAGGAAGAAAAATGCTGGTACTCCAAAGCGTGATAGAATTTCTAAGACGCTAATGAGTTCTAAATTTACAAAAGGATTTTGTAATGCGTAAGAACCTACATGAATGCCGATAACACCGAGCATACAGAGTCCACGCATATATGTAATTTCCGGTAAAAATGCTTTTTTCATGTCCATTCCCTATTCATTATTGACCAGGTACAACTGCAGGTGTTGGCACAAGGCGTGGACCTTGAGATGTTGTAGCCGGTTGTTTAACTACTGGAATTACAGATGATATAGTTTGAGCAGCTGTTGTCTTTGCTGGTTGAGCAGGTTGTACTGGCGCAGCTTGACCATTCGCTTTAGCTGCTTCTTCAGCCTTAGCCTTAGCTTCTGCCTCAGCTTTAGCTTTCGCTTCTGCTTCACGTTTCAAGCGCAATTCTTTTTCAAGAGGTACCACTGGTTTGTCGTAAACAGTGATATCTGTTTCGAATAGACGACCCCAAGGGAATGTAGCTTTTACTGTACGAGGATCGATTTTGAGATATTTTTCAGCGAAGTCTTGAATTCGTTCGCCTAAGTAGCTTTCAAGACGTTCATTTAACTCACCAGAATAACGCACATTATCTGTGCGAATAGAGTCTTGCATACGGTAAATATCTTTGCGGATATTTGCTTGGTACGCCCAGTTATCCAAATATTGTTGAGTCAACATTTTGCGGTGACCTTCTGGGCTCATAGTTTTGAGCAATACCCCTTGCGCAATGGCGTAGCCTACCGTATTACTTGCGGTATTCCAACCATTGTACGCACCGATTTTGTATAACATATCACGTTTGTACATAGCAGATACTAATGTATTGTCCGCACCATTGTTATAGGCAATATCAGCAACGCTTACGTTTACACCAGAATCAACAGCTTGTTGAATTCGATCTACAAAAGCATTTGTAGAATTAGAAATCATCGGGAAGTTCTCGAAGCTTTCAGATTCACCAGTGCTTGTAGTAAGTGGTGTATTTACTGCTAACAACACAGTTGGTTTACCTTGTGTCACCATAGTGCCACCTACGGCCTCAACGTGTTGAGCAATTGTTTTATCAATCGTTTGGTCTTCGTAACCTGGCAATGTTTTGCCGCCACCACCGAGTGGGTAAATTACAGAGAATGTAGGTTTTTCTGTACTTTCATCTGTACGAGAACGAGCCATCAACAAGAGCCCAAGTTGGTCGGCACCAGGGAAGCTACCATATTTCTCAGCAGGAATATCCTTAGAGTATTTACTTAAGTAACGACCTTCTAATGCAGATTGGGACAATTGAGATGTATCATCATGGCCCAATGCAAAGTAATCGAATACACCGCTACGAGTTTCGTCGATCAACTCTTTGTTGATTTTCATATTTTTTTGACGGCGGTCAAACCAGTCTTGTAAATATTCTACAGGAACAGAGGCTTGTAAGCTCATCAATTTTTGAGTTTCCTCTTGTGTTAAGGAGCCAGAGTCTAATTTATCTTGCAATGCTGCAATTTGGAAGATAGTAGGACCGTATTCCGCATAATAAGCTGGTTCAGTGCCGCCCCCACTAGCACGTGGAGAACGCATTACAGTGCCAAAACCATAAATACGCACCTTTTTATTACGAGCTTTTAAGGATTCAATACGTTTTAAACGGCTTTCCAATGTAGTAAGTGGAATGTTGTGTTTACGAGAGTCTACAAGACCACCATAAATAAGCGTATCTGTACTCAATACCATCACATCAGCACGACCTGCATTTTGTTCAACCCAAGCCATGATTTGATCTGCTTGACCTTGGTAATTCTTACCAGAAATCAAGTTCTGAGGTGGTGTCAATATAGTCATACCTGCTTCGCGAGCTGTATCTACAGTATATTGTAAGCTTACAGGGCGATCATCTTGAGGTACATACAACACGGTTTCCGCATCAATTTTAATAGATGTACCAGTAGCGATGGCTGCTGCCATAAGTGCTACTTTCAACCATTTATTCGTCATAAATCAAATCTCCTTCTGTGTAGCGAGTACTCCCGACTCGCGAAATTAACTGTTTTATAATACTCTCTTTTTCTGACACTTTTATGAAATGTTCATATGCTCAATAGTATAATTATATCATTTGACTATTATTTCGCAACCGGCTTGGTTTTTCCTACCTTAGGCAGACTCCAATTGTACTTGAGGGCCAGTAGACGGATAACGAGTACTACTGTGAAAGCACCATATACGGCCATATTGTCCCAACTCGATGTAACCATAAGATAATAAACGATGCCTCCAATAATACTAGGCAAGGCATATACATCCTCTTTCAAAACAGATGGGATGCGTTGCGCCAACATATCGCGGATAATACCGCCACCAACAGCAGTGATTGTACCGAGCAACACAATAAAGATAGGCAACTCTGGATAGAGTTTAAAACCTGCCGAAGCACCTGTTACGGTAAATGATGCTAATCCTAACGCATCGGCCAACAAGTAACTAGCTCGACTACGAGGTCCCATCGCATGCTTGCGATATCGGCTGTTATAAATCAAGAACACGATAACAGTTACCACTAAAACAACGGTAACATACACTATATTTCGCAATGAATTCGGCGGAAAATAGCCGAGCAACACGTCCCGTACAATACCACCACCAATAGCAGTAGCCAATGCAAGGACAGTCATACCAAATATATCCATCTTCCGGGATACCCCAACGAGTGCACCGGATACAGCAAAGGCAATGGTGCCAATCATATCAAATATATACCAAATAATGTCCATAATTCCCCCAAATAATCTATTCGCATAACTGCGTACACTATGATAGACTTTATGTAAGATATTATACATGAAGAGGCATGCCAATGACAAAAGACATTACACCTACAGACATTGAAAATATGGATGAACGCACACGGGACGAATATTTTATGGCCATTGCCATGGAAGAAGCACGAAAGGCTTATGAACTTGGAGAAATCCCTATCGGTGCCATTCTCGTAAAAGATAATACCATTGTTTCACGCCATCACAATCGTCGTGAACTCGATCATGATGCAACGGCCCATGCAGAGGTCCTCGTAATCCGCGAAGCATGCGATGTTCTCAAGCGCTGGCGGTTGACTGGTTGTACCCTGTATGTTACGATAGAGCCGTGTCCGATGTGCGCTGGAGCCATTATTAACAGTCGTATAGACCGTGTTGTATATGGTGCAAGTGATTACAAAGGAGGCGCCGTGGAATCGCTATTCAATGTGCTCTCTCATCCTGGTTTAAATCATGAACCAGAACTAGCATCTGGTGTGCTTGGTGATGAATGTAGCCAAATTATGAAAGACTTCTTTAAAGAGCGCCGTAAAGCACGGAGGAGTACCCAAGAGGCTGAAGGGTCCGCACTCGAAATGCGGTAGGTCGGGCAACCGGCGCGGGGGTTCAAATCCCTCCTCCTCTGCCATTCTTTTAAATGATAATGATAGAGATACAATAGATAAACCTAGATACACCTAGATACACATAATACAGATGTTATCTAGGTTTTCTTATATTATTGAGTGAATTTTGTGTATCAATCATTCTCTATTATATGGTGGTATTTGCCCCATTTATTGCCCCATGACATTTTACAAAATCATATAATCATCTCTTACACCTTGCTATATTAGTAGGGTGTTTTATTTTACACCAATAAAAATGTGCCCAATCATCACACATGAAAGGGCGTAAAATGCTTATAAAAAAGAGTTATACATGTTGCATAACTCTTAATACCAATATAATCTTTCTTCTTTAGGAAATGAGTTTAAACTTCCGTATTCCTCCAATTTATTTAAAGCGTGTACTGTATGCCACTCACTACCTTGCAATGGTTCTTTAACAATAGCCACATTGCTTTTACGATCTAATTCTATTATGCCATACTCAGCACTAGCGTTAGGGTGGAACTCATATATAGCTTTTTCTTCATTTAGTTTTATTAATATAAGAGATAACATTTTACCACTCTTTCCATATCATTTAAGTTCATTATACATAGTGTTAAAATAAGATACAATATAAGGCCTAGTCATGACTAGGCCTTTTTTTAGTACAAAATAAACACTATTTATAAAGTATTTGGCGTAAACAAAAAGCACAGATCACTAATGGTTAGCGCTTTTTTGTATCTATATTTATCAATACTTTAGTAACTTTATGAGTTATAATATACACAAGATATAATTACTGCTATTAAATAGACTCAAGGGGACACTACTATGAAAAAATATTACCCTTATCTCATTACAGTGAGTCACATGATCAACGACTCCTGTCAAAGTGTGTTGCCTGCCCTCTTACCTCTGTTCATTTATACCTATGGACTGAGCTTAGAGCAAGCAGGTTTTCTCATCTTAGCTAATACAGCATTATCATCATTATTACAGCCTTTACTAGGTTATATTTCGGACAAGATCAATCAACCGCGGCTCATTGCCTTCGGCGTTTTATTATCTGCATGTAGTACAGGTATGATGGGCTTTGTTACCTCTTATGAAAGCCTCCTCGTTTGTGCCACATTAGCTGGCGTTGGATCTTCCATCTTCCATCCTGAAGGTGCGAAGATTATGAACCGTCTCGGTGGTGGCAAGAAAGGTAAGGCCATGGGCACCTTTGCTATCGGCGGCAGCTCAGGCTTCGCCTTTGGTCCACTCTTTGCAGGTGCCATTGCTTATACAGTTGGGCCTCATGGATTGGCAGCTTTCACCGTAGTAGGTATTATTATATTTACTATATTGTTCATACTAATGCCTCATATCGTAGCTCATGCACGTACTATCGACCAAGCAGTAGCTACTGAAAATCCAACAGTGGCGTCGAAACCGCTGAAGAACTACTGGAAATACTTTGGCATCTTGTTCATTATTATCTTGAGCCAATCAGTAAACTTCCGCGTTATCAATGCGTTTATTCCGATTTTCTGGACTCGTGAGCTCGGTACAAGCCCAGAACAAGGTAGCTTTGCCTTGACTGTATTCTTTAGTATTGGCATCTTCATGACCTATATTGGCGGTCTATTGGGCGATAAATATGGTCCTATCAAGATTATCAGACTATCCCTATTAGTTTGGTTACCCGCTATGTTCCTATTAACAGAGGTTCCAACCTTCTCACCACTCATCATGATGCCTATAGCCTACTTGCTACTACTCATGATTGGTGCTGCCAAAGCAATTAGCTACAGCCCAGTTATCGTACTAGGCCAAACATATCTAGCCAAAAGTATCGGCTTTGCATCGGGTATCACTCTTGGCGTGAGCCAAACCATCGGCGGTGTCATTGCTCCTGTCGTAGGTAACCTAGCAGATACCTACTCCTTACCGGTAGCTATGATGACACTCGTGCCATTCCTCGTAATGGGCCTTGGGGCATCATTGATACTTAAAGATCCTAAAAAATTACAATAGACAAGAACTACAAAAAGGGCTGTAAAACAGCCCTTTTTGTTTTATACATATACTATCTACATTAAATCAATGTGATTTATTATTTTTAATAGTTTGACGTGGCATAACTAATACAACCATATTAATTGAATGTACAATAATACTTTTTATTTCTCCAGGAAGTAATATAGAACCTAAGAGAAGAAAATTAATCCCTAAATACCATTTCGGATTCGTAATTCCAATATCAACCAAACGCTTAATACCAATATATTGCGTACCCATATTACAAACTATTAATACAAGTACAAATAATATGGTACCTAACATAGAGTTTATATAAGGTTCATTAAATAAATACCTAACCTGCGGTAACACTATAAGGATAATACTCTCTATAATGAGACTATAGAAGAAAAACCACTTCCTATTTAATGCAGAATAATCCGTTCTCCAGAAGTTCCCACATGTAATAAAATTATAAGAACATAAAAGAACTACTGAACCAAAATATATCACAAAAAACATTAAAACCGTCATCATTTACCTCATACAAGATTATAAAACCGAGTAGCTTACTCACTTTTACCTGGTGTGAAGTAAAGCAAAAGCTGGACTAGCATCATAAGTGATATTAAATCAGGAATATACTTAGATAATATAAGACCCGATATAAATACAACAGGATAAAATAAAGGGGAGCACCATTTCAAATCAACAATTCTTCGCATTCCACACAAAAAGAATTGAGATATACTTATAGCACCTATAATGCAAACTATAATAGCATATAAAAGGTTGCTACTGTCATATACACTAATCTTCAAGCGATAAGTTAAAAATAAACTGAATATAATGCCTATATAGGTAATAATATAGATCTTAAAAAAATCACCACGCCCCATCGGTATCCTATAGTTCCAACCATTGATTTGATAGACACTACCAACTATTACAAATATAAGTGATATAACAAGAATAAAGTACCAAATATAATTTATAAAAAACACCAAAACACCTACTTTATTTCTTTAAAGGTTGTTTACTCCTAATATATGCTACAGTCATAAAGCTTACAAACATTATAGAAAGATTTATAATTCTATAATCATTTCTATATTGAATATTGTTTATCAATAAAATTTCAATCAATGATGTAGCAATTAATATTACTGGTGCAATATAAAATAAAAATTTACTACTTATTTTGACTGGGCCTAACACTGTAGTTATTGCCATAATAATAAAAATTATTGTAAATATACCTAATCCCATTAATGTTGCACCTATAATCCACTCAATATTTCATACATTGTAATCTATATGTTTATTTAATTTATATATCCTATGAATAATAAAAAATATAATCAACATTATAATATCATAGTATACAAGTTAATATACAAAAAAGCCCCCTTACGGGGGCTTATATTTTTAGCTAAATTAGTGTTTTAGCATTTCATTCAAGATAACTACGTCCGTTTCTTTCATACCTTGAGCCACAGTACCGATACTGCGGATGGTTTCGTCAACGGAGTATGCTACAAGGCCATCGCCTTTTTGGTAGTTCTTGTTAAGGCGTGCTTGTTTATATCCCATGAACGCGCCATCAAGGGAGATAGCAATTTTACCTGCACAGGATGGTTTTGCTCCGTCACAAACGATACCGGATAAGCTGGCAAGACCATTTACTAAGGTATTCTCAATGATATCCTTGCTATCACCTTTCAAGAAGGCAATACCTGCTACACTTACAACACCAGCAGATACAACGCCGCAGTATGCGGACAATTTACCAATGCCAGATTTAACGTATAGTGTTAACAAGTTAGCAAAGACTAGCGCTCGATAAAGTTCATCATCACTTTTACCAAGTTCCTCGGCAGTCGTAATGATAGGTACCGATACTGTTAAGCCTTGGTTACCAGAGCCAGAGCAAATTACAACAGGCAATGGACACCCACTCATACGCGCATCGGATCCAGCTGCCGCACGAGCCTTACATTTCGTTTCTAGAGACGGATTTTCTTCATCCAACAACAAGAGCTGGCCAATATTGGAGCCATAATCGTTAGACAAACCTTCTCGAGAAATAGCTGTATTGTATTCTACTTGCTGTTTGATTTGAGGAATGATGCCAGAAATATCTGCCGTTTTAGAAAATTCGTAAATGCTATCAAAGGTCATAGCATATTCTGTTTTTGCAACCTTCTTAATTTCATTGATTGTTTCAGACACAATCTCACCATCTACAGCAACATAGGTTACATTTGTATGGTCGTTTTCAATGCGAACCACTGCTGTATGTTCATCTGTTTCAGCAGTGATTTCGATATAAAGATTATCTACACCTTCAGCGAGTGAGACCGTACAGAAGTTGGCATCTAATAATGTGCCGAGCCATTTACGATCTTCATCTGTAGCAGATTCTAATACCTCTAGCTCACGCTCAGGGTGACCTACGATGGCGCCAAGCGTAGTAGCAGCTTGAAGACCTTTTCGACCACCAGAGTTAGGAATGACTACGGACTTTACATTTTTTATAATATTCGCGCTGCATCGTGCGTGAATATGGTTAGGAAACTCATCTAAAACAGAGACTGCCTTCGCAGCCGCATAAGCCAATGCAATTGGCTCAGTGCACCCGAAGGCAGGACGCATCTCTGATTGTAATAAGGAAATATAATCCATCTTATACTTCCGCAATAATTTCCACTTCTACCAAAGCACCTAATGGAAGGTCTTTTACTGCTACGCAAGAACGAGCTGGTTTAGAAGTGAAATATTTAGCATACACTTCGTTAAATGCTTTGAAGTCAGCAATATCAGCCAAGAAACAAGTAGTTTTAATAACTTCAGAGAAGTCAGAACCTGCTGCAGCCAATACAGCATCAATGTTTTTACATACTTGTTCAGTTTGCTCTACGATACCACTTGCAACAATGGAACCAGTTGCAGGATCGAGTGGAATTTGACCAGAAGCGAATAATAAACCGCGTACTACTTTAGCTTGAGAGTAAGGACCTACTGCTGCTGGAGCTTTGTCTGTGTGAATTGTGTTCATAATAATTCTCCTTTAAAATATAATTGAAAATAATATAGATCATTCTAATGCCGCCATACTCACATTAGTAATTACCTTGTAAATGACATACTTCGTGAAAGCATATCTATCATAAATTATTTAATAGATTTGAAGGCGTTGTCAAATATCGTTTTGAAATAATCCCGTTGTACATCAGTTGTTACACCTACGTATAGTACCGGTTTGCCTGGCTTTAACACAAATGCAGTATTTGCATAAAGCGGAGTTTGTACATTTCCATCCGCATATAACAAGCGAGAACTTGCTGCATAAGTTTGATATTTTGTACCAGCCACAGGATGTACTTGTTCCGCATTTTCTACGGTAAGCGTTCTAGGTTTTATAAGCAGTTCACCTGACCGAGTCTTAAGATTAGCATAACGTTTCGGATCATTTAAAGGGACTACAGTTGTAGTAGTTGGAATTTGCTTGTTAATGGCACCTAGCATGAGTTGCTCTGTAACAGGATCAATTTGACCTTTATCTAGAGCTGCCATTGCAGCTACAAACATAGGATCATTTGTCTTATCTTTAGCTACTTTTTGCGCAATTTCTTTAACATCTAGCGCTACTAGGAATGCATCCTTTTGACCTGTTTTATCTGCCCCTTGCAATTGGTATACATCAAAAGTAGTGCCAAAGTTTTTGAAAATATCTTCAGCCATCATATTCATGGCCATATTTTTTGAAGAATTTTGTTTCATTTGCTTCTCTACAAAATCACGTGTATTTGTTTTGGATGCAGAAAAAACATTGACATTGTTAGGCACTACCATAGAACCTGCAATGGTTTGTACATCCTTAGCGAAACCTACACTAGATACAGTTCCCAATAAGCAAGCTGCACAAGCCAATACTTTCAACGATTTCATATTATTTACCTCCCTTGAGAGATTGCGTTTGATACATATGATTCAACTCATTAGCCCAATAATCATGGCTAGAATCATCAGACATTAAAATCTGTAAGGATACACCTTTATTGGTAGGAACAGCATAACCAATTAAGGAGTCGGTGTTTCTAAAGCCATCATATATAAGACTACCACGTAAATCACCAGTCACAGCTGTACCATAGCGTGTTTGCACAGGTTTATAGGCCACATGCGTTGCATCTAGGCTCACTTGTTTTGCCATAAAGTCTACATAAGAACGGAGCTCTTCTTTACTTTTAGGAGATAAATTCTTTTCTGTAGCAAGCATTTTATCAACTACCCCCATAATGTGAGCAGGTAACTTGTCATTTAGCATCTTCAAATCTTTCGCTAATTTAGCACCTTCAATCGTATTGCCCTTCAAACCTTGTAATTGTTGTTGAGCCTTCTCTTTAGAGTAGGAATCTACATATTTAGAGATAGAGCTTTTTATTTTAGCTTTTTCTGCGTCTGGAACCTTTTCTAAAATAGTTTTATTCATATTAATCACTTGATCTATAGCATTTTTAGAATAGTCTACAACAACTAACTGCCCTACATGGTGACCTTGTTTGTCCGTCCCTTGTAATTGATAGTAGGAAAATCCATCTAACACATCGCCCTTCATAGGATCAACCTGTACCGGTGCTTGTAATTTTAAACTAGTATTAACAGCATCAACAGCCGCTTTATTTGCCACTGAAATTATTTGGCTTTGCTCATTATTACGTAGCTTTGCATCTGTAGGAACGCGCATAACTTCTACAGCTTTCACCGTAGGAGACGTATTGCCATACAAGCCATATCCTAAATCTACTGTATCAGCACATGCCACTGCACCCATGCCAACAGTTAAGCACGTCGCACAAGCCAATGTCATCATTTTTTTATTGAGAGCTCTCATAAGACACCTCACGATTTAACAATACACTATGTATACAGATTATATTCATAACCTGTACTGCATCTATAAAGATATCAAAAAGATAATCTATACTGCATATACTAATTATTATACTATATTGAGATGTATAACTGTATAGTGTAATTTACAACCTATCAGTTCTGCTATACAATACTTAAATAGATATGTAAACATATGGTATGAGAAATAGAAAGGAGTGCACACTTGGTGTGCTTTTATTATGATACAAGAAATAATTCCACTCACTAGGCCTCGTACATTAGCGGCTGCTTTAGGGCCTACTATTTTAGGTGCTGCCTTTAGCTATTACGCATTTGGGGCTGCACAAGGTACAGGTCTCGCCATTTTCCATACGATTTTAATATTTTTAGCTGTTGTAACAGCTCAAATTGTTGCTAACTTATGGAATGAATATAAAGATTTCAAATCTGGTCTCGATGCGGGGCAGAAGGTCGGCAATGCGGGTTCTATCACCCGTGGTGCCATTACCCCAGAGCTCATCGTTACCATGATTAAGGTACTCATGGTTGTACCTATTATCATCGGTCTTTATCTATCGGCAACTATCACTTGGTACTATATTCCAGCTGGTTTTCTTTGCATTCTCATCAGTTTTCTCTACTCTGGTGGCCCAAAACCAATTTCTCGCACACCATTTGGTGAAATTTCCTCTGGTATCGCTATGGGTTTTGCCATCGTCCTCATTACAGGCTACACATGGACGCGAGACTTATCTTTAGCATTATTAATCCCTGCTATTCCATCTACATTGCTCGTTGGTTCCATTATGCTCACGAATAACATTCGTGATATTCGAAATGATGAAAGCCATGGTCGTCGTACATTACCAATCGTATTGGGTCGTGAACGTGCCCTCAGTTTAATGAGCGTCACCTACCTATTCAATTTCATTTGGATCCTTGCATGGATCATCGTAGGTCACATGACATGGTTCTCCCTCTTCGCCTTTCTCGCAGCACCACTAGCTTTCAAAACAGTACATACCTTAAGTACTAAAACAGATGAATTCCTACTAGACAAGGCAATGGGGACCACTGCAGGGGCCGCAATGATTTACCAAATCATGTGGTCCATTGGACTTATCATAGGTAAATAAGGTTGAACCATAGATACAATTATTAGCAAATAAGTGTTTACCAATACGTACATACATTAAATACAGTTACATAAAATAAAGAGAGATTTCCAAACACTATCAACTATTTATAGATACTAGTTTGGAAATCTCTTTTTGGTATAACTTTAAGCTATGGAGAACTCGTAATAATTCCTTCTTGATAGATAGGAAATAATTTAGTACTATAAGTGTAATATTTTATATTAAATGATTGTAAAAGGAGTGTGTCTAATGAGAAAATTTTTAGCATTAGCAGCTACTGTAATCCTTGGCGGTGCTTTATTGATCGCTGGTTGCGGTAATGACAATAACAAACAAGCTGCTAACAACGGCAAACAAGTATTAAAAATTGGTGCTACAGCAGTACCTCACGCAGAAATTTTGGAACAAGTTAAACCTATCTTGGCAAAAGATGGTATTGATTTACAAATCACAGAATTTACTGATTACAACACACCAAACCTTGCTTTGGGTGATAAAGAAATCGATGCAAACTTCTTCCAACATGTACCTTACATGGATGAGTTCGCAAAAGCTCATAACCTTCCATTAGTATCTGTTGGTGGTGTTCACCTTGAGCCAATGGGCTTATATTCCCGTCAAATCAAAGATTTAAAAGATCTTCCTAAAGGCGCTAAAATCGCTATCCCTAATGACCCTACAAACGGTGGTCGTGCATTATTGTTATTGCAAAAAGAAGGTCTTATCACATTGAAAGACTCCAGCAATATCTTATCTACAATTCAAGATATCACTTCCAATCCTAATGGTTACCAATTTGTTGAATTAGAAGCAGCTCAAATACCTCGTTCTCTTGACGATGTAGCTTTAGCAGCTATTAACACAAACTATGCATTAAATGCGGGTCTTAACCCTAGTAAAGATGCATTGGCAATCGAATCTAAAGATTCCCCTTACGTAAACATCGTAACTGTACTTAAAGGCAATGAAAGCGATCCTCGCATCAAAAAATTGATGGAAGCTCTTCATACCCCTGAAATCAAAAAATTCATTGAAGATAAATATCAAGGTGCAATTGTTCCTGCATTCTAAGTTATAGTAAAAAAGAGACCACATCGGTGGTCTCTTTTTTACTATAAGCTGTCCGTACCAAATCTAAATGGTAATAACTCATCAAGACTAACAACTTTATAATTTCCTTTTAGATTAGCCAAGATAATCTGTGGTATTTCAAATTCAGAAATTACTTGGCGACAGGCACCGCATGGTGCACAAGGGCCTTCCGTATCAGCAACTACGGCGAGGGCCTTAAATTTTGTACGACCTTCTGATACGGCTTTAAATATAGCAGTTCGTTCTGCACAGTTAGTTAAACCATAAGATGCATTTTCTATATTGCAACCTTCATAGATTGCCCCATCCTCACACAGAAGGGCTGCACCCACTCCAAAATGGGAATAGGGACTATAGGTTTTCTCACGAGCTACTATGGCACGATCAATAAGCTTTTGAATTTCCTGTTCCGTCATATCAGTTTCCTTTTCTATCATATGGATATCCTCATTCCACCATATCAAGAATCGTATCTACCACCACTGGTGCTATTTTACCAAAAGTAATTGCCTCTAAGTATGTTTTAGCCGCATTTACGAGCAAACTTTCATGAGAAGCATATAAGGTAGCTATGCTTTCACCAGCCCTAACAGCATCATCGGTTTTCTTGTGCATTACTATGCCTGCACTATAATCGATAGGATCATCCTTAACGGTGCGACCAGCCCCGAGCATAACAGATGCAATACCACATTGTTCTGTATTCATGTGTGTAATATAACCGTCTTGAGGCGCTGTAACATCATAAGTGAATTTCCCGATGGCTAGTAAACTTTCATCATCAAGAACACGGCTATCTCCACCTTGGGCATCGATCATCATGCGCAATCGTTCAAGAGCGGCTCCCGAATTAAGGGCCTGTTGTACGCGACTGAGAGCAGTTTCATAATCACAAATTTGGCTCAACACGAGCATATGAGCTGCCATGATAAGACATTCATGAGTTAAATCCTCTGGGCCATGACCTTTCAAGGTGTTAATAACCTCACGAATTTCCAAAGCATTACCAATGGCGTGACCTAGTGGTCGGTCCATATCGGTTAAAACAGCCTTAACAGAGCGGCCATTTTCCGTTCCAATATCTACCATAGCTTTCGCCAATGCGCGAGCATCGTCTATGGTTTTCATAAAGGCGCCACTACCAACCTTTACATCCAATAAAATAGCTTGTGCCCCAGAGGCTAATTTTTTACTCATTACAGAGGATGCAATTAGAGGGATACTATCTACGGTGCCTGTTACATCACGCAAAGCATATAGTTTCTTATCTGCGGGTGCCAGCCCTTCAGATTGTCCGATAACGGCAAGGCCGATTCGATTTACTTGATTCATAAATGCTTCTTGGTCTAGTGACACCTGTAAATTTGGTATAGATTCCATCTTATCGATAGTGCCGCCCGTATGCCCTAAACCACGACCAGACATTTTCGCCACCTTGCCTCCACAAGCAGCTACCAAGGGTCCTATGATAAGAGTTGTCTTATCCCCTACACCACCAGTACTATGCTTATCTACTGTTATCCCATCAATATTGGACAAATCTACCATGCGCCCCGATTGTGCCATTGCCATAGTCAATGTGCCTAGTTCACGAGCATTCATCCCATTAAATACAATGGTCATCAATAAGGCACTCACTTGATAGTCAGGGATGTCCCCATTTACATAGCCTGAGATAAGAAAACGAAGTTCCTCATCTGTTAAGGGTAAATTAGACCGTTTTTTTAGAATAATATCATACATCCGCATGGTTATACCGCCATTCTAAGAAACCACCTAAGCACGGCCTAGGTGGTTTTCTATTATACTTCTTCGTCTAAATGATCTTTAAGTAGTTCTACTGCTGCACTGGCGCCGATACGGCTGCAACCTTCTGCAATATAGGCTTTCATGTCAGAGATAGAACGAATACCACCGGCAGCCTTAATTTTTACATTAGGACCGATATGCTTCTTGAATAAACGAATGTCTTCAAGGCTAGCGCCACCGCTACCAAAACCAGTAGAAGTTTTAATGTAGTCTGCCCCACCATTGGTGATACATTTACAGAGGGCCACCTTTTCAGAGTCGGTAAGATAACAAGTTTCGATAATAACCTTTAAGATTTTATCGCCACAAGCCTCTTTAAGGGCCCCGATTTCATTCGTTACAGCCTCAAAATCGCCTTGCTTTACATCGCCGAGGTTTATGACCATATCGATTTCAGAGGCCCCTTCTGCAAGGGCTTGTTTTGTTTCAGCCACCTTAACCTCTGTCGTTTCATAGCCTAAAGGAAAACCAATAACAGTACATACATTAAGGTCTGGGTACGCTTCATGGGCGGAAGCTACAAAGTCCGGTGGAATACATACAGATGCTGTTTTATAGGCTACGCCAGCATCACAAATTTCTTTAATATCATCCCATGTAGCTGTAGGACGCAATAGTGTATGATCCACATAAGATAATAATTCTTTACCTAACATAGTGTCTCTCCTTACTAAAAGAACGACATTTGCTCTGGCTCAGGTTCTTTATGTAAAGCCTCTTGAGCAGCGCGATTTTTGTCATCAATAAATGGTTCTAGTGGTACACCTGTAGCCTTCAATAAATCTGGCAAGCTATTAACGCCCTTAGCTTTAGCCGCCTCTAATACAACCTTAGCACATGTTTCCGCATCATCTAATGCGTAGTGATGTTTAAACTCAACCCCGATATATGCGGCCATCGTATTTAGCTTATGGTTTACTAAATCTGGCCATACTGCACGTGAAAGTTTCACCGTACATGCATAATCAAGATCAGGCCAAGGGATTTTATAGTAATCCAGTGTAGCACGCAATACATTCATATCGAATTTTGCATTGTGAGCTACCATGATATTCCCTTTTAAGTGATTTTCGTAGATAGCATTCCACAATTGATCAAATGTTTTCTCGTGGATAACATCCTTTGGTTGAATGCCATGAATTTCAATACATTCATCATCGAAGCTCATAAATGGTGGTTTAATAAGGCTGTATGCCTTTTTTATAATCTGTCCATCCTTTACGGTAATAACCGCCAAGGAGCACGCACTATTTTTAAATTTATTAGCTGTTTCAAAGTCTAATGCAACAAAATCTAACATAGGACTCCTTTCAAATCTATATGTTTCAAAATTTATATATAAGAATTATATTCATTTTCTCCATTTATTATAGCATGAAACAGTCTATAATCTACTATTCAAGGGTGACTAATAGTCACCGCTTTCACATCAATTTTAATTGACAGATGGGCCCTCTGTATGTGAAAATTATTTAGATATATATGTAGTATGGAGGTTGCAACATGGCAGATGACAGATTAATCGTTGCCCTTGACGTATCCACGATGGATGCTGTAAAAGAAATCGTATTATCCCTCGGTGATTCGGTTAGCTTTTACAAGGTCGGAATGGAGCTATTCTACGCCGAAGGAGCAAAAACAATTCGCTTTTTACAAGAGCAAAACAAACAAATATTTCTTGATTTGAAATTGCACGACATTCCAAACACCGTAGCCCATGGAGTTTCTTCCTTAACACGTCTCGGCGCTAGTTTAATCACTTTGCATGGTCAAGGTGGCCCTGTCATGATGAAAGCCGCTGTAGAGGCAGCTCGTGAAAGCGGTGAAACACTAGGCGTTGAGCGACCAAAATTATTGGCTATCACTGCTCTAACTAGTTTCGACGATGAATCTTGGACTGCTATCGGTGGCCAACTACCTATTTCCGACCAAGTAATTCGCCTTGCTAAGCTCGCTAAAGAATGTGGTATGGATGGCGTTGTATGCTCCGCCTTAGAAGCTAAGATGATCCGTGAAGCATGTGGTGATGATTTCCTCATCGTAACACCTGGTATTCGTCCTTCCTTTGCAACAACAGACGACCAAAAACGCGTTGCTACTCCTGCTAGCGCATTACAAGATGGCGCATCTCGCCTCGTTATTGGCCGTCCTATTACACAAGCTGAAAATCCTCGTGAAGCAGTTCGTTTAATTATTGAAGAAATGGAGAATGTATCCAAATGATGACAGAACAAGAAGTAAAACAATTATTGATCGACACTCAAGCTATTTTAGAAGGTCACTTCCTTTTGACATCTGGACTCCACAGCCCAATGTACGTTGAAAAATTCAATGTATTACAACATCCAAAATATACAGAAGCACTTTGTAAAGAATTAGCTGAACGCTTCCGTGATCAAAACGTTGAGCTTGTTATTGGCCCTATGACTGGTGGCATCTTACTAGCTCACGAAGTGGGTAAAGCACTTGGCACACGTGCGATTTTCACAGAACGCGAAAAAGGTGTTATGACATTGCGCCGTGGCTTTAAAATTGAGCCAGGCACACGCGTACTTATCGTTGAAGACATCGTAACTACTGGTGGTTCTGTACAAGAAGTAGTAAATGTTGTAAACCAAGCCGGTGGTGAAATCGTAGGTGTAGGTTTGCTTGTTAACCGCTCTGGTGGTAAAGCAGAATTCGGCGTACCTCACGAAAAAGTACAAGCATTGCTTAACCTCGAAGTTCCTACATATAAACAGGAAGAATGCCCTCTTTGTAAAGATGGCGTAGCTATGACAGAACGTGGTTCTAAACACATTAAATAAAATTATAAACAGATACAAAAAGAGCTCCTTCACTGAGGAGCTCTTTTTGTTTGTGTGTAGTTATTGTGTGTAAGAGAGAGATTCTGATACGAATGTATCACGTAGAGTGTATGGCTCTACGGTGGCCATGAATGCACTTTCATGACCACGCACTCTAAAAGTGTTGTGAGAGAAAAAAGTCAATAAAATACTATTGATTTTGAGTAGTCTGTGGTGCACCTTGTTCCACAGGTGGTTGAGGCGCATTACCATTTGGTTGTCCCCCTTGAGGCATTTGGTCAGGTTGACCTTGTTGCCCTATTTGACCTTGCGGAGACATTTGACTATTTTGATACATATGTTGACCATTATTTGGCCCCATACCATCTTGAGGTATCATTTGGTTTTGACAATTTTGGTACATATGTTGACCATTATTTGGCCCCATACCATCTTGAGGCATCATTTGATTATTTCCATCCATCATATGTTGGTCCATATGCATATTAGAACCATCATGTCTATGTGGTTTTCTAAACTGTTGTTCATTGGTTTTCATCCATTCACCAAAATTTGGTAAATCATTTACAGCAAAGGATGTACCTACCCCTACAGCACTGATTACAGTTAGAATGGCAGCAATTATAATTCGTCTCATAGGTCCTCCTTAATCTACATTGCTGAAATAACGTTCGCGTACACCACGAAGTTCAATACCAATAAAGATACATGTAAGGCCCCCAAAGAGACCTACACCACCAAGTGCAACTAAAGTTACCAATGATAATGCAGGAAATGCCGTTACATTCTCGAATGGTTGCCAAGAGCTACCTAATAAATACAGGAATGCCGGCGTAATAATAAATATAAGAACCCCCACAATATATGATAAACCACTACCTATGGATAGTAAGGTTTTAGATGCTTTTTTAGCCATTCCTGGTAACTGCGGCAATAAACGCTCTTTGTAGTCATCAAATCTAGCATAAATTTCTTGCATATTTACAGATTTACTGTCACCACCATCTTGGCCTAATGTATCTGTAATAATGCCTGCATCTACATAAGATGTATAGATTTCCTCTGGAGTTCCCAAAGATTTAATAATTTCACTATCTGTAAGACCTTTTTCATAGCCTACAGCAAAGTGCTCTTCATAAACCTCTATAATACTCTCTACATCAGCAACGCGCGCCTTTTTGAATATATTGCGCAGTGCTTCTAAAAAGCTATTTTTGTCCATTATAGTCGACTCCTTTCAACAGGATATTGATGACACCAGAAAATTCATCCCATTCTTGGCGCATCTGATTGTATGCTGTACGGCCATCTGCCGTGATGTGATAATATTTTCGAGATGGTCCTGTAGAGGACTCCTTCAAATAGGTCTCAACATACTTTTCTTTCTTTAATCTATTAAATAATGGATATATCGTTCCTTCCGAAATTTCAATATATTCGGAAATGGTGCTTACGATTTCATATCCATAGCGATCACTTTGTGTTAATAATGCTAGCACAAGCATATCCATAACACCTTTTTTTAATTGAACTTGCATAGTTCCTCCCTTTAGGTTATGCCTACCTGCCAATGTGAAAGCTCTCTTACGGTCACTATCATGTACTGACAAATACATAATAACACAAGGTACCTCGTATTACAAGGTACCTTGTTAAAAATATATTTTACAAAATATAAACCCACGATCTTAACAACCTATAAACACTGATAATATCTGCTTTTATAAGGCAAAAACTATCTTAATTTTTTTCTAATTTTACTAATGTTACCCTATATGTATCGCACATACTTCGGCTACAACATAAAAATCCCCATCCAACGGATGAGGATTTTTCATTGATTTTAAAATAATCTATTTACTCTAACATCAGCTATTTATTTTGAAGTTGCTTGACCTAATTTAAGCTGTGTGCTCTTCATTTTGCCATTATGAGTATAAGATACCAAAACAGTATCACCAGGGCTCTTAGCGTCAATTTGCTCTTTTAATTCTAACAATGTGCTAATATCTTTACCATCAACTTGAGCAATTGTATCGCCTTCCACTAAGCCAGCCTGTGCAGCAGGACCATTCGCATCAAGTTGAACAATAAGAAGACCTTCCCCTTCATAACTTACATTGTTACGCGCTGCGGTTTGACGATCCACAGCCCATACACCAATATAAGGGCGTACAACCTTACCATTTTTAATAATATAGTCTACAACGGTCATAGCGGAATTAATAGGAATGGCAAATCCCATACCTTCCACACCTTCTTTAGAAATCTTAGAACTATTAATGCCAATTAACTCTCCATCCGCATTGATGAGAGCACCACCGGAGTTACCTGGATTGATAGCTGCATCGGTTTGGATCAAGGGGAAGCGTTGTCCTTGATCATCAATAGTACGAGCTAACGCACTAATTACACCAGATGTAACAGAGCCTTTAAACTCTAGACCTAATGGATTACCAATAGCAATAGCAGGTTCTCCTACTTGTAAAGAATCAGAATCACCAATTTTTATGGGTTGAATATTCTTCGGTGGATTGATTTTAACAACAGCTAAGTCTGTTTGAGCATCTGTACCGATTACGGTACCTGTTACTGTTGAACCATCAGATAAAGATACTGTAACTTCTCCATTCTTTGCTCCAGCTACAACGTGGTTATTTGTTACAATATGACCTTCATTGTCAATCAATACACCAGAGCCTACACCCTCTCCAGCATAGATGGTACGGTTAAAAATATCCTTTTGGAAAACTTGAGTGGTAATTCCCACTACAGCTGGGCCAGATTCTTTTGCCGCTTGAACTACGTATGTATTACGTGTATCTGTAATAGGTTTCGTTTGTTTAGTTTGCTCCTTCACAGTTGTTTGATGTGTAACAGGATTACCAAAGAAATAGTATCCACCACCTACACCAATACTAAGAGCTAGCACACAGGCAATAATTGATTTCTTATATTTTGAAAAATTCATGCATATCTCCTTATATCATCTCTTAATGATTTCTTAGTGTTATATTTCTTATCATATAAACTGCCAATCGCAATCGAATACACACTGTAACAACAATGTAATATAGCAGTATATATCTACTTTCACCAAAATCAATTTTATAAAATCAATTTTTGATGAACCTATTATAGTACGCAAGACAGCACATTGCAAGATAACAATTTATTACATCTATTATAAAAATATAATTTCTATAAATAATATGTATCTTGTAATATGTTAAGAGCAAATCTAATTTCAAGGCGATTCAACTATAGAGAAATTACATAAAGACATATCTATATAAAAATGTACCATATAAAACATAAAGGGCATTCGCTAGCCGTCGCTAGGAATGCCCTTTATGCATATAGTTTGAGAGTGTAAGGACTGTTGAGAGAGAGTATATATGACCCAGAAAAGTTTGAGAGAGAACTTATTAAGAGAGAGAAGTTTAGTTGTACTTTTCTGGAATCAAACTTCAGCCTTACTAGAATTAGTATACATTGTATATCTAAATTATCAAAGTAACATTATAAAATATTGTTAAAACTTTGATTATATCTATATAATAACCCTCTATAAATTCATAATTAATCAACAGCCACGAATAACGTGAATATAGTATGAATATCCTTTTCAGTTATCAAACAAATTTATAACCCACGCCCCATACTGTAATAATGTGTTTACTATCAGATGGATTATCTTCAATTTCTTCACGTAAACGGTTGATATGTACAGCTACTGTTGCATAATCACCATAGGAATCTAACCCCCAAACGCGAGAGTATAATTCTTCTTTACTGAATACGATATCACGATTACGCATTAAGAATTCTAATAACTGGAATTCTTTCTTTTTAAGGTGAACTTCTTTTTCGTTTACCCAAACTTTCATCATCTTAGGATCAAGACGGATTTCTCCAGATTGAATCGCATTGGTTTCCATAGCATCACGCTCTGTTAAACGCTTATATTGTGCTAACATAGCTTTGATTTTTGCAATCAATACAGATGGCGAGAATGGTTTTTCAATGTAGTCATCAGCGCCTACACCTAGACCACGGATTTTATCAATATCATCAAGTCGAGCTGTTACCATAACAATTGGTACACGAACCTTGTCTCGAATTTGGCGGCAAACTTCAAAACCATCCATTTCTGGCAACATAACATCAAGGATAATAAGGTCTACAGGAGTATTTAAGGCAGCCTCAATACCTTCAGTACCATTAGTCATAATAGTTACATCATAACCTGCCACCATCAAATAATCACGCTCAATATTGGCGATATCCAAATCGTCTTCAATAATTAAGATATGTTCACTCATGATTCTTCTCCTTGTTTAGGAAATTCTAATATAATACGTAGACCATGTGGTCTTACATTTTCAATCACAACTCGGCCTTCAAAGATTTCCATAATTCGACGAATAATCGATAATCCCAGACCACTACCTTCTTGTGGGTTCGTACGAGATGAATCTACACGGTAGAATGGACGCATTAGACGTTCTAAAGATTCTGGTGGTACCCCTGGACCATCATCACTGATAACACAGTATACAAAATCATCATCACTAGTTACATCAATAACACAATGACCGACATCGGATATTTTATACTTAGCACTATTGTTCAACACATTTTGTAAAACCCGCTGTAACAATTGTGGGTTTGCATTAATGAAAGCATTTTCCGCTGCTATACGGAATTTAATTTCTAGACCTCTTGTTTGATAAGGAGCCAAATGATCTTCTACAAAATCACGTACATATTGACCGAGTTCAATTCGTTCAGATGGACGGGACTCTTTTTTATAATTTAAAGTTGTAATGAGGAATAACTCCTCTAACATCGAATCTAAATCATTAGCTCGTTTTAAAATAATTCCCATGTAGCGTTTTTGTTGTTCTTCTGTTGGTGCTATACCATCGCGAACACCTTCTGCGTACGCTTTAATAGCTGTTAACGGCGTTCGAATATCATGGGATATCCCTGCTAGTAACTCTTTTTGTTGCTCCTGTTCCATTTCAATCTGGCGATTGGCCATTTCTAAGGACTTTGTCATATTCTTAACATGAATCATGATAAAGCGTGTAACAAATCGGTTAATAGCAAAGAACGTAACAATAAAGAGTAATATAGCCACTACAATAATATAGAAGGAAACTGTTTCCATTAAGCTATCACTACCATGAGTAGCGCGCTTTATAGCAATATGATATACGTAAGCATGTCGCCCATCGTATTTCCGCATTTCATATACGAACGTATTATTGGACTGATATACAATACCTTGTAATTCAGGGTTTACATCAATAAGACCAACAATAGCAGAAGCACTATAGATTTGAGGATTACCATAGCTGTACACCATATTACCTTGATCTAGTACCTCTACATATACTTCCTTCGGATCAAGTAGACTATAGCTAGGCTTTACTAAGCTATCTATTAAGTTGTTTTCTAAACCATAAAAGGTAATTGTTTCAGTGATTCGACTGACACTTTTAAACTGTTGTTCCTGCTCAATACGCAAATAGTAACCGGCATTAGCCAATATGCGCAGACCTGTAAAGTATAACAAAAATAAGATAATTGCTATCAAAATAGGCACTACAAAGAGCACAACATTGGATATCCAAATCCGTATTTGTAAATTCACAGGGTTACCTCAATATCATAAATATTAGATACTTCTTATAGTTTACGCTATTTTTAATACTTAAAGCAAGTATATTAATCAAAAAAATAATATAGCTTTCATTTATTATTCATTATTAGTTTATAATTAATAGTTGGTATACAACCACGGAAAGCCTTATTTTACCTAATATCCTCCAACATTCAATATAATTTACACGTATCCGTGTGGATCGCACAAATGTATTACAAGTATTTTTTTGGACATAAAATACAAGTATTTATATCTCTCCGGATAATAATCTCTATATTTTTTATAAAATCTCTAAATATAAAAATGTCATATCTGAAAAAATAAATTTCTTTCTATCATTTACTTACGCTAATCTTATGATGACTATTAAATGATTACTATTAACACAAAAAAAGAGGATTCCTAAGGAATCCTCTTTTAATATTTGGATTAACGACGATTTGCATCGAAGAAGTTAATAGCAACTTCTGGGAACATAGCGTAAGTCAATACGTCTTCGTCAGTGATACCATTGTAGCCTTTGGAAGCTAAATCTTGACGGTAACCTTCCAATTCAGGTTCGATAAGATCTGCTGGACGGCAAGTGATTGGTTCTTCATCACCAATGATAGTGTGACGAATTTCGTCAGAAATTTTACCAGGCAACGCACCATATTTACCGCGTACAAGGTCTTTAACTTCGTTAGGAACCATTTTGTAACGGTCGCCCATCATAACGTTCATCATAGCCATTGTACCAACGATTTGGGATGTTGGAGTTACCAATGGAGGGTAACCCAAGTCTTCACGAACGCGTGGCTTTTCATCCATAACGTCGAAGAAGCGATCGCCCATACCCATTTCGTTCAATTGGTTTTGAGTATTGGACAACATACCGCCAGGAATTTGGTAACGACGAACAGCTGGGATTACATCGCTAGCTGGTTTCAAGTTGAATTCTTCAGCGATTTGTTGTTTTACTTTACGGAAGTGGTCAACTAATGGAATGTATTTATCAAGGTCAAGACCAAGATCCCATTCAGTACCTTTGAACATTTCGATCATAGTTTCAGTAGCTGGTTGGCTAGTTGCATGAGCGAATGGAGAGATAGCAGTATCGATGATATCTACGCCAGCTTTAGCAGCTTCCCAGTATGTAGTGCTTGCAAGACCGCAAGTGAAATGGCTGTGCAAGTCGATTGGCAATTCACCAAAACGTTTTTTGAATGTGGAAACCAAATCATATGCATCAGCAGGTCCTAACAAACCGGACATATCTTTGATACAAAAGGAATCAGTACCCATTTCTACCAATGTTTCAGCTACTTTCAAGAAGCTTTCAGTTGTATGAACTGGAGAAATAGTGTATACCATTGCGGATTGAACGTGTGCGCCTGCTTTTTTGGAATATTTAATAGCAGCTTCCATGTTACGAGGGTCGTTCAATGCGTCGAAAATACGGATACGGTCAATACCATTTTTTACAGCAGCTTTACAGAATGCTTCCACTACATCATCAGAGTAATGTTTGTAGCCCAACAAGTTTTGGCCACGAAGTAACATTTGTAGTGGTGTATTTTTTACATTAGCTTTTAATTTGCGAAGGCGTTCCCATGGATCTTCATTCAAGAAACGAAGACAGCTATCATAAGTAGCGCCGCCCCAACATTCAAGAGCTTCATAACCAATTTCATCTAAAAGGCCAAGCACTGGTTCCATTTGTTCATAACGCATGCGTGTTGCCAAAATAGATTGATGACCGTCACGAAGAACGGTTTCGCAGATTCTTAATTTTTTAGCCATGTTAATCCTCCAAATCGAAATAGTTTTGTGTATGTAATTTTATACATCCACCACACAACTATCTCATACCTATTTTTTTACGATTTTTGTAGAACTTGCTCACACAGGCAAATACTCTACAAATCGTTAAGACATACTTATATTAGACTACTTATAGAATTCTTTGTCAACAACCACATTATGCAATTTACTCATGATTTCATGTATTCTTTTATGATTTTTTCGTGATGGAACTCACAATAAAGTGCTAAAAAGCTAGAGTTTAACGTGTATTTTTAATCAAATCCTCTTCTTATTAATTGCTCTTTTTAATGAGAAACAAAAAATTATTTCGTAATAATTTTTAGTTATTATTTATCAGCTTTCAAAGTATATCGGTATTTATAAATCTAGTAATTCGACAATCATCGGTACATTTATAACATTATCAATTTTATTGATAATAACCCCCGTATTTCTACATTTTATAAATATACAAAAGAACCTACCTTTTATAGGTAGATTCTTTTACTAAATGCTCTTTATCATATTATTTTTCAGGTTTTACCTTTTTAGGTGCTGTTTCAAGAACAATATTTTTACCATCTCTTTTTACTTGGATAGAGAAGTCCCCTTCCCCTTCTTTAAAGTATTCCATCTTAATGTCGAGCAACATTTTACCAATTAATGTTTCTACCTTATCTGTAAGGAATTCACGATAAAATGCATCTTCCTTTTGTTTTGGACTTTGATGTACTACAGGTTTCTTTGCAGAACGTTCCATATCTAGCATAGTATCTTCAAAATTTTCAGTATCTTTAAAGTTTTTCATCATATCCGCATCGGATAAACCTTTTTGAATTTTAAACTTTGCCATGTTTATCTCCTATCAATTCGAAAATCGCCTTTTTCACGCGTACTGAGTCAATACCAGACATACAATATTGATCAGGCTTAGGACAACGTCGTTTACGACAACCTAAGCAATCTAACTCATCATTAACAAGAACCTTAAAGTTTCCCGTTAATGGACCCCACAGTTTAGGATCCGTAGGGCCAAATAATGCTACTACTGGTTTATTTAAAGCCAATGCAATATGTAATGATCCTGTATCAGCAGTCACTACTACATCGCAACTTTCAATTAAAGCCCCTACCTCTTGAAGTGTAGTTTTCCCCAGCATATTTAGCATAATTTTATCAAGGCCATCAACTGTTAAGGAATCCATCAATGGTTTGTATTGAGTAGCCTCCTTTGGACCACCTAAACAAACAAAATTAGCTCGATACTGAAGGGATTTAATAAGAGAATACCATTTCTCTTGAGGCCACTCTTTCGTCGCCCAGGACGTGCCTAACACAAGACCTACGCGTAGTGGCTTTTCTACTTCGCTACGCTCCAAAAATGTGTCATAACTAATTGATTTCCACTGTTCTTCTGCCCAAACATGCAAATTAGGTGGCACAAAAAAGTCCATGTGGTATAGCTTTTTACCAGTTACCCCATTTGTTATACAAGGTTTTACATTATCCTCAGAAACAGCACTGGATACATTTAGGTCACTATGCTCTGTAACGGCAGTATTCAGTAATTCTGCTACCTCTATATATCGCTTGATAACATGATCCGTACTTGGCTTTGCTTTGTAGTTTGTAAACAGCCAATTTAGTTCTTTTGTACCACCAAGGCCAAGGCGAATAGGTGCACCTGATGCTAATAAAACGAGCCCTGTTATGAGTCGCCCTTGTACATCGACAGCCACATCAAATTTATATGGTTCCAACTTATCTCTAAGTTCCCACCACATGCGCCACATCGTTGGAATATGTAGTTTTTTAGAATGTGCTTCGTATTCATCCCGTTCCCATGGAATGATTTCATCTACATAGGGATTGTTCTTTAAAAGTTCTACCATACTAGGTGTTACAATCCAATGGAGCTTTGCCTCTGAATAGTGTTCTTTAATCCAGCGTGCTGCAGGTGTAGCATGTAGTATATCGCCTATGTAGCTGAGTCGTACAAATAATATATTCATATATATCCTTTTAGTACAAACTAGTATAGGAATAAAGCCTTTATAATGAATCATTATAAAGGCTTTGTCTTAAGATTTCTTTTTACTATCACTAGAAGATTTAGAAGATGTATCATCTTCTGTTACCTTCGTAGTTTCGTCACTACCATCCTTAATGATAGTTTTTACATCAGACAATGTTAATTCATTGAATGTTGTTGGATGATTGTATTTATAAACTGGTTTGAAGCCTACACCGAGTTTACCAGTGTAAACAGTTAAGGCATTGTTATCCTCATCAACACGAGCAATATAGATAGTTTTATCCATATCAACACCGATTAAGCGGAATCGTCCTGGTGGGTTGATAACACGCCAACCACCTTCAATACCATTAAACATGAAGATATCCCCAGTCTTGGCATTATCATAGAAGAATCTATCTTCATCATAGAATACGCCAATATGACCAATATCTGTAGCTTGCATATAAACGCGACGCGTATCATAGTTAGCATCAGTACGATAAATGCGATATGCGTGTTCTTGAACCTTTACCTTCATGTAAACAACGTTTGTCGCTTCAGAATACGCAGCATCTACGATTTTACTGTTACGAGGCAAATCTTCAAGTTTAGTATCTACTTCATGTTCAGGATCATCCGCATTGAGACGAGCCATAACAACCTCTCTAGAATCATATAGCCCCATGATAGCATAGTTACGGTCAGGCATCCAGCTGAAGTAACTAATAGAACGGCCCTTCAAATCAATCGTTGTAGGCTTGCTTTCATTAGCCTTATAAATTTTTAAAGAGCTTTCAGTAACAACCGCCATGAACTGACGGTCATAAGATACATATTTAGTTCCTTCCTTTACATCAGGAAAGTTCTTAGTATCATCCTTTGAAGCACCAGCCACATTAAAATCCGTAGTCGGTGCAAACATATATTGATCAAGGTATAGGTACACCCCACCTTGCAGAAGAATACCTACCGCAAAGGCGCTCAGTACACGCGTAAAAGGTTTCATGTGTCCTCCTATTTCACGATAAACGCCGTTGGGATCATGCGTTCCCCTAACAAATCGGCTGGTTTGTTTACTACTTTACCATTGAGGTATAGTGTAGAACTAGAACCACCATCTAAATTCGCTGCAATATAGCAACCTTTTTCATAGAGAATATCTTGTACGTCACGTAATGTAGCGCCAAGAGAATAACCTGGTTGACGACCATCAATTACGAGGAATAGTACTGTACCATCTTTCTTTTGACCGATAGCAGTACGTGGACCTACGCCCCAGCCGCCATCGCCTTCAGTAATCATCTTCTTACCATCTACGATAAGAGGTGGGCCAAAGGTAATACCTTCCATTGCTTTCATATCACCAAGTTGTGTTTTGTCATAGTTACCTGCAATAAGGTTACCAGATTTAGAGAAGCCTACAAAGTCTACCGCTTCCTCAGGTCCTACATCTTTACCGATGACATATTCACCATCATGCAAGATAAAGCCATATGGCAAACGGCCTGTACCAGTACCATTAGGATCGTGGAAACCACCGCCATTGATAGCAGCTACCGCATTATTCATCTTCGCAATATTACTTGTAGTATCGCCTTTTTCTTGAATATTAGCAGCTGTACCGACTTCAATACGACGAGGATCTGGAATTTCAAGAATATAGCCTACATAACGAGCAGACTGAATTTTTTCAAGGTTTAAACTCTTATCTTCACGAGCATTAAACTTGAACAAATCTTGGCTTTTAACAACACCAACCGTGCCCAAAATAGATTGCAATTCATCTTCACTGAATAGCCATGTAATGTAATGAGGATGGCGAGATTGCAATATGGCACCAATAACGGCGCGCTTTACATTATTAAATGGTCCAAAGAGCACCACGAATGGTGAGGTTACAACGGTAAATAGGAACACCATGATGATGAACTTTACCCAATTCTTTTTGAACAATGTATTTCTCCTTATAAATCAGTGAAATGTTCAGTGCTAATGCGTTCTTCAAAATGTTTGATATCAACAGCATTACCAACCCAGACACGCAAAATGTTATATGGATTATCACCTGTATGAACCCAGCCAGATTTCATGGCCATACTCATTTTAATGCCCGCTTTTTTAGTGGCAGCATCGGTGAATTCATTTTTATCTCCATAAGGATAGCAGAACCAAGGATTATCCTTGATACCTACTTCTTTCGCGAGGGCTTCTTGAGCCTTTGTAATATTTTCTATTTGTTTAGCTTCAGACAATTGGCCCATTTCGATATGTTGGAACCCGTGATTAGAAATGGTGATACCATTCTTATGCATTTCACGAATTTGATCCCAAGTTAACCGAGTGCCTACATCGCCAGGATTGATAAACACAGTGGCTGCAAAACCATACTCTTTCATGATTGGATATACGATAGAATACGTATCAGCATAGCCATCATCGAAGGTTAATACAACAGGTTTTTCAGGCACTGCTGCACCATTTACGACATAGTCATATAGTTGATCCATCGTTAGTGGATTATAGCCATTATCTTTGAGGAACTTCATTTGTTCTCTGAATAAATCCTCACGAATAACCGCATCATTATCTTTATCGTCGCCAATTTTATGATACATAAGAACAGGAATACCTGATGGATGTACCATTTTGACTTCTTTTACTGGTGGCGCTGAACTAGTGGGCTCTGTTTTTTGTGAAAGCAGTCCACATCCTGCTAAAACCATTGTCAATGCGACAACTAATAGTGTTACCAATGGAATCCGTTTCATAGGTCCTCCTCTATTAGAACACAATTATATACAGAATATTATAACATTTCTATGAAGATTAGTAAAAAACTAACGCTTTACTAGTACCTCATCAAGTGATTTTCTAGGTCTAGGATACATAGGCTCATCTGGAATACCTATGGTAATGATTGCCTGTACATCTAGTGTTATCTAATTCCATTTTATCCATTCCCACAAAAGAATAGCATTTAAACTATTACCATTGTTATATTGTAATACGCTCAATAATGCTTTAATATTTTAATTATATACTATATATCGTAAACTATACTATTTTAATACTCAGAGGATTTACCATGAAAAAACGTCTTACTCTCATACAAATGGATGTCCACGTAAACGACGTAGAATATAACTACAATCGAGTTCAAGAATTATTGTCTCAATCCCTATCTGAAAATCCAGATATTATCGTATTACCGGAAACCTGGAACACTGGTTTTTATCCATCTACAGATTTAATCAATATCGCTGATGCAAATGGTGACCGCACAAAAGCCTTATTAAGTGCATTCGCTAAAAAACATAATGTAAATATTGTGGGCGGTTCTGTAGCAGTTGCAAAAGACAATCTCGTATTTAATACATCCTATGTTTACAACCGAAGCGGTAAACTTGTAGGAGAATATTCAAAGATGCACGGCTTTAGCCCTGCCAAAGAAGACAAATACTTTGCTGGTGGTACTCATACAACTCATTTTGAATTAGATGGAATTCCTTGTAGTACCGTCATCTGTTACGACATCCGCTTCCCTGAGCTCATAAGAATGGCTGCATTGCCAGGCACGGAATTATTATTTGTGCCTGCTCAATGGCCTACGATGCGTTTACGTCACTGGCAGGTACTCAATGAAGTGCGAGCTATTGAAAACCAATTATACGTATGTGCCGTAAACGGCTGTGGCACAGTGGGCCGCGTTCAAAGTACAGGTCACTCTGCTGTATATGACCCATGGGGTACCAACCTACTCGAAATGGACACTAATGAAGGCATTGCTTCCGTAGACATCGACCTCGCTGTAGTCGAAGATATCCGTAACAAAATTAATATCTTTAGAGATCGCAAACCTGAACTCTATAACCTATAACAAAAAGGCACATTGTTTTGAACTACCTCCTTAAATCAGGAAGGTCATTCATTTAACAATGTGCCTTTTATTTTTATTTAGCTGTATGTAAAAAATAGATTACTCTAGTTTGTTCTGGATTAACGGCCATACCTGCAACAGTAAACATGTTATATGAATAATCAAATTTAAAGATATAGAATGTATAATCTGCGTTAAATGGTCGCTTTACTTCCTTAAACGAATAGTAGCCTAAATATTTTTTCTGTAAAGCCTTATTTTCATCATTAGACAACACTTTATCAGAACTTAATTGACTAGTATCTTGCTCTAAGTCCAACCCCATTTGATTGTTCATTTGGTTAGAGAGCTCACGATCAACCTTTCGCTTAATATTCTCATTGTTTAAGGCCACTTTATATTGATACATATTATTGAATGTATTCGTTACTTCAATCCATTCTTCTGGCAATATAGTAGACATGTATTTTCTATATTTCGTCTTAACATCCTCGTACGGTTTAATCGAAACACGTTCAGCCTCACCCTTAGTAATAATAACCTTAGCATGATTTTCAGCATCTTGAATATAAGGCTTTAGCTCTGATGGTTTACCTGTGAAAGAAACTTGGACATACCGACCATCTTCAATCGCCTTAGGTGGCTTTAAATGAATATCAACTTGCTTAGCAAAAGAAGGTATTTTCTTTGGAAAACCAGACAAATCATTCACTTTATCTACATCTATATGATTGTAATATTCCTTATCATTAACAGGATATTTAATGCTTTCCTTAAAATTAATAGCATCTACAATTTGTTTTTCAATTTCTTTTCGTGTATAAGGATTTTTAATTAAGTCTCGTTGTGGCGTACTTCTTATTTTTCTATTATGTTCCTCTATATGAGCGTGCATACGCGATTCTACATCTCGCTGCTGTAATATTTGTTCGTTATATGTTTTTTTAGCAAGAGACATAACAGAATAAGATAATTCTGTTTCACCCATTACTTTACTTTCCATATAAGGCATAACCTCTAGAGGTTGTGTTCTATCAACTTGAGTAGTCTTTGTGCCCAAAGGTGTTCCTACAGATGGAGTGGATAACTGCTGAGCATTTGTTATTCCTATATTAGTAACCAATGCGGTCACAACAAGTATAAATCCTTTTACCTTCATTCATATCTCCATTAAATAAACTATATAAAAGAGTTGCTCTACATGTTATATAGCTACTTAAGTAATTTAAAACTCAATAAGGCGCCACATATCCTCTGGAACTTGTTCTAGAGGTTTGTTCTTTGCCATAGCGTCTTTTAGAATATCAATCGTATCTTGTACCTCTTGTTTATCCTTTGTATTTGGATCGTGTAGAACGACACGGTTTAAAGAGTCTTGTCCAAATTGTTTTAAATATTCTTTTTCTACTTGATTAAGTTCACGACGTAAGTATTTCATAGTATATCCTCTATTTGTAAATATCTTTTCGATGGCCAACTTCTAACGCTAAAATAATACATCTATCATCATTAATATCAGCAATGACTCTATAATTACCAATGCGATAACGCCACAGCCCCGTCTTATTGCCTGTCAATGATTTTCCTGAATATCTAGGATTTTCTACATTATCTACATTCTTGATAAGCCAATTAAAGAGATAACGTTGCGTTGATTTATCGAGTTTAGAAAATTGCTTGTCAAACCGTTTAGAAAACTCCAGTTTATAAGCCATATTTTGCACGCATTTCCGCTACAGAATAAGTAACAGGATCTTGCTTATATTCTGCTAATGCTTTTTGACCTACCTTAAGATCAAATTCATCTTCAATCTTTTCTAGTAAAGCCTTCTTAAAGAGAGTAGAAAGTGTTTCATCCATAAACTCAGCATATGTTTTAAATAACTCTTCTTCTTGTTCATTTAAACGGACTGAAATATTTGCCATATAAAGCACCTCCCTATGTAATACATTGTATTACATAGGGAGATTTTAGTCTATTCCTTAAACTTACCAACAGTACTATTTTAATAAAATTTTATATTTCAGAAATTAGGCATACAAAAAAGGCACACCACCCTTCTCTCGTCTCTCAGCGGCATGCCTTTTTATGTATATAGTTACTCTCGAACTATATCGTATGTCAGTCTGGCTAACTCTCTCTAAGTCCCTTTAACGACACGCCAGTATGTCGCCTTTAATATACAATTATAAAATAACTTTGTCAATATTTTAGAAAAATTTTATCTTTTTCATTTTACTAATAAATACTTGCAAAAGATTTATATAAATTGTATTATTAATAAATTTCATGACATAAACGCTTATTTTCGTACCATAAATCATTTACATAAATCATCTAGAAGTGGTAGTATTATCAGTGCACTGGAATTTGGTTATTAAGAAAGAAAGGTAATAATAATGTTTTCATTTCTACAACCAAAAGAGGCAAAATCATCTGTACCACAAAATATGATTATGAATCTATACTATAAATACAGATTCCAATCTTTAATTGGTATTTTCATTGGTTACGCTGCATACTATATTGTTCGTAACAACTTTGCCTTATCAACTCATTTTTTATCAGATATCTTACACATGAGCAAAACCGAAATCGGTTTGTTATCTAGTGGTATGCTTATCGCCTACGGTCTAAGTAAAGGCTTCATGAGTAGTCTTGCTGACAAAGCAAGCCCTGCAAAATTCATGGCTTTCGGCCTTATTTGTTGTGCAATTATCAATATCTTCATGAGTTTTGCCGACAGCCTAGCCTTCTTCTTAGTATTAGTAGTTCTTAACGGTTTCTTCCAAGGCTTTGGTGTAGGCCCATCCTTCATCACACTTGCTAAATGGTATCCAAAGCAAGAACGTGGTCGCTTTGGGGCAATTTGGAATATCTCCCATAACCTTGGTGGTGGTATCGTAGCACCAATCGTAGCTGCAGCCTTATACTTCACCACAACTGATCACTGGCAATTAGGTAGCTATGGTATCCCTGCAATTATCGCAATTATTGTAGCCGTTATTATTTGCTTCTTGATCAAAGAAAGTCCTGAACGAGAAGGGTTACCACCAACTAGCGAAATCATTGCTGATACATCTCATAAAACACATAGAAGTTCTGAGGCACCACATCTAAGTACACGACAAATTTTTGTAAAATACGTATTAAAAAACAAAAATGCTTGGTATGTGTCTCTAGTTGATACATTCGTTTATATGATTCGTTTTGGTATGCTTACATGGTTGCCTATCTACTTATTACAAGTAAAAGGCTTCTCTAAAGCTGAAATGTCCATCGCTTTCTTATTCTTTGAGTGGGCGGCAATTCCTTCTACAATTTTTGCGGGTTACATTTCCGATAAATTCTTCAAAGGTTATCGCATGCCTCCAGCAATCATTGCAGTAAGTATTATCTTCTTCTGTATCTTTGGCTATTGGCAAAGTGAATCCCTCTTATGGGTTACATTCTTTGCTGCTGTCGTAGGTTGCTTAATCTACATTCCTCAATTCTTAGCATCTGTACAAACTATGGATATTGTACCTCCATTCGCTGTAGGCTCTGCTGTTGGTCTTCGTGGCTTTATGAGTTACATCGTAGGTGCCAACCTTGGTACAACACTATTTGGTGTTTTAGCAGATAAATTCGGTTGGAATGCAGGTTTCTATCTCCTAATGGTAGCATGTATTCTTTGTATTACATTCTGTGTACTTGCCCACTTTGGTGCAAAAGAATTGGATGCTAAAGAAGCAGAACTCGAACAACTTCAACCAGCTGAAGCTAACAACTAAATTCTAGAGCAAACAAAAAGGTAGTAACAAAAAATTGTTACTACCTTTTATTGTTTAGTAAATTCGCCAGAAACCAAATTATGGGGCCTATAAACCTCATTTTCTTAATGGTATCCATTTTATCTAGAATAGGCTTAGTTATCTCTGCATCACTTTCAATAGATACATATTCCTTATCAACATAAACGCCTTTTGAATACTCAGTCGTATGGCTCCCTTTTTCAACAATAAATGTATGAGTGCCATTAGCATCTTCATACTCTTCATAACGAGCTACATCCGCAAAATCTATATCTATATCCCCTCTTGTACCTATAACCATCTGATAGCCACGATGTACTACGTTCATATCAGATGGCATCGCTTTACTGCACAACTTTGTAAACTGATATGCGCCACGTTTTTTATTCCACCGGATCCAAAATTCAGCATTATTCTTATGCTTAACCAGCTTATACTTATGCCAAATTCTCCTACGAGTATCAATGTAACGAATTTTGCCTAGGATTGTATATAACTCATTTCGGATTCGCAGCGTCTCGCCATAGTTAAATTTCATAAAATTCTCTCATACTAAAATCAATATATTATTAATTACTATGATTGTACATATAATATGAAATTCTGCCTAGATGGATATAGCAAAAAAGGTAGCAACATATATGTTGCTACCTTTTATTGTTTTATAATCAACCTTGTTGGCAGAAATATATTATGTAGTTTTTATCAGGACTAACTGCAGCACCTAGAGAATATGGATGATTCCGACTTCCGCCAAAATCAAATACATACAATACATAATTGTCTGGTATTTCTATGGAATCTTCATTATATGACAATCTATGCAAATATTGTTTTTGAAGCTTTTGATTTTCCTTTTCAGTATAAATTGGATACACTTTATCTTTAGAACGCTTATTTTCATAATCCGGTTTAGGCTTTAATGCGTCTCGCGCATCTTCTATTCGTTTACGAGTTTCAAAATATCTCTTATACTTTGCACTATTGTCTTCATCTGCAATCTGTACCTTATTGAATTCTGCTAATACTTGATTTTCCAACTCATATATTTCATCTACAGATTTATCAATTGGATGGTCTTGTCGCTCTTGTATAAATTTACCCATCGGCACAGTTGTATTTTTTACAGTCAATATCGACCTTGGAATTAATGCATATAGAGAATCTGCATAAGCCATATTCGAATCGATATATCGTTTAACATACACATTGGATATATCAGCTTTTAAAACAACTAATTTAGAATTTGAAAGTGCTTCATCAATATATGGCTTTAATTGTTCCGGTGTGCCTCCAAATGCAAATTGTACATAAGCCCTACCTTGTAAAAAGCCTGGATTACTATGCATATGAATATTTTTTGCAAAACTTGGCATATTTTTGGGGAAGCCTGGAATCATAGGCATCCTTTTATAATCCTTTGGATTATTGATAGGATACTGAATCAATTCTATAGGTTTAAAAAAACTTTCCAAAGATTCTTTAATTTCAGCTTTAGATCTAGCCGTAAATAGATCATGTCCTTTTCCCTTATTTTTATCTAAATATTCTCGAATTTCCCTTTCATTTGCTGCATCCCGATCGGCACGAGTTCGATAATCTTTAGTATTAACGTGATTCGTTAGCTTAATTTCCCCTTTACCATTCTTTTTCATATATGGGCTCACAATGCGTAAGGGTTTTTCTCGACCACCAATAAAATAGCCTTCATTACGTGTTGATTCAGTATTATAGTGTTTAATTTCTTTTAGTGCTGTTTCATCCTTATCATTATAAAGTGGATCAAACGTTTTATATTCACTTCCAAAATCAGGTTTTTCTGATGTTTTTAATCGTTGAGAACCGTGCTCCTTCTCCATCCGCTCTAATATAATTTCATCGCCCATTGAAAGTGCCTTCGTATCTATCGATTTATCTTTTATAACAGCTTTAAAAGCACCAGGAATAACCTCAACAAAATCTACTTTTACTGGGCCTTTTGTTTGTACAAACTGTTTTAACTTTGTATTATTTTTTTGTTCAATACTTATATTTTGATTCTGACTATCTACTACTTCTGCTGCAAAACTAGACTGACTATATAATGCTAGTGAAAGCATCATCAGCACAAAATATTTCTTATTCATTTCTCTCTCCTATATACATCTACAACTTTTAATGTTATAGCAAAAAGGACCTACAGTAAACTGTAGGTCCTTTTTTCTTGGTGCGGTTGGAGGGACTTGAACCCTCACGAGCGTACGCTCACCACCCCCTCAAGATGGCGTGTCTGCCATTCCACCACAACCGCATGGAATACAAATGGTGCCTCAGGACAGAATCGAACTGTCGACACACGGATTTTCAGTCCGTTGCTCTACCAACTGAGCTACCGAGGCACGTTTTTTTGTAAAAAAAAATGGCGACCCCGATCAGATTTGAACTGACGATCTTCGCCGTGACAGGGCGACATGTTAACCGCTACACCACGGGGCCGCGTATCAACTCTCGTTGACTACTCGTATATATTAACATGAGGTAACCTACTAATGCAAGTACTTTTTTCTAATTTTTTGATGAATTTTTCCAAAATATATGAAATTAGGAACTATCTATTAAAAATCATATAGATTTGTCGTTTATATGTAAAATACTCAGCTATACGCAATATTTCATAGGCCTATAAAAGAAAATTGGTATCCACCTATTCTAAATAATAGATAGATACCAATTTATCTAAACTTATTAAGTATTTTAAAGCATCATAATTAATACGATATTAATTATAAATGATCCCATGGTGTATCTCGATAATTATATTCACTATATGATTCAACAACCATGTCGTGGCGTTTAACTTTATCTAGCATCTTTGAACGTGCTGTACTTACAGTATCTTCACTATGTTTACCGCCTAAGTAAGCATATCTAGACTTACCTAATGTATACATTACAGACACATATGGTTCACCTGAGCTAATATTATTTTTATTAAAACCAAGGTCTATAGAAATATGTGGTGTAATATTTAACGTAGCCCCTAATTTCAATCCACTTATCGACTTCCATTTATGTTGGTTAAGATAAAACATATCAACGGGATGTTCGCTTGGACTCTTTGTCTTCCAATGGTAACCCTCTACATATGTAGAAATCCATCGAGCATTTTTATAATCTCTAGTATAACGTACATTATATCCATCTAATACATTCTCATAGGCATATCTTATCTTAGTAAAACCATTTGGATATCCGTCCTCAGGATAATGAAATTCATCAGCTCTTGGTACAATTACAAGAGAGTTTTCAAAATAATAAGGCTTTGTTTTCTTCTCAGATAACCCGTGATAAACATTAGCACTAATTTTATTCAAACCAGCAACATACTCTAAGCCGATACCAACTCGAGATAATTTATCCCTAAAAGCATAATCATAAAATGTATTTATACCCACATAAGCGTGTTCATTCTTACTAAGCCGCCTATATCCTGCTCCTATACTTCCTACTACACCTAGTGAATCATGTTGAACAGTCTCTCCCTTATCAAGATAGGACGGTTGTTGTGCAAGCCTAGCTGCAGCTTTATACTTAGGATCATCACCAATATAGCTACTTTCTCCCCCGTTCCAATATGCATCTGATGAGATTTTTTCCCCACCATTACCCTCTATACGGCCTTGAATAAACAGAACTGATTTAGCATGTTCACCATAATACTTAATTGGTTGTATTGTTTCTATAAAATATTGAGAATTTTTCATCTCCTGTGTAGAGCTATGTTCACTACGAGTAATTGCACTACTTGTATTTCGATAAGGCGTTGGATTTATTTTGTATTCATGATATGTATCTTTTTGAGCACCTTGTACTGCCACCCCTATATCAGTACGATCCATCCAGCTTGATTGAACTTTTTCTCCATTATCTTTATCTGCTGCTAATGCGCATGTAGCAAAACTACATGTCAATGCTGTACATACTAAAGATTTGATAATCACCTTTTTACTAACCATAGTCTCCCCTTCTTTATATGAAATTTTCATGAAAGATACTTTTATTATATATTCTTTAGTTAGGTAAAGCAATAATATATCTTATCCACTTTATAGCATATATATTCTCTATAGTTTATTAGTACATATATTTGAAAGTTCTACTGTTTTAAGTATTACTAATTAATAGTTATAGTGAATCGTCTTTGACTATGATAAAATAAGTATATATTATATAAATAATAAGAATGTAATATAAAATACTTTGGAGCAATACAATGAAATCAAAATCACTTATAACTATCTTAATTATTGCTATTGTAGGTGCTTTAGCAGCAGCATGGTATTTCATGTGGTACATTCCCCACACACCAGCCTATACGCTAAAAATTATTCATCAAGCCGTGCAAGATAAAGATGCCGATGAGGCTTTACGCCACATAGATACAAAATCTATTGTAAAAAATATCTTAGAACGGGAAGGCAACAAATATATAGATACATCTAATCCATTTGGTAAAGCTACTATTGCAGCAGCTAAGACATTTGGGCCTTCTTTAATCGAAGATGTGATGCGAAAATATATTGAAGATCCTGACAGCTTTAAATCTCAGCCAACAACTACAGATACTAACAATACGGCTCAAAGTGATGACAACATGTCCATGGTCGACCGTCTTGTAGATGGCCGCCTCTTCAAAGAGCATGATGTAGAGGTTAAAAACATCAAATCTGAAGACGATGGAGATACAGCCACCGTAACAGTAACAATACAAAATAACAAAAAGAATATGACAAAAGATATACGAGTTTTGATGCGTCATTTAGGTGATGGCACCTGGGTTATTTATGATATTCCAGATATAGAAGACCTATATACAGTAACTCGTAAATAGCTAGTAAAAAGTAATAAACCATAAGCAATTATTAACTTATACAGAACCTAAAAAAGGACAGTAGATACTAACATAGTATTTACTGTCCTTTTATCGTTATCTATTATCTACTACCTATTACTTATTATCTATTACCGATCAAAGTCCACAATGGCTAATGTTACGGTCACCTGTGAGATGAGTCGTTCTGCATCATCCTTCATATCAAATCGCCACACATGTGAGGTTTTCCCTTTTACTAATAGTGTACCATGGGCTGTTAAAGCGCCTTCACATCGTGCGGGGCGCACGTGGTTAGCTGTAATAGATTGACCTACACCAAATTTATCAGCACCAATGAGTTCGTTACTCATCATTCCCGCTACAATTTCTGCAAAGGCTAGGGTCGCTCCTCCATTCAAGTAACCTTGCGGTTGCTTGTGAAAGTCGCCTAAGTTCATTTTTGCCACACATGTAGTATCACTTGTCATATGAGGCTTTTCAATTTGTAAAGCTTCAATCAAATTCATAGTGTTCGTTTCTCCATACAATACGCTTCTAATCTATCGTCAAAAACAGTTACACCTAGCCCATCACCATCAGGTACGTGCATTACACCATTTTTAAAAGTGAGGTCAGGATAGATGAGGTCTCGTTCAAAGTATCTATTAGAATCCGATAGGTCTCCTGCCATATAGGAATCACCTAGAGCCGCTAGTTGAGCGTGCAACATTTTAGAAATGCCCGACTCTACCATGCTACCCACCCAATACGGAATACGGCATTCTCTACAAAGATTAATAGCTGCTTTAGTAGGTACGAGACCACCCATGCGGCCTACTTTTATGTTGAGTACGTCAATCAAACCATATTCAATAGCATAGGATAAGTCGTCATAGCCCAATATGGATTCATCTAAACAGATAGGCGTTTCAATATGCCAATCATCGTTATTAAGGCGTTCCCACTTCCATTCCTTATAGGATTGAAGCGTAGTCATAGCAAAGGGCTCTTCTATACAAGCTAACTTCAAATCGTTAAATTGACAGACCTTATCAATATCATCATAAGAATAGCTTTGGTTTGCATCGGCCGCCAATACTAAATGGGGATAGTGTTTACGAATTAAACTTATTCGTTCATAGCCGTCTGTAGGGTTTATCTTTATTTTAATGCGCTTACAACCGTTTGCAACATGTCCTTCTACCCGTTCTAACAATTGATTCATCGGTACATCACCGATAACAACGCCACTTTCAATGGTATCTTGTAAGGGCTGCCCCATAATATAGGAAACAGAGTTCACACCAAGTCTTTCACAATGAAGATTGACAAGGGCATTTTCTACAGCAGCAATGGTCATAGGCATATGATCTCGATTTAGCCAGAATTGCAGCTGCCGTACATAGGTCATAAGCGGCTTAGGCCGCATCATGCGCAAATTAAAGATATAATCATCTACTAGTTTTTGCCAACACGTATCCACCGTCTCGGCTGTATAAAAGGGCTCTGTAAAAGCCACGCATTCCCCATAACCTACATACCCTTGTTGATCCTCGATGCGAATGATGATCGTTTCTCGTTCTTTTACTTCACCTTTGGCAGTTTTAAAGTTAAACTGTAGTGGCAATTTAAGGCGATATGTAGTTATACTTTTAAAGTTTAAAATATCATTCATAGGCGCCTCAATCTTCTAAACGTAGTTCATTGCGCACAATTTTACCTGTGCCATTACGAGGTAATGCAGGTAAAATTTTTACATATTTAGGAATCTTATACTTCGCCAAGGACTGAGTCATAAAGGATAAAATCTCATCAGACGTCATACTTTCACCATCGTGAAAAGCCACAAAGAGTGCTGGTACTTGGCCCCATTTAGGATCAGATACAGGTACAACCGCACATTCCTTGACTGATGGCAATGTGTAGACTAAATCCTCTAATTCCTTAGGATAAATATTTTCTCCACCAGAAATGATGAGATCCTTGCGGCGATTCAGAATATACACAAAACCGTCTTCATCAACATAGCCGATATCATCGGTATTAAGGTCACCATCAATAGGCTCCTTGCCGATATACCCAGTCATAACCATGGGACCTGTCAAATGGATTTCCCCTACTCCATCCGCATCAGGACTATCAATGCGAATCTGCATCCCTGGTAATGGTTTGCCTACAGAATCTCGTTTATGAGGGTAATCCAATACGGAGAATGTCACACTTTGACTAAAGGTTTCAGTCATGCCATAGGTCTTGTAAATTGGTAACAATTTCTTTTCACAAGCATCGATTAAGGCCATCGGAATGAACTCGCCACCCAGCAGAATCACTCGTAATGTATGATGTGTAATCTTCGGTTCTAATTGAGTTAAAATAGTAGGCACGAGAGACATCATATTAATTTTCTCGGTTTCAATGAGTTCTAAAACCTTCGCCTCATCGTATTTAGTCAATATAGTGATAGCCGTTCCATTATAAAGTGATCGCATCAAGATAGATAATCCACTGACATGAAATAGCGGTAATACCATAAGCCAATTATCTTGTTCGGTTTTACCTAACACCTCTTGAGACGCTTGTACATGAGCTCTAATTTGCCTCCATCGAAGGGGTACTGATTTAAACTGACCTGTTGTAGCGCTAGTGTTCATAATAGCTGCAATGTCTGTATCATTAAATGTCCAATCAAAGATATCTTCTAAAACTCGGTCAGCTAGAATAGTTTCTAGAGGTTCAAACTCAATAACACACATTGAATCAGGCAGTTGATTCCGTCGGTCTTGACTATGTAAAACGGTGGTAACACCTAATTGTTTCAATTGGTTTTCTATCTCATTAGGCTTAAGATGTACATTAAGTAATAGTACCTCTTTATGAGCTAGCATAGCAGCCAACACATAGATTGCCATAATCACAGAGTTGTCCGATAAAATGGCCACACGGGAGCTTTCAAGAGGTAGCAATTCACTAGCCACATGAAGCACACCGCCATATATATCTTTATAGGTATATTCATTTATACATATGCGATCAGGATAGTGCTGTGCACCATACCGTAACCATTCCATCGTCTCACCTCGTATCCAAAGATAATGCCTTATGATTAATGATTAATAATCACAGATATTACAAGAAAGGCGCCTCATATAGAGGCGCGCTTGTCATTTTTACAATACATTCCATCCCTAGTATTAGACTAGTACATCTATTCCAATTAAGGGAATTTAGGGAATTGTTTGAAGTTCGGTTTACGTTTTTCTTTGAACGCATCACGGCCTTCTTTTGCTTCATCGATTGTGTAGTACATCAATGTAGCGTCCCCTGCAAATTGTTGTAAGCCTGCAAGACCATCAGTATCGGCGTTGAAGGCACCTTTCAACATGCGCAATGCCATTGGGGACAATTCAAGAATTTCGTTACACCATTGAACTGTTTCTTCTTCCAATTTGTCGAATGGTACAACACAGTTAACCATGCCCATTTCATAGGCTTGAGCAGCTGTGTATTGACGGCACAAGAACCATACTTCGCGAGCGCGTTTATGACCGATCATGCGAGCCAAGTAACCTGCACCATAACCAGCGTCGAAGGAACCTACGCGAGGACCAGTTTGGCCAAATTTGGCATTTTCAGAAGCGATGGTAAGGTCACATACGATGTGCAATACATGACCGCCACCAATAGCAAAACCGTTAACCATAGCGATAACAGGTTTTGGGATAACGCGAATCAAACGTTGCAAATCAAGAACATTTAAGCGAGGCACATTATCTTCACCTACATAACCACCATGGCCGCGTACGCTTTGGTCACCACCAGAGCAGAATGCCTCTTTATCTTCACCTTGACCGTGGTTTGCACCAGTCAATACAATTACGCCTACTTCGTTATCTTCACGAGCTACTGTGAAAGCATCGATTAACTCCATAACAGTTTTAGGACGGAACGCGTTACGTACCTGTGGGCGATTAATAGTAATCTTTGCAATGCCATTATATGTTTCGTAAATTACATCTTCATAATTACGATCCAATACTTTCCAATCAAATTTGCTCATGGACTTAACCTTTCTTGTGTAAAAAATCTAATACCGCTTGTTCAAACATTTGCGGTTTTTCTATATGTACATTATGCCCCGCTCCTTCGACGATGACATGTTTAAAGTTTGGCAACTTGCCAAATACATCTCTTCCTATTGTAGTATATTTTGTATCTAGTGCGCCACTCACATATAGGCCTTCAACAGAGAATTTTTCTAATTTATCCCCCACATAAGGCATGACACCTTGACCTGAGCCACGCAAGGTACAGGCTAAGGCGTATGTACTATTATTGGAACGACGTAGATAGATTAATTCCTCTACACCCTCTGAAAGTTGCTTTTGACTTTCAAAAATAGGAGCCTCCGCCCAACGTGTAGCAAACCAAGCACCATCATGATTTTCAATGTGAACCGCTAAATCTTCATCGGCCTTACGGCGCTCTAATCGCTCAGCGTCAGAGGCGATACCTACAGAGCCACTTTCAAGGATGAGCCCTTTGATTTCACTTTCATATTCCAAAGCATAAGAAAGCGCTATGCGGGCCCCCATGGAGTAGCCCATGAGGTAATATCTATCACCAACCATATGATAAATAACGGTATGCAAATCCTCTATCATTTGAGGGATCGTATACGCCTTATCTTCATCAGGAATATCGGAATCACCATGACCAATCAAGTCGATACGGATAACGCGATAACCGGGAAGATTAATAGCATCCCAAGTATAGCTCGATTCAGAGAAGCCATGGAAACACACAATAGGTTCTCCATCGCCAACTATAGTCAAGCCGTAGCGGTATTCACCCAAATCAAAGTACATGCGCTGAGCTGGATTACGCAAAGCATTATCTACAATACTGCAAAAATACTGACTCATAGTAATGCCTCCATATCAACTGAAACCTTTGTATATTTCTTATGCAATTCTCTGCTATATTCCCGATTTGTAGGAATCTCAATGATATGAACGCCGGTTTCTTGGCTAACATTAGCCAATACAGAACTCAACTCATCGGGACTGGAGATTTTAGTATAGCCACAACCATAGAGTTTTGCAGCCCCACTGTAATCTAAGCCTTGTGATGTGGAGAACAAATAGTCAAAATGCTTTGTCCCCTTTTGAGGTAAGTATTCAAAAATACCGCCTCCATCATTATTATGCAAAATAATGGTTAAGTTTAAATTATGGGTTTTAGCTACAGCCAAGCCATTCAAATCGTGGAACAAGGATAAATCCCCTGTTACTAAATACGTAGGTTTACCATTGGCTGCAAGTCCTAGAGCCGTAGAAATAGTGCCATCAATACCATTGACACCTCGATTGCCGTAAAGAACCGCTCTAGATTCTCCACTGAACCAGAAGTAATCAAAATCGCGAATCGTCATACTATTGGCAACAAAAATTTGTCCATCTTCAGGAATGTGTTCTTGTAGCTCGCGTATAGTTCGGCCTTCAAAGCAATGAGGCTCATCAATAGCTGTACTTAGTTGTTTTTTACCCTCTTGTTCTAACCGTTGCCATATTTTTAAGTACGTATCAGAGCTATTATTTTTGCCATACAAATGTGTAAATACATCAATGCTAGCTTGCATATGCATCGTAGTTTTACCTGTTGGATTCATGGAGTCCATGGTAGGATTTACCTCGATATACTCCGCATCAGTCCAGCTAGCAATCATCTGTTGTACACGTTTCGATACAACAATTTGACCAAACTGAATTACACAATCTGGTTTCAACTCATGCCAAAGAGCTTGCCCTGCTAATAATGCATCATACGTAGAGATAACAACATTACTAGCATCGACACACTCCTTGCTACTTTGATTACCTTCCGAGTTATAACGTCGTCTTACATTAGACAACGGATCGGCCAAAATAGGGGCTTGTAAAGCCTCCCCAAAGGAACGAATCGTATTAGCTTCATCTATATCGATTTGTGGGCCTGCTAGGATAAGGATACGTTCAAATTTTTCTAATAAATTATTAGTCTTTTCTTTACTATTAGGACCATGAGCAATATCAGTAGCAGTATTAATATGAGTCAAATCATTTTCATGGCGACAGTCAAATACACTACCATAGTTTGGCTTAACCACTTTAAAGGAACTGCGACCAGCCTCAAAATGGTTACGACTCAATTCTGGTACCAATGGTTCAAAGAGAGGCACATTAATATGGACCGGCCCTTTTTTAGTATCCATCGCTTTCATATACGCTTTACGAGCCACTTGGCGTGGATATGTATAGTAATGAGCCTCTTGAGGTACTGCTAATTCTTCATAGTAGTTTACCGCAGTGCCAAAGATTTTGTGTTGATCTACAGTCTGAGGAGCCCCTACATGCAATAATGTATGAGGTCTATCGGCAGATAGTATGATAAGTGGAACCCTGCTATATTGAGCTTCCAAAACAGCTGGCAAATAATGGGCCACAGCAGAACCTGAGGTACATACGAGTACAGTTGGTTCTTTATGAGCCTTTGCAATACCAAGAGCCATAAAACTAGCAGAGCGCTCATCTATATTCATATAGGTTTCAAATCCTTCATGCTCCTTGAACAGCATGGCCATCGTCGTAGAACGAGAACCAGGGCTAAACACCGCATGACGGACGCCGAGTTGGTAGAACTCGTCTACCAAGGCAGCAATATATTCATTCATTATATTCCCTTTCAAACACCCCTAGAGGTACGGAAACAATTATAAGGCATCAAGAATGGTGCGCATTTTATTATTAGTTTCAGCGTATTCTTCATCCGCATCAGAATCAGCTACAACGCCACATCCTGCATAGGCATACAATACATTATCCATGATAAGAGCAGATCGTATAGCAACTACAACGATGCCGTCCCCCATATCCTTCATAAAGCCAAAAGGCGCTGCGTACATACCGCGCTCATGGGATTCATACTCTTGTAATAATGCTAGCGCCTTTTCTCGAGGTTCACCACCAAGGGCTGGTGTAGGGTGTAATAATTTGGCCCATTCCACAAGAGATTTTGTACTATCCTTTGCAGTAATTATGGTACGCAAATGATAGAGGTGAGATAACTCCATAATGCCCGTTTCCCCCACCGTAACATCTGAAGTGATTTGTTTCATCGTATTCACGATACGGTCACGAACAATATTATGTTCTATAAGATTTTTCTCACTGGTTAGTAATTGCTCCTCTGTCCACGCATTAGGACCATCCTTTGGGGCTGTTCCAGCTAGTGCATAGCTAAGTATTTCACTGCCACGATGGCGGACTAAAATTTCTGGCGATGCCCCTACAAAGGTACGCCCATCCTTTTCATAGCCAAAGATAAAGCAATTTGGATTATTATCGACTAAATTAGCTAAGATACTTGCCACATTGTATGGTGTTTCGCTAGTGAATTCCACCTCGCGAGAGGAGACGACCTTAGTCATCTCACCACTGCTAATACCATTGGCAATAGCATTCATCAATCGGTCCCAATCCGCCTTATCATCACTGGTTTCTTTGTAGTTGTGATGAACTCGAGGCACCTCATAATTCTCAATCGGTACACTTTCACCAGCATGTAGATAGAAGGACTCTCCATTTTCTACGATGTAATAATGGGTAAAAGCAATCATTTCATGGCCCATATTAGACCATTTAGGGTCTTTTACAGTATCAAAAAAAGTATCCCCATAAAATACATAAGCGTAATTATGGCGATCGTCATCATCTTTAACCGTCGCTAGACGTTTAGCGCCCACAACGATGCGGTCACTTTGGCGATCCACCCAAAACACGCGTTCTTCATTGGGGAAATTCATCCAAAATGATACCGGACTATTCAGTTTTAACGGTTCTTTGTTATATTTCATAGTTGTATGTCGCTATACGAAAAATAGACTATAGTAAAAACACCTAATATGTAGAAGATGTACTTCTACATATTAGGCGCCATCAATAGGTTTCAAAATTTTTGAGATGAGCCTAACGCCATCACACGTCGATGGGCCCTCTTTATATCTACATTATTATAACATAGGTAACCATTAAAAGGTAGAAAATAAAAACCTCTACACCACATGCACTATGCATAAATGTAGAGGTTTTTATATTTTTGAAATGCTATTGTACTATTTAAATACATGTTACATGATGTAAAAGACCTTTAGTTTATTTGAAAGCTTTCGCCCCAATATCTGTACGATATTGCATGCCCTCAAAATCAATGTGTTCTATACGTCCATAAGCTCTATCGAGCGCTGTTCTAAGGTCTTTACCAAGGCCCACAACGCCAAGCACGCGGCCGCCATTTGTAACATATTCTTCCCCAACAAGTTTTGTGCCAGAGTGGAATACGATGGTTGTATCATGTTGTTTAATATCACCATGAATCACATCACCCTTGGAGGATGTTTCAGGGTACCCTTTAGAAGCAAGAATGACACAAGCTGCCGAGGAGTCTTTCCATTTCACCATATCAGCTGTTAATGTGCCTGTGGCACAAGCCATCATAACTTGACCTAAGTCACTATCAAGTAATGGCAATACTACTTGTGTTTCAGGATCGCCAAAGCGGGCATTAAATTCTACAACCTTAGGGCCTTGAGGCGTAATCATAAGACCTGCATAGAGACAGCCCACATAAGGCATCCCCTCTTTCTCCATGGCAGCTACCATAGGTTCTAAAATTGTCTTCATCGCCTCATCTCGTAATGCATCAGTAAGCACTGGCGCTGGTGCATAGGTACCCATGCCACCTGTATTAGGACCTTTATCTCCATCAAAAATGCGTTTATGGTCTTGAGATGCAATCATAGGAACTACTGTTTTGCCATCTACAAAAGCAAGCAAGCTCGCTTCTTCACCTTCCATGAACTCTTCAATAACTACGGTACTACCAGCCTCTCCAAAGCGATTGCCGCTGAGCATATCTTCTACAGCTGCATTTGCTTCGTCAATAGTCATAGCCACTACAACACCCTTGCCAGCGGCTAAACCATCAGCTTTAACTACAATAGGAGCACCAGTTTGACTGATAAATTCTTTTGCTTCGTCTACCTTGTGAAACACACCATAGGCAGCCGTTGGGATATTGTATTTTTTCATTAAATCTTTGGCGAACACTTTGGATCCTTCTAGCTGAGCAGCTGCTTTAGAGGGACCAAACACAGGAATTCCAGCTGCATTGAGTGCATCTGCTAGTCCTGCTACAAGAGGAGCCTCTGGACCAACAACGACTAAGTCAATATGATTATCTTTCAAAAAACGTATTAAATGATTGCTTTGCTGCCAATCAATGCCGACTAGCTCTGCACAATCTGACATGGCCGCACTACCAGGAATGGCATATACCTTTGTTACGCTAGGGCTGATGGACAATCGCCATGCCAATGCATGTTCGCGGCCGCCGCTACCGATTACACATACTTTCATAAATCCTCCATCGACGCCTAAACGCCATCAATACATCATTTATGTAAGCACCTATATCCTCTATAATCATCATTATGCATCAATGATTACGAGCTAGTGCTCGACTGTAACCCTCAATTAGGCTAAACAAATTAATGTTTAAAGTGACGAATACTTGTAAATACCATAGAAATGCCCGCTTCGTCGGCAGCCTTGATGGATTCTTCGTCTCGAATAGAGCCACCCGGTTGAATAATAGCTGCAATACCATGTTTTGCCGATGTCTCTACAGTATCACCGAATGGGAAGAATGCATCAGAAGCTAATACAGCGCCTTTAGCAGCTTCACCAGCTTGTTCAAGGGCAATTTTCGCAGAACCAACGCGGTTCATTTGACCAGCCCCCACACCGAGGGTACGTTTTTCATTAGAAATCAAAATAGCGTTGGATTTTACATGTTTTACAAGCTTCCAAGCAAATTCAAGGGCTTTCCATTGTTCCTCTGTTGGTTGTACCTTCGTAACTACTTTATAGTGAGCGCGGTCTTCTTGGATATCATCCTCTGTTTGCACCAATAGACCACCAGAGACTTTTTTCACTGTCACTTGTCCAGACTCAGGTTTAGATAACTCAATGAGACGAATATTCTTCTTTGCTTCAAGGATGTGTAATGCTTCTTTTGTGAAAGCAGGTGCCATAATGACTTCTAAGAAAATTTTGCTCATTTCTCCGGCAGTAGCAGCATCAACTTCACGGTTTAAAGCCACGATACCACCAAAGGCAGATACGGAGTCTGCTTCGTAAGCATTTACGTAAGCATCATGCAATGTAGCTGCTGTAGCTGCACCACATGGGTTTGTATGCTTAATGATACATGCTGCAGGATCTGCAAACTCCCACACCATATTCCAAGCTGCTTCCATATCTACGATATTGTTATAAGAAAGCTCTTTACCATGGAGTTGTTTCAAAGCGCCCATGCCATGGGCTTTACCGATTTCTTTGTAGAATGCCGCTTTTTGATGCGGATTTTCCCCATAGCGAAGGTCTGTTACCTTTTCATAAGCACTTAAATATTCTGGAGGTGTAGGACCTTCGTTCAAGATACTACTCATGTAGTTAGCAATAGCTACGTCATAAGCTGCAGTATGAGCAAAGGCCTCTTTCGCTAGACCAAAGCGATATTCCTTAGTCAATTCCCCATGTTCTTTAAGCATTGTTAAGATTTCGTCATAATGATTTGGGTTTACTACAATGCCCACATACGCATGGTTCTTTGCAGCAGAGCGCACCATGGTAGGACCGCCGATATCGATATTTTCAATAGCTTCCTCTAAGGATACATTTGGTTTTGCAATGGTTTCACGGAATGGATAGAGATTGACAACCACAAGGTCAATTGGTTCAATACCGTGATCAGCCATAGCTTTTTGATGTTCCGTATTATCGCGGATTGCCAAAATACCACCATGAACCTTTGGATGTAATGTCTTTACACGGCCGTCCATCATTTCAGGAAAACCAGTCAAAGATTCTACAGCTTTTGCTGTAATGCCCGCATCGGTAATAGCCTTAAGGGTACCACCTGTGGAATAAATGGTTACACCTAATTCAACTAATCCCTTTGCAAAGTCTACAATACCTGTTTTATCAGAAACACTAAGTAATGCATTTTTAATCATGTAACGTCTTCCTTTGCTTACACATCAATCTTCAATATATACAACACGACCTTTTATAGTGAGCTTATCCTCACAAAATAGTCGCAACGCCTCTTTATACGTTTTATGCTCGATAGGTAATAATCTATCACTCAAAGTATCCTCTGTATCATCAGGTAATACAGGCACCGTATTCTGCATAATGATAGGCCCCGTATCCATTCCCGTATCGACAAAGTGCACCGTACACCCTGTAATTTTTACGCCTCCGTCAATGGCTTGTTGATGACCATGAAGGCCTGGAAATGATGGTAACAGAGCAGGATGAATATTTAATATACGATGTTCATATCGCTCTATCAAAGGAGCACCTACAATGCGCATATAGCCGGCCAAGACGATTCCATCAACCTTATAAGGCTCTAAAGCATCTAGTTGAGCCTGTTCAAAACTGGCTTTAGAATCATAGTCGCTACGGTCGATAACAATAAGGGGAATATTCCAAAATTTAGAGCGTTCTACAATCCCTGCATCGCCGTGATCTGTAATAATGACAACAAATTCACCATTAATATAGCCTTCTTGCATAGCCTTATACAGTGCTTCCCCATTAGAACCACGACCACTAGCAAAGAGGGCTAATCGCTTTTTAGAATTACGCATCGAACTCAGCCCCTTTAAGGACAACAGGACCATCACCGCTTACGATACGGCCAATTTCATAAACCGCTTCACCACGATTGCCAAGATTTTCTTTAACCGTTTCTACATCATTTTGGTCAACGATGAGAATCATACCAATACCCATGTTGAAAGTGCGGTACATTTCAGGCCATGCTACATTGCCCCATTCTTGTAGTTTCGTAAATACAGGAAGTCGTGGCCATGTTGTAACATCTACCTCTGCAGTCACACCCTTTGGCAATACGCGAGGAATGTTTTCATAGAAACCACCGCCTGTAATATGAACCATACCCTTTACAAGTTCTTGTTCAATTAGTGGTAATACCGCTTTTGGATATAAACGTGTAGGTGTCAATAATTCTTCGCCTAAGGTTTTACCAAATTCTGGAATTTCTGTATCAATAGACAATTGTTTATGGTCGAATACGATTTTACGAACCAAGGAAAAACCGTTGGAATGAACACCAGAAGATGGCAAACCTAAAATGACATCACCCGCTTTAATACTTTCACCAGTAATCAATTTAGGACGATCAACGATACCAACAGCAAAGCCAGCCACATCGTAATCATCATTATCATAGAAGCCTGCCATTTCAGCAGTTTCGCCACCCAGTAAAGCACAGCCAGACTCTTCACAAGCCTCTGCCACACCGCGCACGATACCTGCTACTTTCACAGGATCAAGTTTACCTACTGCAATGTAATCGAGGAAGAATAGAGGTGTAGCACCTTGTACGAGAATATCGTTAACACTCATGGCTACGCAATCTTGGCCAATAGTATCATGTTTATCCATCATGATAGCGAGGCGCAATTTGGTGCCTACCCTATCTGTACCAGATACGAGCATAGGGTCAGACATGGAGTGACCAGCTAAGGAATAGAGGCCCCCAAAACCACCTAAATCACCAACAACACCAGGTGTATAGGTGCGTTTCACGGATTCTTTCATCAATTCTACAGCGCGATTACCAGCATCGATATCAACGCCTGCATCGCGATAGGTTAAACTAGTTTTATTCGAGCACATATTTGACCCCTTCCTCTTGTTCCGCAGGAACCTCTACACTGTAATCACCATTAAAGCAAGCAAAACATAAGTCATTAGGCGCTATATCAGAAACAGCGCGACATAAGCCTTCTCGAGATAAATAATGTAATTTATCGACATTAATATAGTCTTTAATTTCATCTACTGTATGTGTAGCAGCAATGAGCTCTTTACGCACGGATGTATCAATGCCATAGTGACAAGAATATTCAATGGATGGAGAGCTAACGCACATGTATACCTCTTTGGCACCCGCTTCTTTTAGCATCTTAACGATGATGCCACTCGTAGTACCGCGTACGATGGAGTCATCAATGAGTACAATCCGTTTACCACTTACCACATGAGGTAGTGGGTTCAATTTCATACGCACAGCTAATTCCCGTTCCTCTTGATTTGGCTTGATAAAGGTACGACCGCTATAGCGATTTTTCACTAACCCTTCTGCAAAAGGAATGCCCGATGCACGAGCATAACCTAGTGCTGCTGTAGTGCCAGAGTCAGGAATCGACATGACAATGTCTGCATCGTATTTCGTTTCGTTATATAGCTCACGGCCCATATTGAGACGTGATTGGTAAACTGATTGACCATCAATATGACTATCGCCGCGTGCAAAATAGATATATTCAAAAACGCAGAGCTTCTTATCTATTTTTTCTGGTTCTGCATAGATAACGCTACGCACGCCTGAATCATCGATAATTACCATTTCGCCTGGATCGATGTGACGAATAAACTCGGCTTTAATAGCATCTAATGCACAACTTTCACTAGAGAAAACATAACCATTTTCAGTTTTCCCTAAGCACAGAGGTCTAAAGCCTTGTGGATCGCGCACACCTACCAAGGAGTCATTTGTGGTAATCACAAGAGAAAAGGCCCCCTCAATTTGACGCGCCGCATCAGCAATGCGTTCCGCTTGCGTTTCAGCCTTAGATCGAGCAATGAGGTTTACGATAACCTCAGAGTCCATCGTTGTTTGGAAGATGGAACCATCCGCTTCAAGACGTTTGCGAATGGCTAAGGCATTCGTTAAATTCCCATTATGAGCTACCGCAATTTGACCACCTTGATAATGAATCACTAAAGGTTGAATATTGCGTGGATTATTGGAACCTGTTGTAGAGTACCGCACATGACCAGTCCCCATATGGCTTGGTAAGGATGGTAATTCTTTAATGGCCTCAGTTAACAAGCCCATCCCTTTTTTTAGTTCTACATCATGACCATCTGTAACGGCAATGCCCGCGCTTTCTTGGCCACGGTGTTGGAGTGCAAAGAGCCCCCAATATACATAGCGTGCTACATCAACGGTTCTATCATAGACACCAAATACACCACACTCTTCATGCCATTTATCAAAAACAGGATCGTAGTTCATTGTGCCCCCTTAGGCGCGTTCGCCAGTAAGACGGAATAACATTTCCTTGTACGCTTCTTCAATATTGCCAAGATCTCGACGGAAGCGGTCTTTGTCGAGCTTTTCACCTGTTGTAGCATCCCAGAAACGGCATGTATCAGGAGAGATTTCATCACCTAATAATACTTCACCATTGTGTGTACCAAATTCTAATTTAAAGTCTACAAGGGTTACATTTTTTGTAGCCAAGAATTTTTTCAAAATATCATTTACTTTTAAAGTGATTGTAGAAATTACATCAAGTTGTTCTTGCGTAGCCCAACCAAGTGCTGTGATTTGGGATTCGTTGGCAAATGGATCGCCTAATTCATCATTTTTGTAGCAGAATTCAAGGATTGGATGTTTAAGAGGAGTACCTTCTTCAATACCAAAGCGTTTAGCCATGGAGCCAGCAGCAATGTTACGAACAATAACTTCTAAAGGAATGATATCCAAAGTAAGTACTGTTTGATTGCGATCATCTTCGCGACGAACAAAATGAGTTGGTACGCCTTCCTTTTTCAACAATTCAAAGAAGAAAGAAGAAATCTTATTATTCAATACACCTTTGCCAAGGATAGTATCATGTTTTTCGCCATTGAATGCAGTAGCATCATCTTTATAATGAACGATATACTCATCTTTGTTATCTGTTTGATATACTTGTTTTGCTTTACCTTCGTACAATAATGTTAATTTTTCCAAGTCGATGTTAGCCATGATGTGTCTCCTTTATCATAAATGAATGATACAAACTATATATGGATATGTAATAAAAGAATTACGCTTACTTTACTAGCAATGTAATCTGTAACAAATTATATGATTATAGTTTAATAGCGCCTTGTAGCTCTGCATTATCTGCTAGGACTTTTTCGGCCATATCTTTACGATACTGTACATATTGTTCTTTCAATTCTTTGTTGAAAGCTGCTCCAATTTGTACGGCAAAGAGTGCTGCATTTTTAGCGCCGTCAACAGCCATTGTCGCTACGGGCATACCAGATGGCATTTGAACAATAGCAAGTAAGGAATCGATACCTTTTAAGGCCGTTGCATTAAGAGGAATACCGATAACAGGTAATGTAGTAAAGCTAGCTACTACGCCAGGTAGATGAGCTGCTGCACCAGCACCAGCGATAAATGCGATAGCTCCTTCATCTTCAAGTCTTGTAACAAATTCTTTTACAGCTTCAGGTGTACGGTGAGCTGAAGCAATTACCATTTCATAAGGAATGTTGAATTCATCAAGTACGGCAGATGCCTTTTTCATTGTGTCTAGGTCAGACTTGCTGCCCATAATAATACCGACCTTCATAGATCCTCCTAATAAAAAAGCCCAGCCGAAATAGACTGGGAAAAATGCGCACAAATAGCCTCCGTAGACTTGCGTTGAGTTTGTTGATTTGCATAGTTCACGGTGCTACCTCCTTCTTGTACACAAATTGTAACACCTAACATTTACAAAATCAACATTATTTTCGAATATTTTTTAATTAATTATTTTTATTATTCGTTATATTCCGAACTTTTAGAAAGAATTAAATTTAATTATATCGACGTTATTCAAAATATATGATTAGAAATATATACTCTTTTTTACAAAATCAAACATTCTATTAAAGTTAGGTCTTTAGAGGTATTAATGTATATTTTACAAAAAATAAAAAGAGGGTATCCCACCTTTATAGATAGGATACCCTCTTTTAATTAATTTCCGAACATTACGCTCTTTAATCTGTATTTGTTATTAATTAGTGTGTGCTACTTTCAAAAGCAGCTTTCAACTCGCCTACAGCTTCAGGGACATAGTCTACGATAGAAGACATCAATGCATACATTAATGCTGGTTCAAACGCATCGTCACCACACATGTATACACAGTCTAAATATAGACTGGAATCTTGTTCATCAATATATAGCTTATAGTTTTTGTATGTCGCATTGTCGCGGTTGATCAACGCATTCAAGGCATTCATATTTTGTGCGGTTACCTTTTCAGGGCCTAACACCAAACGAATTACACTGTAAATACTGTTATCAAGAATGACAAATAACGGCATATCCCACAACGGGGATTTAATGTAAGAACGGTATACAACAGTACCGTCTTCATCCTCAAAATCCTTACGTTCAAAGGATGTGATTTCTTCGTCTTTTAAAAACTTATCAAATAATAATGCTTTAGGATTCATAACAACCTCTATTTAGCTAAACCAGCTACTTTAAGAATGCCTTTATGTACAGCATCTAAATGTGGTTGAACGACTTCAAGCAATAAATTAACTACTACTGTAGGATCAAATTGCTCAGTCAAACCAGGAACAGACACATCCATATAGATGTTATTGTCTTCATTGCTCACATAGTATTTAGATACTTTATAATCTTGATTCAATGTATTAAGTTCTTTCAACACAGCAGGAATCACTTTTTCATCAATAGATGTTGTTGTGATAGCAATACGTGCATAGGAGAATGCAGAATCATCCACAACGATGAATACAGGCAAGCTATGCTCATGAACATCCAAACGGCCGTGGTAAACGACTGTATGAAGGTCATCTGTCATTTCTTCCTTTGTAAACCAAGAGTTACCGCCTTTATTTAAGTCAGCAACGAGTAAGTCAAATTTTTCTGCTTTTTGATTCATAATTCCCTCTACAAATAATCAGACTATTAGTCTTCGATAAATACACAACCATTGTCTTTAAATTCTTTAATACGAACTAAAGACTCAACACGATACCCTGCATTTTCAAGGCGTTCACGACCAGGTTGGAAGGATTTTTCGATAGCGATCGCCATACCAACCACTTCATCACCAGCGTCTTCCACCAATTTAGCAAGGCCCATAGCAGCCTCACCAGATGCCAAGAAGTCATCGATGATCAACACTTTTTCACCGGCTGGCAAGAATTTTTTAGAAATAGTAATATCGTAGTTTTCCTCTTTTGTATAAGAGTACACAACACTATGATATACATCATCTACCATAAGAATAGATTTTTTCTTACGCGCAAATACTAATGGCACATCAAGTTCAAGAGCAGCCATCAATGCCAATGCAATGCCAGATGCTTCAATAGTAACAATACGTTGTACACCTGCATCACGGTAACGATCGGCGATTTCTTTACCGATTGCTTTAAACAATTGTGGATCGATTTGATGATTCAAGAAACCATCGACTTTTAGCACGCGATTATTGAGGACAATCCCCTCTTCACGAATGCGTTGTTTTAATAATTCCATGTGCTCTTACCTCCGCAGCATAACTATCTTTAAATTTTAACGTAAATAACCCCTTAGGGTCAACCTATATCAAGTAAAAGACTTAACAATACAGCTAGAAAAACAGCTCTCTTTAAGACTTCAAAACTTTCCACACTAAATTATAAAATTCAGTAGGTTTATAACAATATAATATAGCACAGATAACAGTACTCTAAAATATAAAAAGACACACTTTCTGAAAATTCTCATAAAGTGTGTCTCATTATTATAAAACCTTATCGCGTGTGCTTTCACGATTAACGAGCAAGGATGTAAAGCGCGCAGCCCCTTCAGATTGAGGTACCAAACGAGAACGGACAAGTACAATATCACGTGTTGGCACTGGAATATCTGTATCGATACGTACCACTGTACCTTCTTGCATCTTTTGTTGCACTACATGGTTAGGCAACATAGAAATCCCCATGTTAATTTCTACAAGATCAAGCAGCACATCGACGCTACCCAATTCAAAGCGCGGTTTACGGCATGCGCCATGAGTTACTTCATCAAAGAATGTACGGCTCGCAGAACCTTTATGCAAGAGCAAAATAGGCTCATTAAGAAGACGACCTTGATCAAAGAAGCCTGCCCCTTTATAATCAGGACCACCAACAAATACATCTTGAATTGTAGCCAATGTAGTTACCTCTAGTTGAGGATTATCGCGCAAGCCTTCATAATCGTTAACGACGGCTAACTGCGCTTCTTTGTTGAGTACTAATTCTACACAATCAGGTGATGGTCGATTAATGATATGTAGTCCGATTTCGCTTTCTTGCAATTGCCATTTATGGAAGTAAGGCAATAAGAAATGGCGACATAATGTATCTGTAGCAGCCAGATTTAAACTTTCATAAGCTTGGCTAACACGTTCTTGCAATTGAGTTACACCATTATCAAGAATAGAAAAAGCCTTAGCTACTGTATCAAATAATTCTTTGCCTTCTGGCGTGAACCCTACAGATTTTGTAGTGCGCACAAAAAGAGGCATATTAAGTTCACCTTCTAATTGCTTAATGCTTTGGCTGATGGCGGATTGAGAAACGCCTAACTCTTTGGCTGCACGGGAAAAGGATAAATATAAGCCTACCCCTAAAAAGGTTCTATATAAATCTGCAGATACTGCCATTTTATTCACCTCTGTTATATACTAATAGTAGTGTCTTACTTTTAAATATACATATCATTTACTATATTATAAGCATGGACTCTCAATATATAATGAATATGTAGAAATCTTCATGAAAGTTAGGTCTTATGACCTTCATGAACCCTTCATATTTATTAGTATTTCTAATCTTTTCATAAGTAAGATTATCTTTACTTATAAGTCTAGACCGACTATACTTAATTTGTCAATATCCCACAGGGAATTATATACATTACAGGAGGCTACAATGGCTATACAACGATTATTCGTAACAAAACGAGAATCTTTCAACCAAGAAGCACAACGCATGTTACAAACCTTACAACAGGAATTATCTATGCCTGCTACAGGGGTAACCATCTACGAGCGTTATGATATCGAACATGTAGATGCAAAAGATTTAGAGGCTGCAAAAAACCTTATCTTCTCCGAGCCTCCTGTAGATACAGTATTAGAAGAAATCCCAGCTGTACAAGGTTTCGTTTTCGCTGTTGAATATGTGCCAGGTCAATACGATCAACGTGCTGACAGTGCTGAGCAATGTATTTCCATGCTCACCCTTACATCTGGCCACATCGTTCGATGTGCTCGTGTATATGCTATTGAAGGTACTTTCACAAAAGAACAAGAAGAGGCTATCAAAGCGTACTACATTAACCCAGTAGATTCCCGCGAAGCGAGTCTTGAATTACCAACTACATTGGCCCTTGAATTAGAAGATCCTAAACCAGTGGCAACAATCGACGGTTTTACAGACATGAGCGATGCTGATTTAGAAACTCTCATCGATAGCTATGGTCTCGCTATGACATTGGCAGACCTCAAATTAATTAAGCAACAATATGCAGAGGTAGAGCACCGCAATCCTACCATTACAGAAATTCGCCTCTTCGATACCTATTGGTCCGACCACTGCCGTCACACTACATTCATGACAGAATTAACGGATATTACTATCGAGGATAGTCGTTTTACGGGCTCTGTAAAAGAAGCTCTTGAAGAATACATGGAGGGCCGCGCTGAGCTATATACAACAAAGAAAAAGGCTCGCTCCCTCATGGACATGGCAACACTTGCAGTCAAAGAGTTGCGTCATACAGGTGGTTTAACAAATCTTGATGAATCCGATGAAATCAATGCATGTACAATCATCGTTCCTGTTGATGTAAACGGCAAAACCGAAGAATGGTTGTTATTATTCAAAAACGAAACTCATAACCACCCTACTGAAATCGAACCATTTGGTGGTGCTGCAACTTGCTTAGGTGGCTGTATCCGCGATCCATTGAGCGGTCGTGCTTATGTATACCAAGCTATGCGCGTTACAGGCGCTGGCGACCCTCATACTAGCCTTGAAGATACATTAGAAGGCAAATTACCACAAAAGAAAATTACCCAAGAAGCTGCTCGTGGCTACTCCTCTTACGGCAACCAAATCGGCCTTGCTACAGGTGAAGTAAAAGAATATTACCATCCTGGCTATGTAGCTAAACGCATGGAAATCGGTGCTGTTATCGGCGCTGCACCTCGCAATCAAGTACGCCGTGAAGTACCAGTCGCAGGCGATGTAGTAGTATTGCTCGGTGGCAAAACTGGCCGCGATGGCTGTGGTGGCGCTACTGGTTCCTCTAAAGAACATACCGTAGAGTCCCTTTCCACATGTGGCGCAGAGGTTCAAAAAGGCAATGCCCTTACAGAACGTAAAATTCAACGACTCTTCCGTCGCGGTGAAGTAACAACGCTTATTAAACGTTGTAATGACTTTGGTGCAGGCGGTGTATCCGTTGCAATTGGTGAATTAACAGATGGTGTAACAATCAATCTTGATTTAGTTCCTAAAAAATACGCTGGCCTTGATGGTACAGAGCTAGCCATCTCTGAATCTCAAGAACGTATGGCTTGCGTCATCGCCGCAGCTGATGTAGAAACATTCAAATCCTATTGTGACGAAGAAAACTTAGAGTGCACCGTTGTAGCTGATGTAACTGATACAAATCGCCTTATCATGAACTGGAACGGCGAAACAATCGTAGATATCAGCCGCGATTTCTTAAATACAAATGGTGCTAGCCAACAACAAGAGGCTATCGTAACAGCTCCAGCAGATCGTTCTTACTTCTTACGCGGTTCTTCAAGCGCAGATAACTTCAAAGAAAAATGGCTTGCCGCAGTATCCGATTTAAATGCCGCTTCCCAACAAGGTTTAGCAGAACGCTTCGATAGCACTGTTGGTGCTAATACAGTGCTCATGCCATTCGGTGGCAAGTTCCAAAAGACGCCTACCCAAGGTATGGTCGCAAAATTACCTGTATTAAATGGTGAAACTACAACTGCGAGCATCATGACACATGGCTTCGTACCAGAATTATCTGCTTGGAGTCCATACCATGGCGCACAATATGCAGTACTTTTATCTGTAGCTAAATTAGTAGCTCTTGGCGGTCATCGTGAAGATGCATACTTAACATTACAAGAATACTTTGAACGCCTCAATTCTAAAGAATCTTGGGGCAAACCTGTAGCAGCCCTTCTCGGTGCCTATAAAGCTCAAAAAGAACTTGAAATCGGCGCTATTGGCGGTAAAGATTCTATGAGCGGTACCTTTATGGATCTTACAGTTCCTCCTACCCTCGTATCCTTTGCAGTTGGTACAGCCCATGTAGATAACATTGTAAGCCAAGACCTTAAAGGCGTAGATCATCGCCTTGTATTCTTCGATGTACCTCGTACATACGATGACACTCCAGATTGGGATCGTTTCAAGGAAAACTGTGAAGTTTTACAAGAACAAATTGAAAAAGGTCGCGTTTACTCTGCTTATGTAGTTGACCAAGGTGGCATCCCTGAAGCAGTTACCAAAATGGCTCTCGGCAACAACATTGGCGTTAAATTCGATAAATATGCTGAACGAGCTATCTTCCAACCAGCTCTTGGTGCATTTATTGTAGAAGTAGATATTAAAGCTGTTAACTATCTCTTAGAATTACCAGGTCTTAAAGTAATCGGTGTAACACAAGCAAATCCTGTTATTGAATGGGCCGACCAATCCGTATCTCTTAAGGAAATTCAAGCAGCTTATGAAGCTCCATTAAACGATATTTTCCCTATGCATGCGCCAAATGGTGTTGGTGAAGCGGTAGCGTACATCCACGACCAACATGCTAAACCTCGCAGCACATCCTTAGGGGCAAAACCTAAAGTACTCATCCCTGTATTCCCTGGTACAAACTGCGAATTTGATTCCGCTCGTGCCTTTGAGCGTGCTGGGGCAGAAACAGATATCGTAGTCATTCGCAATCAAACACCAGAACAATTAAAAGAATCTATCGATGTAATTAAAACAAAATTAGCTGAATCCCAAATTCTTATGTTCCCTGGTGGCTTCAGTGCTGGTGATGAACCAGATGGTTCTGGCAAATTCATGGCTACCCTCTTCCGCAATCCATACCTTGCAGAAGGTTTAGAAAACCTCTTGTACAAACAAGATGGCCTTGTACTTGGTATTTGTAATGGCTTCCAAGCCCTTATCAAGTTAGGCTTGTTGCCAGGTGGTCATATCGAAACGTTAACCGCCGATCATCCTACATTGACATACAACACAATCGGTCGTCACTTGTCTCGTATGGTTAACACTAAAGTTATTTCTACTAAATCTCCTTGGATGAGTGATGCTAAAGCAGGTGAAATCTACACTGTGCCAATTTCTCACGGCGAAGGTCGCTTCATCGCTTCCCCTCAACAAGTATTGGAATTCAACAAAACTGGTCAAATTGCTACGCAATATGTAGACTTTGATGGTATTGCCTCCATGGATAGCCACTTCAATCCAAATCAATCTGTAGCTGCTATCGAAGGCATTTATAGTCCAGATGGTCGCGTATTCGGTAAGATGGCTCACTCCGAACGCTGCGATGCTGGTATCAGTAAAAATATTCCTGGTTTATTAGAAATGCCAATCTTTACATCTGGTGTAAAATACTTTAAATAATTAATGATTATTCTTTCCTGTGAAAGCCTACTCCTTTGGGTAGGCTTTTCAATATTGATTTTTTTCGAAAATATTAGTATTATAAGTTGATGATATATTTACGAACATGAGAATTCGTGTAAACCTATACATAACAAATGTGAGTTAAGAAAGGATTTTATTATGCATTGTGCTCAGAAAATGACCCATAATATCTACTGGATTGGTAGTAATGACTGGACTACAGAACGTTTTGAAAACTTATTCCCTATTCCAAATGGTGTTAGCTATAACAGCTATTTCATCGATGATGAAAAAACTTGTGTTGTAGACTCTGTTGATGCTGAAATTCGCGAAGAATACTTCGACAACTTGACTTACCTATTGAATGGTCGCGACCTTGATTACATCATCGTTAACCATATGGAACCAGATCATTGCCAAACATTGTTGGAAACATTGGAACGTTATCCAAACTGTAAAATGGTTGGTAATGCTACAACATTCCGCATGTTCGAGCAATTCTACAATTCTCCAAAACCAGACCAATATTACACTGTAAAAGAAGGCGACGAAATTTGCCTTGGTAAACATACTCTTGTTTCCTACACTATGCCTATGGTTCACTGGCCAGAAGTAACTTGTACATTTGAAAAATCTACTGGTACATTGTTCTCTGCCGATGCTTTCGGTACATTTGGTACAGTGAATGGCAATATCTTTGCCGACCAAACTGATTACGTTGCTACATACGAAGAAGAAGCTCGTCGTTACTATACAAACATCGTTGGTAAATACGGTCCTCAAGTACAAAATGCAATTCGCAAAGTTTCTGGTCTTGATATTAAACGCATTGCTCCACTTCATGGTCCAATCTGGCGTACACCTGAATCTATCCATTATATCTTGCACAAATACTTACACTGGTCCAGCTACACAGCTGAACAAAAAGGTGTAGTTATTGCCTTTGGTTCCATGTACGGCAACACTCGTGCTATTGCACAACAATTGGCAAAACAATTGTCCAAACGCGGTGTGACAGATATTAAAATTTATGATGTTTCCAAAACTAATGCTTCCTACATCATCGCTGATGCTTGGAAATACACTAACTTGGTAACAATTGCACCTACATACAATTTGAACCTATACCTTACTATGGAAAACTTCATTCATGAATTGAAAGCGCTTAACTTCCAAAACCACAAGGTATCCATCATAGGTAACCACTCTTGGGCATCTGCTGCAATGAAAACAATGGTTGCTCACTTCGAAAACGACTTCAAAGACATTGAAATCGTATCCGAACCACTTGATATCAAATCCTCTTTGAAAGAAGAAGATCTTCCAAAAATCGAAAAAATGGCAGACGATATCAAAGCATCCATCGATGCAGCTGAAATCAAAGAAGTATTATAATACACAAACTAAAGGCCGCCTGTTTAGGCGGTCTTTTTTCTTATACTTCAAAGGATACATATCTTACGTTTTAACAATATGTGGCGTAACATTTTTACAATTTAATTATTACTACTAACTGTAGAAACTTAGCTAAATTTTTGGAGTTTAAAAGTCTTATGAAAGTCTAAGATTTTCACGATTTTTTGCTTGACATAAATCTAACTTTTTCATATACTATACAAGTACCTGTTACACAACAGAATACATGGAGAGGTGTCCGAGCGGCTGAAGGAGCATGATTGGAAATCATGTGTGCGGTTATCCCGTACCCAGGGTTCAAATCCCTGTCTCTCCGCCATAGTAAAAGCAGTGCTTATGCACTGCTTTTTTATTACATAAAACCAATAAAACATCAGCTAATAGAAAAAGGCTATCGAATCAACATCGATAGCCTTTTATGCTTATATCATTAGTTTATGTCACTATTTATGAATTTTTTTAGCTATATCACCAATGATTTCAGGTGTTGTTCTACAACAACCACCTATGATATCTGCCCCCGCATTACGCCATACATCAACGTAATCTACAAATGATGCAGGGTCTCCATACCATGTCTTAGTTTCACTATCATAGCTTTCACCAAGATTAGGGTATACAGCAATTGGTTTATCCGTAACAGTACGAATATCCTTAATCAAGGACTCTACGTATTCTGGCTTAGTACAGTTGACACCAATACCAGTTATAGGTCTAACCTTATCGATCATTTCTGCACATTTAATGATGGTTTCACCACTAGAAACATGATGTCCATCTTTACAAGAAAAGGCGATCCATCCTGGAATCCCTCTCGATGTATATGGATCAGACATGGCGCGAGCTATGGCAATGGCTTCATCATAAGAGGGAATAGTTTCAAAGGATAATATATCCGGGTTTTCTTCACAGAATAATGCTAACCGAGGAATATGGAATATTTCGAGATATTCAGTCTGCACATCAGGATATCCACGGTACTCAGATCCATCCGCCAAAAATGCACCATATGGTCCTACAGAAGCCGCCACTAATGGTTTAGGCAATGCACCTTCAGAAAAATATCTAACCCCATCTGGGGTCTCTTCTCCCAGTGTAATGCCACGCAATGTAAGTGCCCCACTCGCCTTAGCCTCTACAAACTCATTGCGAGCTTGTACTGCCAAGCGAACAGATAATTTTACAAGTTCAATAGCCTCTTCCGTACCATAACCTAGGCCTTTAAAGCCAGCTACTGTTGCTTGATATCCAGAGCTTTGAATGATATCAGCCCCAGCTGCCAAGTACGAGATATGTATTTTTTTGATGATATCCGGTTGGTCCATAAGAATCTTAGCAGACCATAATTTATGCTGAAGATTGCAGCCGTAACGCTCTAACTCTGATCCTAAGCCACCATCTAAAACGAGGGCGCCCTTCTCTTTAATTATATCTAAAAATGCACGTCGTTTAGCCATCATATCACCCATTCTATACTACCTCATATCATTTGAGGTTTACTAAACGTATTATAACAAATAATACGCTTAGGTTCTATCTACAAACTATTTTAAATCCTCTGCAGGTGGCTCTTTACCAAACCATTTTTTATAAATCTCTGCATATTTGCCATTGGCTTTAATCTTAGCCAAACCATCGTTAACTTTATTAAGAAGCTCTGTATTGCCTTTCTTCACAGCAATACCAAGTGGTGCCGCATCATAGTCCTCTCCAGTGACCTTTGCGATACCTTTGCCCTTACTATTAACATAATATTCGTTGACCGGTGTATCGTTAATAACTACATCTACACCTCTATTTTGTAATTCTAAGAATGCATCTACGATGAGATTAAATTGGCGCACATCGGCATTAGGAATCTTACTAGCAATTTCCGCACCAGTAGAACCAATGGATACACCGATACGCTTTCCTTCTAAGTCCTTAAAACTATTGATATTAGTGTTATCGATATTTACAACAAGGCCATTACCTGCAATATAGTATGGTTTACTAAAGTCTACAGACTTAGCACGATCCTCGGAAATAGTCATATCCGAAATAGCAATATCGATGGTATTACTTTGTAGTGCTGGTAAAAGTGCATCAAAGTTCAAGTTTTGAACATCTGCTTCAACGCCCTCTTCCTGTGCAATGGCATTAATAATATCTACATCAAAACCAGCTAATTTTCCACTGTCTTTATCTTTAAAACCAAATGGTGCATAGGTTGCATCAGTACCAACGCGCCATGTCTTTTGACTAGTACCTGTATTACCACAGCCTGCTATAAATAAACTACTAGCGATGGTAAAAGCCCCTAAAAGAGTTGCTATTTTCTTAAATTTCATAATTAATCTTACTCTAACGTTACAATAATCTGTAAAGCTTTCTTTCTATATACGAATAAATCTATCTATACCTACAGTATGAGTATAATAAAAATAATACCTCTAGAGGTATTATAATATTATGATAACATTCGATATAGTTAGGGTCAATAAATCCAACTATATTAATAGGTATTATATTAACATAGCTTTTAGCTATACCGAAAAAATCATTCACTCCTATAGTCTTAATACTAAAATAGATAATGAAAAGACCGCCCTTACTAAGCAATATAAACTCAGTAAAGGCGGTCATCCCCAGAGTGGAGAATTCCTAACATATTTGAAGTAAGCTATATACTCACATTCTAGAGGATATCCTATTCAATATTAAGCTTTTTTAGCTTTTACGTACATAGCTACCTTGTACAAGAATGCACAGAGTAACAAGTACATTACGATACTGAGGTATGTTGCTTCCGGTGTTTCAACCCAAGCTTCAGCAAATACATCAATACCTGCAATACGAAGTACGGCACTGAACAAAGATCCAATAGCACCACCAGCTACGAGACCAGATGCAATTGTGCTACCTTTGGAGAAGCGAAGATCTGCCAATTCTTTATCTTTTGTACTGTTTTGTACGAAGTATGCAATCAAACCACCGATAAGTAATGGTGTGTTGATTTCCATTGGCAAGTAAGTACCAAGGGCAAATGCCAATGGTGGAACTTTTACCATCCACAAGATGATTGCGAATAATGCACCAGCCATATATAGAGGCCATTGAGCACTACCGCCAGTCATCATCGGCTCAATGATAGCAGCCATAGCATTCGCTTGTGGCGCATTTAATGCATGGTCCCCTACGAAGCCATATGCATCGTTTAAGAGGATCATAACGCCGACAGAAAGTACGGCACAAAGAATGGTACCAACGATTTGCCATTGTTCCATTTTCTTAGGTGTAGCACCTGTCATGTGCGCTACTTTAAGTTCAGACATGAAGTTACCAGCCATACCGATAGTTGTACCAATGAAGGATGCCATCATGAGGACTGCAATCATACCTACTTTACCAGTCATGCCTGCTGCTGTTAAGCATACAGCGGAGATGATAATCATGAAGATTGTCATACCAGATACTGGTTCTGTACCTGTATAAGCGATGGAGCTAATACCTACTACAGATAATAGGAAGGACATGATAAGAACGATTAAGAATGCTACGATTGTTTGACCGAAGCTTTCAGCATACATAAAGTGGAAGTATGCTGCGAATAGAACTGTACATAACAAGATGCCAGCGCCAATCCAAGATGTAGGTATGTCGCGTTGTGTACGAAGCAAATTAACATCTACAGTTTTAGAACTGAAAATATCAAGCACTGCATTTTTAACAACACTAGCCACTACTTTGGACATATTGAGCAAGCCGATGATACCTGCCATAGCAAGCATACCAATACCAATATGGCGAACATAGTCTAAGAATACTTTACGAATTGGAGCTTCTGCAAGTGGAACTGCATGACCATTGATTTGCATGATATGTTCCGGAGCTAAATAGTATACGATTGGAATACATACGAACCAAGAGAAGAAGGAACCAGCTGCGATAATAGCTGCATACCGTAAGCCTGTGAAGTAACCAAGGCCAAGCAACGCAGCATCTGTATCTACAGCAGCATTTAATTTAGTTGAATCTGCTAGTGCAGAACCCCATTTAAATGCAGTAGTACGGATAACCTCTTCCCACCAGCCAAGGCTGTTAAGAATAAAGTCATATATAAGAGCGATAAGACCAGAACCAAGCATGAGTTTCGCTTTGCTACCTTCATTACTCATTAGTACTTCAGCAGCAGCACGACCACTTGGGAACGGATACACATAGTGCATTTCCTCAACGAAGTAGCGACGGAACATAACGCATAATAGAACACCAAGTACGCCACCAAGGATGATAGGAATCGCCATCTGTACGAAGGATACATCTGTAACATTCCAAATGTATAGAGCTGGCAAGAAGAACATCGCACCAGCTAATGTGTTCGTACTAGAACTAGCGATAGCCTGAATGTGAACCGTTTCGGCAAAAGCATTTTGCCGTTTCAAAATAACTGCTGTACCCATAGCAAGTACAGATACTGGAGCAAAGGCATCTACTGTTTGACCAATTTTCAAACATAAATAACCTACAGCCAGTGTAAAAATTGCCGCATAGAATAGGCCCCAGAATACTACATATGAGTTAATCTCTACGTAATCATTCTTAGGATCCAATACGGGTTCTACGGGCGGAATAGAACGAGTTTCGTCCGACATGGTAAAACCTCCTCACAGAAAATGTACAAACGTATAACTATTCACCTTTATACTAACACGGCACTATATATGGTTCAATGCTTTTCTATGCATTATGCGAATAAAATATCACACAATCCATAAATATTTATTTTGCATTTTCACCGCCCCTGTTCTACAATGAAAGTATATTAAGAATCTTTATTATATACAGTATGTATACCAGTATGTATAACACGTATGTTTACTTACGAGGAGGCTCATTATGGAATCAATGGTCGAACGTTTTGTACGCTATACAAGCATAAATACACGGTCTAATGAGGAAAGTACAACAATTCCTAGTACTCAAACTCAAGTAGACTTTGCTACTAATGTGCTCGTTCCGGATTTAAAAGCAATCGGTTTAGATGAAGTTATTTACAACCGTGAAAATGGTTTTGTCATCGGCACATTAAATGCTAATACAGATGAAAAAGCACCTGCTATCGGCTTCATCGCTCACATGGATACAGCAGACTACAACGCAGAAAATGTTAAGCCTCGTATCGTTGAAAATTACGATGGCAGCGATATTTGCCTTAACGAAGAACATCAAATCTTCACACGTCGTGCAGATTTCCCTAATCTAAAGAATTACATTGGTAAATCCTTAGTTGTCACAGATGGTCTTACCCTTCTCGGCGGCGACGACAAGGCTGGTATCTGTGAAATTATGGAAGCTCTTGCATACCTCGTAGCTCATCCAGAAATTAAGCACGGTAAAATCATGTGTGCTTTCGGTCCAGACGAAGAAATCGGTACTGGCGCCGATCACTTTGATGTCAAAGAATTCCCTGTTGATTTTGCTTATACTATCGATGGTGAAAGCCTCGGTCAACTTGAATACGAAACATTCAATGCTGCAGGCGGTACAGTAACCCTCAAAGGTGTATCTGTTCATACAGGCACTGCCAAAGGCATTATGATCAACTGTGCTAAATTAGCAATGCAATTCGATTCTCTATTACCAGGTGCTGCAGTTCCTGAACACACATGTGGTCGTCAAGGTTTCTTTATGCTTATGAGCATGGAAACACAAGTAGATACTGGTAAAATGAACTACATCATCCGCGACCATGACAAAGAATTATTCGAAGCGAAAAAAGCATTCTTCTTACAAGCTGGTCAAACATTAAATGAAATCTACGGCCGTGAAGTATGTGAAGTATCTGTAAAAGATCAATATTACAACATGTACGATATCATTAAAGACAACATGGAATGCGTTAACGTAGCTAAAGCTGCTATGGAAAAAGCGGGTATCACTCCTATTTGTGATCCTATCCGCGGTGGTACAGACGGTTCTAAAATCTCCTTCATGGGCATCCCTACTCCTAATATCTTTACAGGCGTAGAAAACCTACATGGCCGCCATGAATTTGCATGTATTGATGACATGAAGAAAGCCGTAGAAGTTATTGTAAATATCGTAAATATTGAGAAATAATATCTTATGATATAACTACTCATACCTATACTACTAGAGATTATTTGAACGGTATTTAAGTATCAAACTAGTATTCTAGAACATGGAATACTAAATACATAAATAATACAAAAGGACTATACGAAATCTTTCGTATAGTCCTTTTATTATTGTCTTTAGACTGGTTCGCGACGTAGTCGCGAATCATAAAACCACCCGCTATGCGGGTGCGGCAACGAAAGTTATACAAAAAAATCACCTTGCTTAAGTATAATGTAGGTGTTCAAGCCGCATTATATACAAAAGAAAGGTGATTTTATATGGCAACAAAGACACAGAGCCTTGCGCACACAAAATGGTTATGCAAATACCACATAGTATTTACACCTAAGTATAGACGTAAAGTTATATATAATCAATATAGAAATAGTTTACGTGAAATACTGAGACGTTTATGTGAATATAAGGGCGTCAAGATTATAGAGGGGGAGCTTATGGCAGATCATGTGCATATGCTAGTGTTAATTCCACCTAAAATATCAGTTTCATCTTTTATGGGATATCTAAAGGGTAAAAGTGCGCTAATGATGTTCGATAAACACGCAAACTTAAAGTATAAATTTGGAAATAGACACTTTTGGTCCGAGGGATATTATGTAAGTACGGTAGGATTAAATGAAGCTACCGTAAAAAAATATATACGTGAGCAAGAATTACATGACCAAATGAAAGATAAACTTAGTGTAAAAGAATATGAGGACCCTTTTAAGGGTAGCAAGTAATACATATCCCCTTTAAGGGGACCGTTACGAGTCAATGGCTATGCGGCTTGAACGTAGTGAAAGCCAGCGCCTTTAGACGCTGGCCTAGTACTACGGGCTTATAGCCCGTGAGCAAACCACCCGTTTTACGGGTGGTCCTGATTTAGTTATGGAAATCTATGAAGTTATAAAATCTATGAACTAGATTAATTCTATTCATCAGCACTAGTAGATTATATCCTACGCAAGTTTACCATTGCGTTTACGATTTCTAATTTGTTCTTCTTCAGCACGAGCTTTCAAAGAAAGATCTTTTTCAGTACCTACATAACGACCATATAAGAAATAGTACGCAACGAAGGCAAGAAGTGCTACTACAACAGTAACGTGGAACATGCTTGTATAGCCTACTACCTCTTTAATAGCACCTAAGATGTATGGACCAAAACCTAACCCCATATCTAAGGCAATAAAGTATGTGGATGTGGCAACACCAATACGGTGAACCGGCACAATTTTAACAGTTACGGCTTGACCGTTTGACATGAATGTACCGTAACCAAGGCCAACAAACACAGCGGATAAGAGAATAAGCCATGTAGAGTGAGCGATGGATAATAAGAAAATACCAAGGGCTAAGGATATGAAGCAAGGGTAAAGAACAAAGTTTTCCCCTTTCATATCAAACACAATACCAAGTAATGGTCTTGTTATAGTAATAACTACAGCATACACAACGAAGAAGAATGTGCCTGCTAAGATAAGATTTAAATCTTTTGTATAGGCTGCCATAAAGCCGATAACACCAGAGTATGCAAAACCTACTAGTACAGAAACAAGACTAATAGAGTTCATACGTGGTTCAATATAATCGGAAATTCTAATGCCCTTACGTTCTTCAGATTCAATATCGAGCTTAGGTTCCTCAAACTTCATAAGAACAGAACCAATACCACAAAGGATGATAAGAGCAACACAGAATGCGATGATAAAGTCATAACCAAGGCTATGTAGCATTAAAATCCCCAAGAATGGGCCTACTGCAGCAGCAAGAGATGTAGACAAGCCATAGTAGTTAATCCCTTCACCACGGCGTGACATTGGAATAATAGCCGCTACGATTGTACTTGTAGCAGTCGAGGTAATACCGTATGCAAAACCATTTAAGAAACGAACACTATCGAGCATCAATAGATTAGGTGTATAGAAGTACATGGCTGTTGAAACCAAATAAATTAACAAACCAAGGTACAACATCTTACGACAGCCCAAGATACTAATGAACCGTCCCGCCAACAACCGAGCAACAACGGTACCAATAATATAAATACCAACGGCCAAGCCAGCTTGACTTGCTGTAGCATGAAGATTATCCTTTGCCACTACTGCAATAATAACGATTAATAAGTAATAAATCAAAAATACTAAGAAATTAATCAAAGTATCAAGGACAAAGGATCTTGTCCATAAGGCCTCTTTAGCCTTATCCATAATATCAACTCCATTTTCTTAAACTATTGTCAACCATTTGCGACAACGATTAATTATAAACCTCTCACTATAGAAATCAAGAATTAAAATGTTATACACCTCATTACTTTTATTTATAACAAGATGTGTATAATCAATTATAATATAGGCATCTCTATTCTAATAATTCACATTAATTTTTGATAATAAAAACACCTTTGATCATTTATATTGTATCCCCAAAGATACGATATAACATCAAAGGTGTTATTTATAACTATTTAGTTAATGACTTTTCTATATAGCTGATACATCTATATGCTCTACATATCTACCTATATTATTTCGTTTTTAATCCACACGCCTTAAAGAAGTTTTTATAAGCTTCAGCTTTTTTAGCAAGGCTCAACGGATACGCACGAGATGTAGATGGTAATCTTGTTAACGTCAATTCGCGACCATTAAACACAAAAGGAATTGTCTCCCCTGTTTTAGGTAATTTAACCTTTTCTGGTAAAAGGCTCAACAAAATTTCTGTGGCCTTACCACCTGTGGTACCAATGTGTTTACAGTCTGGAATTTGGTCCAATACCTCTGCCAACGGTACAGGTTCAACAACCTTAAGAAATGCATCTGATGCATTCCCCTTTTCGCGTATAGCTTTTAATACAGTAGGACAAGAAGCAATCCCCACTTCAGATAAGAACGCTTTAATCTTATCCGCATCAAAGGCTTTTTCCTCCCCTTTTCTAAAGTGTTCCTTATCGTCAAAGAATACTAAGCCATACACGCGCCACATGTCATTTTGAAAGTTAGGATAATGAAATTCCATAGATCGCTTTTCGGAAGTTGGTGGGAATGTCCCCATCATCATCACCGTCGTATTCTTTGGTAAGAACGGTGGAAATGGTCTCGTTTCAATTGTTTCTGCCACAGAGCATCAACCCCTTTCACAATCTAGTATGAACTCAACTTTCAGCATAATATATGAATTATATCACTAATCATATATAGTCTTTATTGACCGATTGGTTGAGATACTAATGTATTAATATGATCAAAGCCTACTGGTGTAGGAGATACGAGATACAAGCATACAACAGCAGCTACAGCAAAGCCAATCGCTAAGTAGGAGAAGCTGCCATGACGTGAAAACTCATACATACCAAAGAGACGAATACCAATAGCAGCACCAATAGCGGTAATCAAGGATGGTATGGAGAAGATATTGTAAACACCAAATACCACCATAAGACCAGCGTATCCACCTACTACGGTAATCATTGGTAACATGCGGTCCATTGGATTTGGAATGGAACGTGTAAGCGCTGCTGGATAATAAGAGGCTTCTACACCAAACATACCCAAGAACAAATTGAAGTCAGCCCAAATTGTTTCCCATGCACCTCTAAAGGCATCTCGATGGTTGCCTACGTACCAAGCAAAGCCCGTAATAATTAAGATGGCTAAACCAGCACAGATGAAATAGTATTCACTAGGAATTTTAGGGCCCGCATAAGCACCTACAGCAGTTACAACAGCACTTAAAACGGATGTAACAATAACGCGATGCAAGCGAGGTCGTTTATTTTCTGGAATGCGTTTGTATACAGTAGCTAACAATTCTAGGACAAAGCAGGCCATAAAGATGGCAATCCCTGCAGCTGGTACAAAGAACGCAGCAACTAAACTCAAAATAAATGGAATACATAAGCGCCATTTAGGGAATAATACAAGGTCTTTATAATCTAATCGAACGTCTTGTGTCTCCATTGTAAAGTTGTTGTACACCACAAATAGCAGCATAAAGGCGATAACATCAATCGCGTTAGCTCCCCAAATCAATAGTGTTGGTACTATGATCATCGACAGTGCCACCCCAGATACACGGGATAAACCAGCGGCCGCTATGCCAAGTAAGAAAAACGGTATTAAAGCAGATATAATTTCAAGCATAATATTCCTCCCATCATTGTATAAATTTAAGTATATAGTATCTACCGCACTACATCAAGGAGAGATATATTTTTTCATGGCTAGTCGTTTTCTTACGGCAGAAGCAGAGCAGCCCATCATCTGTGCAATTTTGGCAACACCATACCCTTGAGCACGTAAGTTTTTTATCCTATTTTCGTCTAATTCTAATATATTTGAACGAATTTCTATACCTTGCTCCCGTAAATACATGGCCACTGTTGACCCTCGTATACCGTAAGCTAAACCTATATCATCCGTACTCATATGATGATGAATATACAAGTAAGCCATCTCGTCCACCTTTCGAGATGGTTTTACTTTAAGCGTTGTACACATTCCCATATGACGCAATACATGATGTACTTTCCATCGGGATATGCCATACATACGCGCAATTGAGTCTGACGTATTTCCACTTTTATAGGCCCTACAAATACGCACCGGATCGATAGCTACATTCTTGGTCGAACGCTGACAAGCTAGTCCATATTCTTTCATCCGACTTGCCATCGTCGTAATCGATACATCATAACGCTTCGCTAAAGAATGTAATGACCACTTACCTGACTCATATAGAGCTTGTACATGAACCATATTTATATCCTTCTTCAACGGTCTTCGCTCAATATCATATGCCTTCATACGCCGCATAATAGTATCTACACTACACTGAAAATACTCTGCCACCTCGCGAACACTCCACTGTTTCTCTACATATAATTGTTCCAGTAACTGTTTAGGTATAACGCGCACATTACGATACATACTATCACCTTTCCTTGTAGACGAACTCCTTTCCCTATTATTGTGAAAGTTCCATCAAAAAAAGACAATAAAAAAGAGGTTCCTAATAGTCACATAGGTGACCAATAGGAACCTCTTTCCATATGTAATTATATGCACCACATAGGATATGTGCCGTTATAATTGCTATACAACATCTATCCGCAAATAACGATGATCATGAATCACCAATAATCCAGTAGACGTTATGACCAATATTTTGATAGCCATATTTTCTAATGACTAATAAACGTATTGGCTACCCCAACTTAACGATATCTGCGTTCAAGAGCCTTAGGCTTACTCAAGATAATAGACCATTTCATGCCTTCTTTTAGAGCATGATTTGATATACGTTTATGACTTGATGTATAAACACTGGTCGAAGTGATTGGCGAAGTCGTTACCATATTCGTATCAAGGAGTACCTTTCCTTCTTTAGAAGCCTTATCTCGCTTGAATTCGGCCAATCGTTCACTTAAGGTTGGCCCTGTAACAGACTCTCTACTTAAACGAGTTGTACTCGTACTAAAGCCAGTTGATTTACTTGAAGTTTTCTTGGATGAAACATGAGTACCTTGTTGAGTTGTAGACGCTTCATCGTAATGATGCTCGGAAGCTAAAACTGTTTGAGCTTTATCATTACTTGGATGCTCTTCAACATGTTTTTCAGATGTCTCCGAATCATCATATTGAAACAGTCTTCCCCCCTTCGGTCTTAAGGGAGCCTCAGGGTGCTGATTTTCAATCGGTCTATTTTTAAATATTTCTCGATAGAAATCATCATCATACAACAAGTCCTCAGGCGAAGGTTCTACAGGCTTTTTCTCTATAGAGATACCATATTCACGTTCCATATCCTCCCAAGTCTGGCCTGAGCTTTCATTATTGTCATACTCATCAGACTCTTCTGTATTCTTGCTTTTTATAATGGAAAAAGCAATATACGCGATGATACCTAGCACAAATATAGGGTTATGCGAAAAGATGGATAGCACAGAAGACAAAATAGAGTCCATAGCTACTCCTATTCACTATCTGCTAAATTTTCACGCATTTTAGTGTCTGCAATAATATTATTCATATTGTAGTAATCCATAACGCCAAGATTACCATTTCTGAAAGCTTCTGCCAATGCTTTAGGTACTTCAGCTTGTGCTTCCACAACCTTAGCTTGCATGTCTTGTGTTTTAGCACGCATTTCTTGTTCTGTCGCAACAGCCATAGCACGACGTTCTTCGGCGCGAGCTTGCGCGATTTTCTTATCCGCTTCCGCTTGGTCAGTTTGCAATTGAGCACCGATGTTACGTCCTACGTCTACGTCCGCAATATCAATGGACAAGATTTCAAATGCAGTACCCGCATCAAGGCCTTTACCCAATACAGTACGAGAGATGTGATCTGGATTTTCTAATACGTCTGTATGCTCTTCAGAGGAACCTACAGTTGTTACGATACCTTCACCAACGCGGGCGATAATCGTAGCTTCACCAGCACCACCAACGAGGCGGTCAATATTAGCACGTACAGTTACACGAGCACGAACCTTGAGTTCGATACCATTTTTTGCTACTGCAGAGATAATTGGTGTTTCAATAACCTTAGGATTAACGGACATTTGAACCGCTTCCAATACATCACGACCTGCAAGGTCGATAGCTGCAGAACGTTCGAATGTCAAAGGAATAGATGCACGTTCAGCGGCGATCAAAGCATCTACAACGCGGTCAACGTCACCACCTGCAAGGTAATGCGCTTCAAGCTGATTTACATTAACATCTAGACCTGCTTTATTAGCTTTAATCAAAGGCATTACGATTTGGGATGGATTTACACGACGCAAGCGCATGCCTACAAGTGTAAAGATTCCAACATTAACGCCTGCTGCAAGAGCAGATACCCAAAGGCCTAATGGCACAACATACAAGAACACCATAATCCCAATCAGTAGAATGGGAATCAAGATTAAAATACCTACATCCATAATAACCTCCATTATATACGACGATGTGGTGAAAGCTTAATCGCGCTTTCTAACTATATTGCGGCCGCCCACAACACGAAGCACCACAATAGGTGAACCGGCATCGATGAAGTCCCCTTCGGTCACAACATCCACCAAATTACCATCAATTTTAGCAATACCTGCAGGGCGTAGTGTAGTATGAGCTACGCCTTCTTTACCGACTAAGTCATCTAATACATCATTAGATACATAACCAGCTTTTGTCGTAGATCGTTGCCCTAAGGTAAACAATTTGCCTATCCAAGTCTTTTCAAAGTGATTAAAGAACACGATGATAAGGACAATTAACAAGGCTGTTAATCCTAGTACGGCATATAGCGCCACCGTACCTTCTCCAAGGGCTACATACACACCCCAAAGGAATGTACAATAACCGATGAGTCCCAAAATACCACCTGGAACAACGAGTTCTACAGCCATTAGGGCAATCCCTATAGCCATCCATACTAAAAACTCCATAGGCCCTCCTCTCTTCAATTAATTTTATACAACTTATATCTTCATTATACAATATAAAGAATAAATTATAAAGATAACCCTTATCATATAAATCTATTTCATATCAAATATTCTTACATCCTAAACCTATTCGGTTCACAAGTATTAAACGATGATATTTATAAGATAATAAAAACGACTACTTTCACAGGTTATACCTGATTCAGTAGTCGTTATTTATAAAGTATATTAGTTTAAAGCTTTACTATTGTCAGTCATCATCGTAAGTTGCTATTTCATCAATAGGTTTGACTGTAATTATACTTCTGTTTTTTCAATTGGTCATTACCAACGCCTGTTTTTTGAAGAATCAATAAGATGATACTCATTGCCATACCTACTACAGTCGCAAGGCCCATACCTTTCAATACAACAGGACCTACAGCAAGTTCTGCACCGCTAAGACCTACAACAAGGATAACAGATGTTAAGATCATATTAACAGGGTTTGTATAATCTACCTTGCGTTCTACAAGCATGCGCAAACCGGATGCTGCAATGATACCGAACAAGAGAATGGATACACCACCCATAACTGGTACTGGAATAGCATGGATAAGAGCAGCTACTTTACCTACAAAGGAGATAATCATCGCAAGAACCGCAGCACCACCAATTACCCATACACTAAAGCAACGAGTAATAGCGAGGACACCGATATTTTCACCGTATGTCGTATTTGGTGTAGCACCAAAGAAACCAGAAAGGATGTTCGCAAGGCCATCACCGAGCAAGGAACGTTGTAAACCTGGTTCTTTCATCAAGTCTTTTGATACAATGTTGCTCGTTACAACTAAGTGACCTACGTGCTCAGCAAATACTACAAAGAGTGCTGGCATAATCATAATAATGGCATTAATATCAAATACAGGCATGCCATAGAACTGTGGTAAAGAGAACCAAGGAGCAGCCTCTACACCAGAGAAATCAACAACGCCCATGAAGGCAGACAAGATATAGCCGGAAACAACGCCAATCAAAACAGGGATTACAGCTAAGAAGCCACGGAACACAACAGTACCAAGCAAGGTAACAACTAAGGAAAACATAGAGATAAAAATAGCTTGGCTGTGGCTCATGCCTAAATCTTGATTACCAATAAGGCCAGACATACTCATCGCTACTGGCGCTAATTCCAAACCGATAATAGCTACGATAGCCCCCATCGCTGCTGGAGGGAATAACTTATCGATCCAACGAGTACCAATATAACGAACGAGAATAGATAAAATTACAAAGGATAAACCAAATACAACGAAGGCCCCCTTTGCAGCCTCATAACCGAGACCTGCAGATAATACGCCTGCTACAGGAGCAATGAAAGCAAAGCTAGAACCGAGGTATGCAGGGATTTTGCCTTTACAAACGAATAAATACAGTAATGTACCGATACCATTCATGAATAAAGCTGTTGCCGGATCTACTTTTAACAAATATGGTACCAATACAGTAGAACCAAACATAGCAAATAAATGCTGGAAACTAAGTGGCAACATTCGCCCCCAGGACGGGCGTTCTTGGATATCAATATAATCCTTCATTTTTTCTCCTCACACACAATACAAGTACGTTGCATTTATACAGAACCTCTTAAGAGATGCTATATAAATCCACACTAAATATATTCACATTATACTACATAAGTTAAATATCAACGTTCGGACCTAGGTCGTCTACGAGTAGGCTTTTTAGTCTCTCTGGGTCTAAATGGACCAGGCATTTCCGTTTTTTGAGGACTCTTCGGAGCAGCCGGTTTGAATCGGCTTTGCGTTTCCTCACGTAAAGATGGCAAAGCCTCAGCAGTACCAACTTGTTTTACACCTTCTACATTGCGACGACCAACGCTAGCTAACAAGCCTATAGCCATAAAGTTCATCAGCAATGAGGAACCACCATAACTAATAAATGGCAAAGGTACACCTGTTACAGGCATAATACCGCAAACCATGGCAATGTTAAATAATGCTTGTCCACTGATGAGCAAGGTTATCCCCATCGCTAACCATTTGCCAAATTCATCACGAGATTTATTAGCAATGCGGAAACCAAAGTATGTAAAGGCCGCTACCAAGAGAACGACAAAGACAGCACCGACAAAGCCCATTTCTTGAGCCCACACGGCGAATGCAAAGTCTGTATGTGCTTCTGGCAAGTAAAAGTACTTAGATGTACCTTGCATAAAGCCTTCCCCAAGAATACCGCCAGAACCTACGGCCAAAAGGCCTTGCACCGTTTGATAGCCCATATCTTGAGCATGAGGCCAAGGGTCGAACCAAGACTGAATCCGTTCCCAACGATACGGTGACATACGAGCTGCAATAAAGCCTATCACACCAGCTACAGCAAAGGCACCACCAAAAAATCGACCATCAAAACCTGCTAAATAAATTAATATGAAGGAGAACCCAAAGATTAGCACAGTTGTCCCCATATCTGGTTGCAAGATCGTTAACACTGCAAAGATTATAGGCCAAACTAACATTGGCAACATATAACCTACGCGCTCACTCACATAACCTTGTAAGTTTGTGAGTGGATTATTATATCTTGATTTACCCCATTTTCTCATGGTACTCAATTTAGCGGATGTCCATATTATGGCAGCTAACTTGGCAAATTCCGACGGCTGTATCGATACAGGACCGATAACAATCCACCGACGCGCACCATTAATGACAGAGCCCGCCACAAGAACTAACACCATGCCTATTAGGGTTGCAATCATTATGCGTTGCAACATATGTGGCTTTTGTAGTTGTCTATAGTCATACCGATATAAGATAACACCTATTGCCATTGAAAGAAATAGGAAACCTATATGTTTTGAAAAATACCCTAAAAGCCCTGTATTTTCGTAAATAGAGCTAATATAGGTGGCACTGAAGATATTCACACTACCTATAATCGTGATGAGTACTATAGGTAAGAGCATACCTTGTAAATCATTTTTAAAGAGTGAGCCCCACCGACTATCCCCCTTATTCGGTGTTTCCATATTAAGCCTCCTTTTGTACTTTTGGCTTAATTGCTTCTAAGCGGAAAATAGGTTGCCCTTTAGCACTGAACTTCTCTTCATACTCAGTTTTTACATTAGGAAGATCTGTGCTATGTAAGTCATAGGTTACATTCTTAAGTTCCCAGCCACATTCTTTGAATTCTTCAAGAGAGAACATAAATAAACCTTCGTTATCAGTTTTAAAGTGAACCTCGCCACCATCTTTTAAAAGACGGGCATATCGATCGAGGAATGTATGGTATGTGAGGCGACGCTTAGCATGTTTTGCCTTAGGCCATGGATCACAGAAGTTGATATAGAAACGATCTACTTCACCAGGCGCTACAACCTCTTCAATGCCAGCGATATCAAAGAGAGATACCTTAGCATTATCACGCTCTGCTTCATAAATCTTTTGAGCCGCATAATAAATTACGCCAATTTGCACTTCAAAACCTACAAAGTTAGCATCTGGATACGCTTCAGACATGCCTGCAATAAAACGTCCCTTACCTGTTCCAAGTTCCATATATAATGGACGTTCAGGATGGGCAAATAACTCACGCCATTTGCCCTTATACTGTTCTTGACCAGACAAAATGATATGAGAGTCATATTCGTGGATAGCTTCATCAATCCACGGTTTTCTACGAAGGCGCATACTTTCTCCTTACATCTATATTAACTATTAATTATATCTATTATTACAGGTCATATACCTATCTTATTAATTATAGAAAAGGGGGAGTTAAACGTCAATTACATTTCCCTTATCAACCATATAAAAAAGACCTACTTCCAAAGAAGTAGGTCTTTATATTCTTAGAAAATCAAAGATTCAAGATTTTCAATTTGATATTTGCTGAGGCCAAGCTCAGATAAACTCTTTTCAGATGCAGCGAATAGATTATTTTTACCTACACGCGTACCTAAAGCTGCGGCAGCGACCAATTCACGGTCCAACTTACCAAGGCGAGAGCGATTACGATTTTGCGGTTTTGGTTTCTTCATACGGAACGTATTGTATTGAACCGCTTCTTTTGTATCCTCATTTTTAGCCTTAGCCAAAGCAGCCCCATTAGTGCCATTCCCCAATAAAGCACTAAGTCCTGTTTGCTTTGGAACCATTTTTTCGTAATCAGCGCCAAACTCAGGACGCTCCTCACGTAATTGATCAAATGTAGCTAATGCTGCATTCATTTGCTTTAAACCAGCAGCAGAGTAAAGTTGACGAATCGCAATACTCACCTCTTGCGGTGTCAACGTACCTCGCTCAATAGCAGAGGCGATTGTACTTTTCAATGCACCTTGATCACCGGATGCTGTATAGCGACCGATATCAACCAAGTCTTTTTGACGTGCATTGAGTTCTTTAGGCGTATATATATTTATCTCAGATATAGACGGCGCCTGCTTAGAAGGCTGTTCTCCCGCCCCATTAGCCTCAGACATATAGCCACCGGCGACGATGGCCACGGCTAATGTTAAGGTTAATACTTTTTTCAACGTCTTAGAATCTCCCTTTTCATTAATACTTACTTATATAATACTGTGATATTTTTGTACATTAACAACAAACTTGTTCTACTGTAATACATACTGTAGATAATATTATATAATACTTCATCTAATTTTTATAGTCCTATTCGAAAAAAATCTATAATCTTTTAACATTTTTTATATTTTTATAAAATATAAAGCAAGAAATAATGCAGTAGAAACAGGGTAAACCCATATTTCTACTGCATTTATAGATAAAAGTATTTATTTAATATTTCATCGAACTAAACAGATAAAATTTGTTTAGCATCCGCCACAATCTGATCTAGAGAAACGCCATTTTCTCGTAACAATTCCGTTGCATCATAACGATCGTGGAATTCTTTAGCAATACCATAGTTCTTAACACGCACATCAGATGTACCGTAGAAGCTAGCTACACGTTGTCCCCAACCGCCTTCAACTACACCATCTTCAAAAGTAAATACTACAGAATGATTTGCTTTCAACTCTTCCAATAATACTTCATCAAGACCAGAAGCAAATTTAGGATTTACTACAGTTGCATTGATACCGTCTTTAGCCAATGCATCAGCCACTTGATTTGCCAAATGGTAGAAATTACCAAGGCCTAACAAGGCAATGCGTTCACCACGACGAGTCACCTCAGAATTATTTAAAATGCTGTAATCAGTCGTATCAGCTACACCAGTAGATGTAAATTCACCTACAGGAACACGAATTGCCACAGGATGCTCGTGTTGATGCACAGCATATTCGGTCATAGCCAACAACTCTTCATTATTAGTAGGTGCTAAGTATACTAAGTTAGGAATGTTTGTAAGCATAGGAATATCAAAGAAACCTAAATGAGTGACATCGTTCATGCCATATACAGACGCCATATGATTGATAATAACCGCACTGTTATTATTTACACAAAGGTCTTGTACCAGTTGGTCATAGGTACGTTGTAAGAACGTACTATATACATTAAACACTGGCTTACCACCATTTTTCGCAATACCAGAACTCATCGCAATAGCATGTTCTTCCGCAATACCTACATCGATATATTGTTTACCAGCCTCGTCACGCCATTTAGCATTAAACCCAAATCCCCCTGGTGTACCTGCAGCAATAGCTACCACTGTTGGATCTGCTTTAATTTGCTCCATCAAATAGTCCGCAATTGTACCAGCATAGGTCGGACCATGATGTTCCTTTTTGAGTTTACCTGTTTCTAAATCAAATGGCCTTGTCCAGTGGAAGGCCTCTTTGTTTTGCTCTGCAATAGCATAACCCTTACCTTTTTGAGTAACAATATGTAAAACGATCGGATGGTTAATATCTTTTACATCCTTAAACACATTGATTAATGTTTCCAAATCATTGCCATCGGCTACAAAACGATAGTCTAAACCAAGCGCCTTAAAAATATTGTTAGAGCTTTCACCATTAGACTCGCGCAATTCACGAAGGCCACGATACAAACCCCCATGGTTTTCTGCAATGGATTGGTCATTATCGTTGACGATAATAATCATATTGCTATCTAATGTGGCCGCATAATCTAGACCCTCAAAGGCTTCCCCACCAGATAAAGAACCATCACCAATGATAGCGATAATATTTTCAGAGTCTCCCTTTAAATTCCGAGCAGTAGCTAGGCCAGATGCTAAGGAGATAGATGTGGATGTATGACCAATATTAAAGAAATCATGCTCACTTTCAGTAGGATCTGTATAACCTGTTACATCATCATAATGATCATGATCTAAGAACGCCAACGCGCGACCGGTAACCATCTTATGTACATAGGACTGATGAGATACGTCATATACAATCTTATCTACAGGAGAGTTAAATACATAGTGCAAAGCCATGATCATTTCTGCTACGCCCATAGGTGGACCAAAATGACCGCCGTGTTCAGAGACCTTTGTCATAAGAGCTTGGCGAGCTTGTGCCGTTAAATCAGTTAATTCAGAAATAGATAAGCCTTTTAAATCGGCTGGAGATTTTATATCAATTAAGTTCATATGTGTTCCTTTCATTAGGTGTCATATAACAATACAACCTCTAGAATTTGTATTGTATTACTAACCGTGCTATACTGTATGTCCAGCATGTAATAAGTATAGAACTTAAAGTTAGGTTTAAGTCAAGCGAGAACGTAAAACTTAACTCTAACCTTAAAAATATACGTATATTATACGCTTAATACATTACTCCTGACACTAAATCTTTTACGAATTTAATATGAACCCTTAAGGAGGTCCTATGACATATACTGTTGGCGAAATCGCAAAAAAACTAAATGTGGCACCTTCTACATTGCGTTACTATGATAAAGAAGGTCTATTACCCTTCGTAGAACGTTCTGCTGGTGGTATCCGTGTATTCCATGACACAGATATGGATTGGCTAGAATTGATTGAATGCATGAAGCATACAGGTATGCCTATTAAAGAAATTAAACATTTTATCGACTACTGCGTCGAAGGTGATAGTCGCATCAACGATAGATTATCTATTATCAGAAATCAGCGAGATCGCGTATTAGTAGAAATCGAAAGCCTACAAGCACGCTTGTCCATGCTAGAATTTAAAACATGGTTTTATGAACAAGCTCAAGCAAATGGAACTACTAGTTTTTATGAAAGCTTAACACCTGATGATGTTCCTGTAGAGTATCATAAATATTTCGAACGCAAATGGCGCGCCGATAAAGAAGCCGCTGAAAAAGGTGAATCACCTAAAAAATATAGAGCTGTATAACAAAGAGGAGCTATCCAACGGATAGCTCTTCTTCTTACATAGCAAAAAGGCGGTGCAACCAAATGGTTGTACCGCCTTGATTCATCAATTATTCAGCAGTGAATGGCAATAAAGCAATTGCACGTGCACGTTTGATAGATGTAGTCAATTTGCGTTGATGTTTTGCGCAAGTACCGGAAATACGACGAGGTAAGATTTTGCCGCGTTCAGTCGTAAAACGACGAAGTTTAGCAACGTCTTTATAGTCGATTTGATCGATATGGTCTGCACAGAAAACGCATACTTTTCTTCTTGGCTTTCTGCCTCTATCTCTTCTCATTGCGAATCCTCCTTTTCGAATTAGTAGGAGTCCCTGACACTAGAACGGGATGTTTTCGTCATCGCCGCCTGTACTGAAACTATCAAAATTGGACCCACCTTCGAAAGAATTAGTATTCATATCAAGGGATTGGCCCACAAAGTTCGCTACTACTTCAGTAACGTACCGTTTTTGACCGTCCTGAGTCTCGTAAGAACGAGTTTGCAAACGACCTTCTACAAAGCAACGACTACCTTTACGAAGATTGCCTGCCGCTTCACCAAGTTTACCCCAAGCAACGCAGTTGATGAAAGCAGTTTGTTCTTTCGTCTCATTTGTTGTGGAATCAATATAGGTGTTTGTGGCAGCTACTGTGAAAGTTGCTACAGCACGACCAGTTTTGGTATAGCGTACTTCAGGATCACGAGCTAAATTACCTAGAATTTGTACAGAGTTCATGTTTTCCTCCAGGCTTTAATTATGCTTCGTGTTTAACAATTAGATGTCTTAGGACTTCATCGTTGATTTTCAATACACGATCGATTTCTTTGATTTCAGCAGGTGCTGCTTCAAAGTTGATCAATACATAGAAACCGTCAGTGAATTTCTTCACAGCGTAAGCAAGACGACGCTTGCCCCAACGATCTACCTTTTCTACTGTGCCGCCTACACGAGCAATTAAAGCTTCTACTTTTTCAATAACAGCGTTAGTTGCTTCCTCTTCAGCTGGTTTCACAATAAACATGACTTCGTATTTGTTCATACAAAATCACCTCCTCTTTCGGACTAATGCCCCTATCGACACATAGGGGTAGGAAGTGCTTACCATCAATAAGCCTTACTATTATAACCTAAAAAAATGATGAAAGCAAGGGTTCAAATTTAAACCCTTGCTTTCACCAATATTATATACGATTATATTTTTCATCCTCAGGAAAAGCGATAATGGCGCAGATAATAACAAATAATGTAATGACCCCCATCATAGGATCTGCCGAGTCATTTGGCAAGAAGGTAAGCATCAACGATGATACAATACCACTACCATATTGCATAGCCCCTAATAATGCTGCCCCAGAGCCAGCCATTCTACCTGCTCTATCTAATGCTAATGCATTCGTTACAGCTGCAATGATGCCGTTCATAGAGAAGAATAAAAAACAACCAATAACGATTAACCACAGTGAATGGTAACCTAGAACAATCAATCCCATTACAACAGATACACAAATAGCAGCAAATAATGTGGCATATCGCAATAATCTATCGAGACGTATAGCACTTACAATGCGTCGATTGATGGCACTTAATAACATTACACCAATAATATTAACGGAAAAGAGATATCCAAAATACTCTTTTGGTACCTCATATACATCAATATATACATAAGGCGATCCTGTTAAAAATGCATAGATAGCAATGTAAAAGGAGCTAACACATAGCGTATACTTCATAAAGCCTTTGTTGCGTAATAAAATCCAATAATTATTATAGGTATGACCTATAGACTTTTTACTACGCTTCTCTACAGGATGTGTTTCAGGAATGACTAATACGGCAACAAGCATTAAAATACCGATGGCAACAAGCAACCAAAATATGGAATGCCATGTATACCACACTAGTAAATGCCCTGCTAACATCGGCCCTGCTATGGGAGCTATGGCCATAACAATAGCCAAGGTAGATAACATTTTTGCGGCTTCAGTCCGACCATATAAATCACGAATCATAGCCCGTGACAACATGGGTCCTACACAGGCACCAAAAGCTTGGAAGACGCGCCAAGCTAGTAATTCTAGCATAGATGAACTCAAGGCACAACCTACTGAGCCTATGATAAATAAGACTATCCCCATAATCAAAGGCTTCTTACGACCAATTTTATCGCTAACAGCTCCCCAAAAAAGCTGAGCCAGCGCAAAACCTATTAAGAAACCAGTCAACGTTAACTCCGCATCACCATGGAGATCACGTCCCATCTCTGGCATGGCAGGCAAATAAATATCCGTCGACAACGACGTAAACGCCATCAAAGCACTTAATATAGAAGTAAAAAGCCATCCTTTATTGCTAATCGTCAGCATAAAGACACCACTTTCATATAAAATCGCACTATAATATGTATTTATTTAGATTATATCAAAAACAAAGTTAATCCTATATAGTTTTGATATTTTACAATAAAAAAGCGTAGTAAAACACTACGCAAAAATTGGTATATAACAAAATGTCAATTCTATTTTTCCTAAAATTACATTGATATACTAATGCTAAGAGTCATCACGTGAGTTAGGCTCATCACCGAAAGGTGGTGATACTATGAGCAAATTCGAAAAGTACTACTTAATTCTTTTTGTAATTTCCATAGCAATATCACTCTTTGCACTATTCAAATAATGTAAAGACAAAAGCCTAACGCAACAGAGTATTCAAAATACTCGCACGCTAGGCAATCATAAGAAAACATTTATAAGATGAGCCTAACGCTACCACACGTTGATGGCTCTCTTTTTATTTATTATACAACATAAATAGAATTTCTTAAAGGAATTATATGATAAATGGCTCTTTATCATTAACGACATAAACATTTCTATTAGGCAGTATTCTCCTTAGTTTTTCAGGGGTATCAGTATGAACCGGAATAACAATATCAGGATCAACCATTTCTATGAACTGAGCTAAATCGTCCTTTGAGACATGACCACTGGCATGACATATATAAGATGGATATGTATCTAACAATTCTTTCAATGCTAAATTCTCCTCAATATATCCTGTCCACATGGAATATATAATACGTACATCATCTTTAGGGAACTCTTTAATTTTAGAAATAAAGTTTTCTGTCCCTCTTACTAAGGATACAAACCCATGTTCCATATAGTATTTAGGATACCTTCCTTTATCAATAACTAATGGACTATCATATCTACGATACAAAGAACTTTCATAATATACATTATTAATCACAGTATCTAATATTCTTTTCTGATAAGCATCACAAATGAGTACTTTATCAATTGGCATATTCTGCCAAATCCCCATAATACGGTCAATATTCGTAGAGGAACACATAACAAAAACATATTTCCCATCTTGAATATATGAAGAAATATCGTCTAACACTGTGGCTTCAGATATATAATCACCTGCGTCTCTAGACAATGAGGTGCCCTCTGTAATTAATACATCAACCTCACCTATATAGGTATTAACTAATTTGTCTAATACGTGATGGCGCAACCCATGCCTCCGGAAATCACCTGTATATAAGACACGTTTACCTTCTGCTTCAATGACAAACATATAACTATCCGTAGCACTATGATCGATAACTAAAGGTCTGATACGTATATCACCAATAGAAAATACATCTCCGCCCCGAAATGTATTAGCACCTAATAAGCGCAAGTATAAACCTCTATCTTGATACTCAGCACCTATTAGCGCGATTTCCTTACTTAATTCACCCATATATAATGGAATTTCTGATAGTGCAGAGGTTAGTTGCCCTAAGTGATCCATATGATAATGAGAAATCACAATACCGTCACAATCCGGCTTTCCTTTTGTAACGCCGTCTATATCCAGATTTATAGGTGTGTACTTTTCATCTAAACTTAATTCATTACCAAAATCTAACATAATGCGAGTAGATGCTGTACTAATTTCTATAGCACTACCACCAATCTGATGAGTGCCACGATGAACAACAATATTCATATTCAACCTTTACTTAGAAATGGTAAGCAATGTTTCTGCTCGATATAAATGATCCAAATTTTCTGACCAATTATCTACTTTATTTTTATAAGGCGCTTTACTTACTTTTTGAGCTTGTAATACAACAAATCGAATTTGTTTTAATTTAGATTCTTGTTTTAATATAGCCTCACATAAAGCTCGTAATGCTTTTCTTTTACTTGGATTAATTAATTCCTGGCACTCTTTATACTGTTGTGACACAACAGTTTTGGATGGATAGTTATTAGGATCATCAGGTTCATTTGAAACGATACGAAGCATCAAATTATTTTCTGCTCCACCATCATCTTTGGCACAAGATTTTTCATCAAATAAAACGACTAACTCAGATTCATTCGTATGTTTATATCCAGACAATTCCTTTAGTTTCTGTATACCATCATGCCCAACAGCAGATTTAATCTGATTTATATCTAGCAGCTTATAATATGTATAAGCCTCTAAAACGCATCTTAGTAAAGTTTCATCACTACCAGATGGACGATATTTTAATTCAATTACAGAATAACATTCGTCATCAGTGTTATAGCCTAATAAATCTATTTTTCCATAAGAATCATTTCGTGCTTCCTTTAATGGTGTTTGATAATCAAATATATATCCTAGCCCATCAATATTACCTTGGTAAAATAATAACTTAGCTAATATTTCCTCTTTTCGATTAGTGCTTTGAAGCCTTTTCATATCCAATTCTTCAGAAGGAGTATGGTCTGTATCAAAATGATTCGTTCGTACTGGCTCTAATTCTTTCCACGTCTTTAAAAGATTTTTTGATAAAAGAGTACTTGAAATAACTTCACTATAGCGATTCTTATCCGCTTGCTCCTTTCCCTTTACATAGCCTTTGTAATTTACAATAGGAGCCTTATAAAAATTTGCTGCAAATCTTTTTACTTCAATATAGTTATCGTCTTGCTTAACTTTATTTGTTTTTACAGTATCGTTATTTATATCAGTTTTATTCTGACCAAAAATAGTTTCAAATTCATTAATTTTACCTTTTCGATTAATACCTTTACAAATAAATTCATATGCCTCTTTAGACTTTAACATTACAAACGCCTCCCTTAATAGCAATTTAACTCACTGCACATAACTACTAAAACTACCCCATATCATACACAATAGATCAATGTATTATTATAAATTCATTATATCAATGGTCTTTTTATGAGTAAATGATGAAAAAATCAAATTCTATGCGAATACAATCTTCCTATATTTTTACTTTAATACAATCAACGAGTAATAAATGCCTCATATTATAATCTTTTATATTAAAATTATTTACACTATTTAGATTAAGGAAAAATTCTATAGAAAATCCTTGCGTCATTATTCTATATAATTTACTATATATAGAGAAATCTGATTATAAAAAGGAGTCATCATGGCTAATATTAATGAAAACTATTTAAACCTACAAGGTTCTTATTTATTTGCAAATATTGCTAAAAAGGTTGCAGATTATCAAGCAGCTCATCCAGATGCAGATATCATTCGTCTTGGTATCGGCGATGTTACATTACCACTTGTTCCAGCAATTATCGATGCTATGAGCAAAGCTGTTCAAGAAATGGGTAAAGCTGAAACATTCCGCGGTTACGGTCCTGAACAAGGTTATGACTTCTTACGTCAAGCTATTGTTGATGGCGACTACAAACCATTAGGCGTAGACATTGCAATTGATGAAGTATTCGTTTCCGACGGTGCAAAATCTGATGTTGGTAATATCCAAGAGTTATTCAGCGAAGATAACATCATCGCTATCACGGATCCAGTATACCCAGTATACTTAGACTCCAACGTAATGGGTGGTCGTACTGGCGAAGCAGTAGATGGCATCTTCCAAAAGGTTGTATACCTCCCTACTTACGCGGAAAACAACTTCTCTCCAGAATTCCCTTCTGAACGCGTAGATATCGTATATCTTTGCTCCCCTAACAATCCAACAGGTACTGTTTTGAGCCGTGCTCGTTTAGCAGAATGGATCAAATGGTGTAAAGATAATGATGCGATTTTGATGTTCGACTCCGCTTACGAAGCTTTCATCAGCACAGAAGACACTGTAAAATCCATCTATGAAATCGAAGGTGCTCGTGAAGTAGCTATCGAGTTCCGTTCCTTCTCCAAAACAGCTGGTTTCACTGGTACTCGTTGTGCTTATGCAGTTGTACCTAAAGAAGTAACTGGTAAAACTAAATCCGGCGAACGCCAAGCACTAAACCCTATGTGGAATCGTCGCCAATGCACTAAGTTCAATGGTGTTCCTTACATCATTCAACGCGGTGCTGAAGCAGTATACACAAAAGAAGGTCGCGAACAAACTCGCGCTAACATTGCATACTACAAAGAAAACGCTCGCATCATCAAAGAAGGCCTTGAATCTATTGGTCTTACTGTATACGGCGGCGTTGACGCTCCATACATTTGGTTAAAAACACCTGGTAACATGACTAGCTGGGAATTATTCGACATCTTGCTCGAACAAGTTCAAATCGTATCTACACCAGGCTCTGGCTTTGGTCCTCACGGTGAAGGTTACCTTCGTTTAACAGCTTTCGGTAGCCGTGAAAATACAATTCGCGCCGTTGAAAGAATTAAAACATTAAAATTCTAATAGGATAATTAGCATAAAGCTTATCCCCTATAGAAACTAAAACCTATAACGACAAAAAGACCGATTGTACACCTATATTAGGAGTATAATCGGTCCTTTTTATGTTAGTTAAACGTTATGATCTATCTCAGCATCAATATGATAGATAGTATTATGTATTTAATTTTATTTGATTCTATAGAAAAATATTAATAACTATCATTTTATGCTATAATAAAAATGTTAATTATTAAATTTCTCGATTTATATAGGAGGCTAATATGAGCAAAATTCGTATTGGTATCGTTGGCTACGGCAACTTAGGTCGTGGCGTTGAAGCATCCGTAAAATTACAACCTGATATGGAGCTTGTTGGTGTATTCTCTCGCCGTAAAGGTTTAAAAACAGTGTCTGGTGTTCCTACATATACTATGGAAGATCTACCAAACTTCAAAGGTAAAATCGATGTTATGGTTCTTTGCGGTGGTTCTGCAACAGACCTTATCGAACAAACTCCAATGGTAACAAAATACTTCAACTGTATCGATTCCTTCGACACACATGCACGTATCCCTGAACATTTCGCAAACGTAGACAAAGTAGCTAAAGAAGCAAAAACTGCTACATTGATTTCTTGTGGTTGGGACCCAGGCATGTTCTCTTTACAACGTGTATATGCTGAAAGCATCTTGCCTCAAGGCAAATCTTACACATTCTGGGGCCGTGGTGTTTCCCAAGGTCACTCCGATGCTATCCGTCGTATCGATGGTGTTCTTGATGCTCGTCAATACACTGTTCCTAAAGAACAATACCTTGAAGCAATCCGTAATGGTGAAACTCCAGACGTTGATGGCTACAAAGGTCACCTTCGTGAGTGCTATGTAGTAGCTGCTCCTGATGCTGACAAAGCTAAAATTGAAAATGAAATCAAAACTATGGAAAACTACTTCGTAGGTTATGAAACTGTAGTAAACTTCATCTCTCAAGAAGAACTTGATCGCAACCACAAAGGTATTCCACATGGTGGCTTCGTTCTTCGCTCTGGTGAAAGCACAGAAGGCACTCGTCACGTTATCGAGTACTCCTTAAAACTTGACTCCAACCCTGAATTCACAGGCTCCGCACTTGTTGCTTACGCTCGTGGTATCTACCGCCTTGCTAAACATGGCGGCACAGGTTGCTACACTGTATTCGATATTCCACCGGCTTGGATTTCCACACATTCCGCTGAAGAATTACGAGCTCACTCTCTATAATTCAATACACACTAAAGAGGATAACTTCGGTTATCCTCTTTTTTATGCTTTCAATATATATCTAATCAAAACACATTCACATACAACACATCTAACTATAATAATTAGATACAACAAAGGGACCGTCCTTAGACGGTCCCTATATATATAGACATTATATTCTTTACTAATTACAATATATGCTTTACTACAATACTATTAGTACCAACGAGTTAATGGTAAATCGTTATTAACGCCTTTTGTCATAAGGATTTGGTGTAAATCCATATTGCCAATATAGAAACCAGCAGCACAACCACAGAGATATAAATCCCACATACGGACGAATTCAGTGCCACGTACCTTTTCTACTTGATCTCGGACGCCTTGGAAATTATTGTACCAATGCATCAATGTTTTATAGTAGTGCAAGCGCAAGCTTTCAACATCGATAACATTCATACCATAATCATAGGCAATGCCAACCATTTCACGAAGGGATGGCAAGCAACCACCTGGGAAGATATACTTACGAATCCATGCACTTGTTTCTTTTTCGGCTGGATCACTGATGTAATGAAGCAAGAACAATCCCCCATCATTTAACATGGTGGACGCATCTTCCATGTAGAGTGGGAAGTTTGGACGCCCTACATGTTCTAACATACCTACACTGACAATACGATCAAATGTACGACCAGAGGCAGCTACATCGCGATAGTCGATTAATTCAATTTCAACTTGTCCTTCAAGGCCAAATTTCTTAATACGCTCTTGGCCTTTCTTCCATTGCTCTTCAGACAAGGTACAACCATAGCCTTTAACACCATATTTACGAGCTGCTTCAATCAAAAGGAAGCCCCAACCACAGCCAATATCAAGTAAGGTCATGCCTTCTTTTAAATACAATTTATCAAGAATATGATGTACCTTTTGATACTGTGCCTCTTCTAAGCTATCATCTTCATGTTTAAAATACGCACAAGAATAGCTCATTGTTTTATCTAACCATAAGCTATAAAACTCATTGCCCAAATCATAGTGAGAGGACACTTGTTGTTTTTGGTCTTTCTTTTTTAGACCTACATTAAATAGTGAACTAAGTACTTTTTTATTGATAGAATCTTTGTTTACATGGCCAAGCACAACGCAAAGTGCTTTAAACAAATCCCCTTCTATTTCGATATCCTTGCGCATATACGCTTCGCCCAATGCTAGCTCTGCAGAAACAAGTATATCCTTTTTAGGGATATCACTATTTACGCGAATCGTAAACTCAGGTTCACCTTCACCGATCGTGTATTCATTATCGCCAATTTTCACAGTAAAACAATGATCATTAAACCGTTCTAAATAATGTACTAGAAAACTATCAAATAACTTAGAAAACATGGTTAACTTCCTTCCTTAGCCAGGTTATAAACAAATCTATGATACATATATTTATTCATACACAGCTTAGTCTCATTACGATTATCAAAATTTTTCATTTAATTAATAAATAAGAAATAGTTATATATTTATTATATAGTTACATCTATTTATCAATATTTTTTATGAATATTTTTTATCGCCATTTCATTATAGCACTAATCAAAAAATAATCTAGACCAAATTCTATAGAAATGTATATATCGATTAGAATATGATATAATATGTGTTTGATAAGGTTTTTATAAGAAATATGTTTCTAATGAAAGCTTTCACAAAGAACGAAATCAATGTTTTAATAAAAGGTGGTACCATGAGCACAAATTTAGAAGTAGGCATCGTAGGCCTTCCAAATGTTGGTAAAAGTACATTATTCAACGCTATTACAAAAGCAGGCGCTGAAGCTGCCAACTATCCATTCTGTACAATTGAGCCGAATGTAGGTGTAGTTGACGTTCCAGATAATCGTTTAGCTGTATTGGCTGAAATGTTCGGCTCCAAACGTATTCTTCCTGCTGCTATGCGCTTCGTAGATATCGCTGGCCTCGTAGAAGGTGCATCTAAAGGCGAAGGTTTAGGTAATAAATTCCTTAGCCACATCCGCCAAGTAGATGCTATTGCACAAGTTATTCGCTGTTTTGATGACCCTAACATCACTCACGTGTCTGGCTCCATCGACCCAATTCGCGACATCGAAATCATCAACACTGAACTTTGTCTTGCAGACCTTGAATCCGTTGAAAAACGTAAACAACGTATTGAAAAAATCGCTAAATCTGGCGATAAAGATGCTCGCGCTGAATTACCATTGCTAGAACGCATCATCGAAGGTTTAGGTGAAGCAAAACCAGTTCGTGCACAAGGTCTTGAAGAAGAAGAATTGGAAATGATTAAAGAGTTAACATTGCTTACAGCAAAACCATCTCTTTATGTAGCTAACATTTCTGAAGATGAAGTATCTGACTACTCTTCCAACGAATATGTAAAACGCGTTGAGGAATATGCGAAAAACGAAGGCGCTGGCATCGTTGTTGTGTCCGCTCGTATCGAGTCCGAAATTGCAGAGTTATCCGAAGAAGAATCCGCTGCATTCCTCGAAGATCTTGGCCTTGAAGAATCTGGCTTAACTAAACTTATCAAAGCAAGTTATGCACTCTTAGGTCTTATCAACTACTTCACAGCTGGCGAAATGGAAGCTCGTGCTTGGACAATCGTAAACGGCACAAAAGCGCCTCAAGCGGCTGGTAAAATCCACTCTGATATCGAAAAAGGCTTTATCCGCGCCGAAATCGTATCCTTCGATGACTTACAAGCTTGCGGTAGCCAAAACGCGGCTAAAGAAAAAGGCCTTGTACGCCTTGAAGGTAAAGACTACGTTATGAAAGACGGCGATGTAACACACTTCCGCTTCAACGTATAATCAAATCTATAAATAATAAAAACCAGTAAATCTATCGATTTACTGGTTTTTTTCATTGCTATATAATAGCTTTTATTTAATTTTATTTGTCATCATTGCCCAATGCATTTTTAAGGCCGCTAATCGCACCATCTACTACATCTTTAACATCATCCGCAGCCTTTTTAACGTCATCAGCAACATTAGTAGCAGCGTCTTTTACTTTTGCTACTGTATTTTCAACAACGCCTTCTGCTTGCATTTGTTTGTCATCAGTTAATTTACCTGCATTTTCTTTTACTGCACCTTTAACTTGATCTAATTTATCTTCTAATGCCATAATTGTGACTCCTTCCTATTCAATCAAAATATTCATAAATCCCATCAAAAATACAGTATTTATAAATACTTTAGAATTGTTATATATTTATAATATAGCATTCAATTCTAAAGGTTAAATGAAGAATTTCGATTTAGTTCTACATATATGATCTACTCAACTACTGTTACAATTTCATCCATTGTACGACGTGTTTTATTACGATGTGGTTCTTCGTCTCGGTAACCAAAGGCAGCCATTACAGCAATGCCAAAGTGTTTAGTATCGAACAGGCCAAGTTCATCACCTAAGAGTGCGGTCATGTCATCTTGATTGAAGCCTTCTAATGGACAAGAATCTAAGCCTTCATACGCCGCCATAGTCATCATATTCGCCATAACGATATACCCTTGTTTAGAGGCCCAATCAAAGGCAGCCCGTTCAGATTCAAATGTTTTATAATCGCTTGTAGTGAATTGGGCATATTTTTCACGATATGCTGCATCAATTTCTGCAGGTAATTGTTTAACTTCCTCTTGAATATGACGAACATAAGGGGAATCAAATTCTAAGTCTACCTTTTTGCGTGTTAAGAACACTACAAAATGACTTGCTTCAAGACCTGCTTGAATGCCCCAGCCATGAGCTTTCATTTTTTCACGAATTTCAGGGTTTTGGATGACTAACAATTCATAAGGTTCAAAACCAAGGGATGTTGGTGCCAAGCGAGCTGCTGTTAAAATTGCATTCCAGTCTTCTTCAGAGATTTTCTTCTTGCTATCAAACTTCTTACATGCATAACGATATGTCATAGCATATTCTAAATCTTTACGATCCAATTTAGGAGCCGTTAATTTTACATTTTCTATTTCATATTTGCTCATATATACCTCCATAAGTGATAAAAATATCCTATGCTTATACTACCATAATATCCATACTAATCATATGAAATGCATCATAAAACACAAAAGACTAGACATAGTCTAGTCTTTATATGGTACAGCCAGCTCCCCTTTTTCATACCAAAAAAGTCCTGACGTACTAATCTTATGTTCTTTTAAAATAGTCTGAACCTGCTCAACAATACTCGGATCTATTTGCACCGATAAACCACACATATCGTACAGCTCTGGAGGTGTAGCCATTAATTGATGAGGCACCTCTAGTTCTGTTAATAACTTATCTGCTTTATCGCCAAAATAATAGGATGTAAAAACAACAAGTAATTTTTTATTTTCCAATGCCTCACCTCCTACCACAATCGATACGATTAGATTTCTTTCACCTAAACTATTAATGCTCGAAATGAAAAATCTAATCTAAACCAATAGCTTAAAATCAATATATCAAAATAAGCTGCTAACATTATAGCTTAACAATATTGTCGCCAAGGATTGCATCTGTAATAGCATACATATTTGTAATACTACCTACGCCAATGTTTTCTTTCACACCATAGAAATCGAGGCAAATCCCACAGGCTGCAATTTCAACACCTGCATCAGCTAACTTTTTAATATTTTCCAAATGAACAGAATCGTTAGTTACCATCTTAACACTGCTATTAATGAAATAAATCTTAGATGGTTTCACATCTGCTTCTACCATGCATACCCAGAACGTTTTCATTAGGTTACGGCCTAATTCTTCACTACCTTCACCAAGATAGTCCTTTGTCATCAAGATGACACGGTTGCCAAAACTCATTGGTTCACAACTACCATCTGATACTGGATTATCATTAGGGGTCATAGTGAGGTAGAAATCCTTACCATCTTGGCGAATAGCCACACCATAACCACGAGACTTACCAAACTTTTCTACATTATCGCGACTCACTTCATTATCTACAATAGTAGTAATAACAGCATCTGGATTCGCATCGCTAACCTTCTTAGTTTCAATCACAGGTTTTGGACACAAGCTACCACGTACATCTACAGTTAATTCATTTGTATTGCTCATCATACACCTCTATATTATATACATTATATATTTTGTAAAAGTATTACCTATCAGCTATTAGCTATCAGCTATCAGCTATCAGCTATCAGCTATCAGCTATCAGCTATCAGCTAATGATATTGTAATTAAATATCGATAGCCAATAGTAGAAAACTTGTTTTTTATAAATCTATTCTGTAACGCGTACTGCTAATCCACTAAAGCTTTCAACAGTACCAATAATAGCCGCACAGTCTATACCAGCCTTATGTAACGCCTCTACGAGTTGTTCACCTTCATTAGCGGGAACAGAGAACAGTAAACCACCCGAGGTTTGGGGATCAAAGAGAATATCCGTCCATACAGGGTCCAAAGCCTGATCTACTTGAACGTCTGTTATAGCCTTTCGATTCCCATAGGATGCAGCTGGTACTAATCCCATCTGAGCCGCTTCGATGACATCATCAAAGAGAGGAATGTCGTAAGCCTTAATGTGTATTGTCACATCAGAGGCACTAGCCATTTCTACAGAGTGCCCCATGAGACTAAAGCCTGTTACGTCCGTACAAGCATGGATGGTAAAGTTGTGAGCCACTTCTGCTCCCACCCGATTTAACGTACTCATGCTAGTGACGGCCTGCTCAGTACCTACAGGAAATAAATCACCTTTTAGAGCATTATTCATAATCCCTGTACCAATTCGCTTAGTTAATATCAGCACATCCCCTACTTGGGCCCCTTTATTTTTCCAAATTCGGTTTGGATTCACTTGCCCTGTTACAGACATACCGAAGATAGGCTCTTTATTTTCAATGCTGTGACCACCAACAATGGCAGCACCAGATTCAGCCACAATGGATCCCGCCCCATTTAATACATCTGTTAATACGCCTTGTTCAACAAGAGGCACAGGGAACCCCACAATGTTCATAGCCGTTAACGGTGTTCCTCCCATAGCATACACATCACTCAACGCATTAGCCGCAGCAATCTTCCCAAATAAAACAGGATCATTAACCATAGGCGTAAAGAAATCTAATGTTTGTACTAATGCTAGTTTGTCTGAAAGTTTATATACGCCTGCGTCGTCAGCGCCTGTCATATCTGCTAATACATGTTCATTAGTAACAGGCGTCACCGCTTTTAATACACGATTTAATATATGAGGCCCAATCTTACATGCACAGCCCCCACTTGTTACGTAATCAGTGAGTCGTACCATACGTCCCCCTTATTCATTCTCTGGCAATCTAGATATAATTTTCTTAACTGCCTTTTCAAATTTTGGGCGCGGCATCAACAGTTGATGACCACAGCCATTACATACAATGAGGAAGTCAGTGCCAATCCGTTTGACTTCCCATTCATCACTGCCGCAAGGATGTGACTTTTTCATCTTTACCACATCGCCTACGTAATATCTAACAAATGCCATAGCGCCTCCTTTTACAACGTTCAGTATTTATATACTTATTATACAAGAAATACAAAGTTCTATAAACATATCATAATTCTATAGTTATATAGTCATTTTATGGGTAGTTATTAGTACATTTAACGAAAAGGTTATCAATATCTAATCAATAATGATTTTTCATTTAGTTATCATTCTCAATATCAAAATTGGCTATTTTTACAAATCCTATACTATTCAGTCTTTAAGAAACCGCATTTTTACTACATTGATAATATTTATCATTTAGAAAATTTTCGAAATAAATTTTACAAAAACACTTGCATTTCTCATTTAGTATGTTACAATATAGTCAACAATGATTATTCGTTAAGTATACGGATACACCATTGTATATAAAACTGTTAAGACGGCAAGTGCCGAAAAAACAAAAATCAGTAAGTACTATTTTAAGAGTTAGGCAAGTGTCTATTTAATCCAAGAATAAGTTTTCTTACTAAGGCGAAGTCGCCCACGAAAATTGTAGAATAAGTATTCTATTGTTTGACTTCACAACCAAGTGGTTATGAATATATAAGTTAAGTAACAAATTTGAAAATTATCGTAAGTACAAAGGAGTATTAAAATGGCAGAATTAAAAGGTTCTAACACTGAAAAAAATCTTCAAGCAGCATTCGCTGGCGAATCCCAAGCATTTCAAAAATATACTTTCTACGCAGCAGCAGCTCGTAAAGCTGGCATGAACGAAATCGCTGATTATTTCGAAGAAACAGCTCACAACGAATCCGCACATGCTAAATTGTGGTTCAAAGCTCTTCATGGTGGCGACGTATCTTCCGATATCGAAGCTAACCTTCGTGATGCAGCAGCTGGTGAAAACTACGAACACACTACAATGTACAAAGATTTCGCTGACGAAGCTGAAAAAGAAGGCTTTGCAAAAATCGCTTACCAAATGCGCGAAGTTGGTAAAATCGAAGCTCGTCATGAAGCTCGTTACCTTGCATTAGCAGCTCAAGTATCTGGTAACAAAGTATTCACTAACGATGAACCAGTTGCTTGGATCTGCGCTAACTGTGGTTACGTACACGTTGGTGAAGAAGCTCCTAAAGTTTGCCCAGTATGTGCTCACCCACAAGCTTTCTTCCACCGTTTCGTGGAATCCATCTAATCTGTAAGTACGACACTAACTAAACTAACAACCTGTAAGTACAGATTTAAATTAAACACACCTGTAAGTACAATATAATCTTACAGTAAGTACTAACAACTTCCTTAACAAAAAGACGATGACTTAGGTCATCGTCTTTTTTTGTGTTCTATTCGCTATTTAGTACTATCCACTAAATGCTTAAACTGTTGTACCGCCTCATAAGGGTTATCTGCATGAGCAATAGCAGAAATTACAGCTACACCATAGGCCCCCGCTTGTAGTACAAGTTTTGCATTATCTAAAGTGATGCCACCTATTCCTACACATGGTAATGTTAAGCCTTCTGCTTGAAGTTCTGTAATTCGATTTGGTCCACATGGCGCTTGTGCATCAGGTTTACTACTTGTAGCATACATAGGACCTACACCTACACAATCAGCGTAAATTACATCGGTCTTATGTAGTTCCTCCACAGAGTGAATTGAAATACCAACCACCTTATGGCCCACAAGATTACGCACCTCTTCTAGACGCATATCTTCTTGACCTACATGTATACCATCAGCATTTACAGCCATCGCTAAGTCTACATCATCGTTGATAATATACAGCACATTGTACTTAGCACAGATTTGTTGTAATTGTTGGGCTAACTCTAGTTTCTGTTGCCCAATTAAAGTACCTACGCCCTTTTCTCTAAATTGGAAACAAGTCACACCGCCTCGACAAGCATCCTCTACGATAGAGAGTAAACGATTTTCATTCAGTTCCACATCTTGCGTACCACTGATGAAATATACTTGTAATTGATCTGGCACAACTACAGGGCGTATACGATTTTCAGATATAAGCACCGCATCATCGAGTGTATATAAACTATCCATAAAGGCTACACTAAAACTACCAGGTTGTACGCCACTTACTTGCACTGCACTTTCACCGGCTAAACCATAGTAAGCCAATGCGTAAGCGAGAAACTCACCGATAGACAGTCTATTTTTACATGGGTAGTAAGCACTAAAGAAAGCCGCCAATACAGCACCTAATAGACAGCCCGTACCCGTTACAGCCGTCATAATAGGGTGTCCGTGTGGAACAGCAAATACCCGAGTTCCATCAGAAACATAATCCTCTTCGCCAGTAGCTACAACAGGGCAGTTAATAAGGCGGGCTAGACGATAGGCGATAACAGCACTATCCTCGATCTGTCCTCCATCTACACCTTTACCGGTAGTGGATGTATCTGCCTGATTATTAGGACTTAAAGCATCGTAGATAGCTTTAATTTCACTTTGATTGCCTCGCACTAATGAGATCTCACCAGTCTTAATCAAGTCTAACACCACAGATAAACGATAAGCCCCCGCATGACAACCTACTGGATCTAAAACGATAGGAACCTCATGTTTCTTCGCCAGTGCTATAGCATCTTTGTAGTAACTAACTTTGTCTGGCGTAAGGGTTCCAATATTGATGAGTAGCGCCGATGCATGGACGATGAGGTCTTTTAAATCTTCACTACACTCACTCATCACCGGTGATGCGCCAATAGCGAGTAAACCATTAGCTGTAAAGGTCCTCACCACATCATTAGTAATACAAATAACGAGAGGGTTTCTCTGGCGCAAGATTTCTAATATATTGAGTTCAGGCCAAATTTGACCATTCATATATGGATTTTCATGGGTCATATCACTATCTCCTCTCGTCATTTTTCAAGAGCTCATCCATCGTTTCAGGTCCATTAGATAAGAGGCCATAAGCCATATGATTAACGGGACCACAGCCATTTCCCAGTCCAGGATTATGTTTAATAGCAAGGGCAATATAGTCCTTGGCAATACCAATGGCATCCATTACATCACGGCCCTTTGCAAGCTCCGCCGTAATCACGGCGGAGAAGGTACAGCCTGTACCATGAGTATGCACCGTATCATATTTAGGGCTTGTCCAAGTACGGACGCTACCATCTTTAGTGAAAGCATAATCCGTTGCATCTTCACCGATGTGACCACCTTTAATGATAACTACTTGAGGTCCTAAGTCCTGTAAGATACGATTCGCTGCTGTTGTTATATCGCTTTCACAATTAATAGACATGTCCGCTAAGACCTCAGCCTCGCTGCGGTTAGGTGTAATCACTGTAGCCGTCGGAATAAGTTTGGATTTTAAGAAATTCACTGCTTCATCTGATACGAGTCGGTCACCGCTAGTGGCAATCATAACGGGATCCATTACATAAGGAATTGGTTTACTCATATAAGGATAGATAAGATCCATCATCTCCGGCAAGGCAATCATGCCCGTCTTAACAGCTTGTGGTTCAATGTCAGAATACACATCGTGTAATTGTCGGTCAATACTCTCTAGCGACAGATGTTCTACATGATGTACGCCTGTCGTATTTTGGGCTACCACAGAGGTAACAACAGCCATGCCGTATACGTGACGACTTTGGAAGGATTTCAAATCGGCCATAATACCGGCACCACCACTAGGATCAGTACCAGCAATTGTCAATGCAGTATGTAGTTTCATTATGCCTCCTTATGTAATAGATGACGACGAGATAAGATTTGTAATACTATGAAACCTATGCAAGCACCTGCCACAGAGCTCATGGCGAAGGATGTAATCAAAGTCAACAATGCCAAAGGTTTACCTAATAGGAAATGGGCTATTGGATAACTTACGAGAGCACCGATAAGGCCGGTACCAATGATTTCGCCTAGAGCCGCCGCCCATAGAGCGTTATATTTCTTATATAAATAAGCCGATAACCAAGCGCCAATCATGCTGCCAGGAAAGGCTAAAGGAGAACCTAGTGCCAATACATTGCGTAAACAAGATGTACTAAAGGCAGCTCCTACGGAAAATCTTGCCCCCACCACAACGGCTAAGATAACATTAATCATATGTTGAAACGGAAAAATACGAGCCGGCCCAACAGGAATTGATGTAGTAGATAATACTACACCTAAGGCCACACATATGCTAGCAATAATCAGTTTTTTCATAATACCTCCAAACATATAAAAACAAGACCACTCCAAATGGAATGGTCTCGTAATAGTTTAGTATTATGTTTCACTCCACTTCCCTACGCAAGTATTATCTAGATCAGGTCTAGGGTTTTGAATGGTCAATCTCAGCAAAAGCACCCCTAGTGGCAATATATTTTTATACTCTAGTTATAACATTATTATACAATCTATGCAACAAAAGAATTGACGGTTTCCTATTATCCGCATATAATGAAGCCATAACGGGGTGCTCACAAGAGTGGGCTGAGAGTAAGCTATCGCTTTAACCCATAACCTGATTTGGATAATGCCAACGTAGGGAACATAGAGGATTAATAGCCGAGTTCCTATTGAACTCGGCTTTTTCTATGACTTTCTGGCAAGGAGGACGTATGAAAGATACACACATTACACAATCACAGTTCGCCATGATATGGTTTGGTGCCGCTCTATCTATAGCGGAAATCATGACAGGAACCTATCTGGCCCCCTTAGGGCTCACCCAAGGTCTATATGCCATCATACTGGGGCATATCATCGGTGGTATATTACTCTTTGGAGCTGGCCTTATCGGTGGCCGTTTACGGCAAGGCAGTATGAATACTACTGCCTTTAGCTTTGGCCCACTAGGGGCTAAAGGCTTTGCCTTTTTAAATATGCTTCAACTTATCGGCTGGACTAGCATCATGATCTACGACGCTATGCTAGCCCTACAAGAGCTAGCGCCCCTATCCCCTATGGTTTGGACCATAGCTATCGGAGCGCTTGTCATCCTGTGGCTTTTCATCGGCCTCCACAATACGGGCTATATTCAAGCCATCGTATCTGTTCTATTGCTAGGACTCACCCTTTACATGGGCGCTCACATGATATTGCAGTGGCCTAGTGACGCTAGCCTTCTATCTAGTGGAAACATGAGTTTCATCGCTGCTCTTGAATTATCTATTGCCATGCCACTATCTTGGCTACCTCTCATCAGTGATTATACGCGTGAAAGCAAAAAACCTTTCTCCGCCTCCCTTACAAGTGCTACAGTCTACACTATAACAAGTATCGTTATGTACACCTTAGGTCTTAGTGCCGCTATCTTTGGCGGTGGTGATTCCATCATTACTATCATGATGAATGCAGGACTTGGCCTTGCGGGACTCATTGTTATCATCTTCTCTACCGTTACGACAACCTTTATGGACGCTTACTCTGCAGGCGTATCTAGTACGACGATCTATAACGGTGCATCTAGTAAAGGGGTAGCCGTCATCGTTACTATCGTGGGCACTATTGCAGCGATTCTATATCCAATGGATGATATTACAGACTTCCTATACCTCATCGGCTCAGTATTTACGCCGATGATTGCCATCTTATTGGCAGACTACTTTATCAATCGCCAACAAGTACAAACATTATCGGCTTATCTCGTACGAGGTCTTATTTGGGCCGTATCTGTTGGTTTATACCACTATATGTTACATAGTGAAAGCACAATAGGTGCTACATTACCATCTTTTGCTATGGCCTTCATAGTAACCGCTATCGTTGGATATATAAGTAAAACAGCGCACGCATCAACAGAAATTAAGTAGCATTAGCAGGTAACATCTATTATAAACGTACTAATTCAATACTAAAGATTAAAGATAATGGTAAATACACTGCTATCAACTATCTAAAAAGAAAACACCTTCACAATCCACCAGTAGGTGATATGTACCCATTTTCCTGGACACATATTATTTACTAGCCTAAACACATGGATGCTTCCCTGTATTTTACAGGAAGCATCCATTTTGTTTTTTTCTGGATCCTTTTGTTGTTGTAATAGTTAATGTATTCTTCTATTGCTACTGCAAAAGCATTAAATGATGAATATTCTGTTTCAAAACCATAATATATTTCTGTTTTCAATCTACCAAAAAAGGTTTCCATCACAGAGTTATCATAACAATTTCCTTTTCTAGACATAGACTGAATAATGCCATGTTCTTTAAGTGCTTGTCTAAAATAGTTATGTTGGTATTGCCAGCCTTGATCAGAGTGGAAGATTAATCCCGAAAGATTCGTAAACTTCTTAAATGCCTTCTCTAACATACGAGAAATTTGTTCTAAGTTGGGCCTTAATGCTAAGTCATAAGCAATAATCTCATTCGTATTCATATCTAAAATAGGTGACAAATAGCATTTTCCCCACGAGAAATTAAATTGAGACACATCAGTAGTCCATTTTTGTAATGGTGCAGTTGTACTAAAATCTCTATTGACGATATTTTCTGCTACCTTACCGACTTTCCCTTTGTAAGAGTGATACTTTTCTTTCGGTCGCTTTCCTGCGAGTCCCATACAATGCATAAGTCTTTGTACTCGTTTATGATTAACTACAAAACCTCGATTAAGAAGCTCCCGATATACACGGCGTACACCATACCGCCCTTTATGTTCTGTAAAAATCTTTTGAATTTCATCTTTTAGCTCTGTATTTCTTTTATCTACAAGATCTACTTTAGTAAGTTCAAAATAATAGGTAGATTTGGACATTGGCATAGCTTTCAAAAGATGTTTTAGTTGATAGCCTTGCTGGCGGAGCGTTTTGATAATCGCTGCTTTTTCGCCTTGAGTCGCGCAGCCTCTTTTTCTTCTCTCAAGGCAATCTCTTTTTTTATGACTTCATTTTCAGCTTTAATATACGCAATTTCAGCACGTAAGCGAATGAGTTCTTCATATTCACTCTCATTCAGTGTTCGAGGTGAAGTATTCTTTGGTAGTTTCATTTTGGAATCCTTTAATGGTCGCCCTTTAGATTTATTGATAAGACCATTGTATCCCAAAGTTTTGTATTTATGAACCCATTGATACAGCTGCCCAGAATTAATACCAGCTACAATAGCTACTGTTCTCAATCCTTGTCCAGAGAGGACTTGGCATACCAAACTATATTTCTCTTCTGGAGTCCAATACTTATTAGTCCCTCGATTTTTATTAATGTCCGGGCCATGATGCTGCTCTAGTTTAACCCAGTCTCTTATTAGTCTATGAAATGTATCTGTTGTTACACCGTTAGGTGTCTTAGGCCATTCACCTCGATAGAATAATTCAATTGCTTTCCTTTTAAATTGATAACTATATCTCATGAAAATACCCCCTTTACTGGTTATCCAGTAAAGGGGGTACATATCAAGGATTATGAAGGTGTTTTTATGTATCTCTTATTTAATTTTCATAGTTTTTTTCACTGCATCAAAACTATAAGATTTTAAAATAGTTCCCATTATTCAGAAATTGTAATGAGTCCGTTTTCACAGATCCAATGTCTATCCCCTACAGCTTCTACTTCGCTTTCATCATGTGTTACCCATACGCAAGGTACATCCCATTCGCGAATGATGGAAACGAGGTCTTCACGCACTTGTTTTCGTAAGTTCCAATCGAGTGCAGATAAAGGCTCATCAAGGAGTAAAATAGTAGGTTTTGAGTAGAGCGCACGGCCTAGTGCAACCCGCTGTTGCTCACCACCAGATAAGCTACCAGCCTTGGTATTACGATATTTCTCTAAACCCAAACGTTGTAACAATGTATCACACATGTCAGGTGTGCCTCGTTTACTATAGGTAATATTATGTTCTACCGACAAGTGAGGAAATACAATATTGCCTTGCGGCATATAGCCTACTTGACGTTTTTGAGCAGGCACCCATATCTTTTTATCTCGATCAACCCACGTCGTTTCATCGTATTGAATACTGCCAGTGGTGGGTTTTACGAGCCCTGCAATGCATTTGATAAAGGTACTTTTACCACTGCCAGATTGACCAGTCAGCACAGTAATGCCAGAAGTCAGTGCCCCATCAGCTTTCACAGTCACAGAAGGTCTAGCTACAGTAAAGGAAAATGTAATCATAGAACCTCCTAGTTATTCTCTGTATGGCGGAACAAAGACCCCTTCGTAATGAGGTGAATACCGCTCAACAATGCCAATGTAAGAACACAAATATAAACAACAAGCTCAAAGGCATCCATATATTGCCCAGCCTCTACGTAAGAGTAAATAGCTAGTGGCATAGTGCGCGTTACCTTTGGAATATTGCCCGCAATCAAGATAGTCGCTCCAAACTCACCCATGGCGCGGCAGAACGCCAAGATGCTACCTGTTAAAATACCTTTCCATGCAAGAGGCACAGATATGGTAAAGAATATACGCAATTCTGAAGCGCCCAATGTACGCGCTACATCCTCCATATTATGATCAACGGACTGCAACGCAGAGCGCACTGTTTGATAAAATAGGGGGAATGCAATGACAGAGGATGCAACAACTGCACCAGAAGCGGCAAAGACCACACTCATACCATGAGCTTCGAGCCACGCACCGAACGCATATCCTGGAGTAAATACCATGAGAAGAGCAAAACCAACAACTACTGGTGGCAATACAAGAGGCAATGTAATTAGGGCATCTAAAATAGCCATACCGCCCCACTTACAGCGATTCATCCAATAACAAGCGCCTAAGCCTGTAACAATAACGATGATAAGCGCAACGCTCGCCACCCATAAGGATAGCCAAAACGGACTCATGGTACGCCCCCTTTCTATCAATAAGACTAAAATCAGTAATAATAAAAATACATCTAGTTTTAAAATGATTTACTTATTTGCATCATATAGCATGTAAAAATGTATGTCTAACATATTCATAATAATATCTATATTGTATCATAAGAAAACGCTAGCCCTGAAAGCTAGCGTTTAACTCTTATTTAGAAGGAGAGAAACCGTATTTTTCTAATACTTTTTGGCCTTCTGGGCTCATTACATATTGGTAAAAGTCTTTTGCCAATGCGTTGTCATATTTTTTAATGATACCGATTGGATAAATAACTGGATCATGGGAATCTGCCGGTGTTACAGCAGAAATTTGAACTGCATCACCTGCAGCAATAGCATCTGTTTTATAGATAAAGCCCGCATCACCAGCACCTTGGCTAATGGATGCTGTTACAGCTTTTACGTCTTTAGCATATACTACATTTGGTTCAACTTGTTCCCAAACACCTAATTTTGTTAATACTTGTTTACCATAATTACCAGCTGGTACAGTTTCAGGATTACCTAAAACGATACGTTTAACAGAAGCAATTTGATTTAATTCAACTTTAGGTTGCCCTTTTGGAACTACGAGAACTAATTCATTAGTTACAAATGGTTTAACATCTGTTACAAGGTCTTTATCTTGCAACATTTTCATATTCTTTTCGTCGGCAGAGATAAATAAGCTTGCTGGTGCACCTTGTTCAATTTGTTGGCGCAATGTGCCAGAACCAGCAAAGTTAATAGCAATTTGGTCGTCTGCTAAGTTATGACTCTTTTTGTAGGACTCTGCCAATTCAGTAAGGGCCCCTTTCAAGCTCGCTGCCGCCTGTACAGTAATCTTTTCAGATGTGCTTGGTTTAGCAGAATCTGCTGCTTTGTTTGTGTCACTACCACACCCCACTAACAAGGCTAGCATGAAAACGCTCATTAATACTAATAGAATTCGTTTCATAATTCCTCCTGTGCATCCCTTTTGGACTCCACACTGTGAAAGCTATGGTTACTCACCGTAGAGACACGTTCAAAGAACAAACTAAATATACGATATATTCACATTATACTATATATTTGTTAATTAATATGTATGTAAAAACTCACATTTTGCATATATATTTCTGATGAATATCATAAGAAATCATAATGGATAAAACTTTTAAGCCCCGAACAATACATACTATGGTATGATAATACTATACATTAAATCCATACTAAATTAATAAGAAACTCTAGGTGAGATAATGAATATATTCGAGCTAATAGGACATATATTTATGAACTCTATGATTCCTATTTTTATACTGATAGGCGTAGGGTTTATATTGGATAGAAAATTTAAACTAGATTTATATACGCTGAGTAAACTAAACTTCTACATATTATTGCCTACCTTTGTATTTAGGGCTATGTATGAAGCTAAATTTACATCAGGTACGTTAGAAATCGTATTTTGTGCACTAGTTGTACTCATACTGAACTCTATCCTTTCAGGTGTAGTCGGCAAAATACAAGGTTATGATGTAGCAAAAATCGCCACATTAAAGAACTGCGTTATGTTTAACAATGTCGGCAATATGGGCATCGCCCTTGCCATCTTTGTATTTACCAATGTGCCTTACGTCATCGATGGCGCAACCCCCTATGCTGATTTAGGTCTTGTCAGCGTCGTATCCATTATGATTATACAGACCATTACAAGTAATACCTATGGTTTCTACCAAGCTGGTGCTGGGCGTTTGAGCACAAAGGATGCGTTAAGTGTAGTCTTCCATATGCCTATGGTATATGCTATACCGCTTGCATTACTTTGCCAGCTCTTACCATTTGATTTACACGGCCTATTCTTCTTTGCCCCTCTTAAAATCTTTGCTAATGCCTTTGTAGGCGTTGCTATGATCGCTTTAGGGGTGCAGATTAACAGAACGCCATTAAACTTCTTTAAGGCGGATGTTATGCTCGCTACATCCTTACGTCTCGTCGTAAGTCCTCTCATTGCTGCAGTTATTACTATATTATTTATAATGTTCTATGGTCCTATGCACCCGATTGCAGCGCAAACGATTGTCATCACCTATAGCGTACCAACAGCCATCAATATGGCCCTTATTGCTATCGAGATGAAAAACAATCCAGAATACGCTACGCAAATTGTAATGGGTACAACCATACTATCAGCAGTAACTATGCCACTATTTATTACGATAGCCTATTACCTTTTCCCATTATATTAATACTAGTATACCTATACAAAAAGGAGCCGTATAAACGGCTCCTTTTCTTATGTTTTAACTTTATATCTCTTTAAAGGATATGTATATCATGACTACTTTTGTATATCCCTAATCAAGTTAGACAAATAGTATGCAATATGGCTATATGGCTATATAACTATTGATGAGATACGTGTTCCATACCCATTCTTACGAGACCTTCTACATGATCATCGTTCAGAGAGTAGTATGCAGTTTTCCCTTCCTTGCGATAAGTTACGAGACGCGCTTGACGGAGTACACGCAATTGATGAGAAATAGCAGATTGACCCATTCCCATTGTTTCAGCAATGTGATTTACACACATTTCATTTTCTAATAATAATTCTACTATTTTTAGGCGTGTAGGGTCACCCAAGATTTTAAACAGTTCTGCCAGCTTTAGCAATGCTTCTTGTTTGTCGCTCATATAGTCCCCCAATAATTATCTAATGCTATTTTATAATATGGTTCTCATAAAACTTAAGTTCATTCTTATTTATTTGTAAACCTGAAAGGCATACATATAAGTATTATATCATTTTTACGATGTAAAAAAGAGACTTTGTTACAACAAAGTCTCTTTTTGTATCATATCTGTACAGGATATGAATTATTTAATGATCAATACAGGGCAAGTGGAGTGACTAGTTACATAGCTACTTACGCTACCCATGAATAAGCCTTTCAATGGGCCAAGGCCACGGCTACCCATTACGATAAGATCAGCATTGTATTTTTTAGCTACTGCTAACAATGCAGGACCAGGGGAACCAACTTCGAATACGCTTTTAACTTTTACGCCTGTAGGAATTTCTTTCACTACATCGTTAAGAATTTCTTTACCAGTTTCTTCCATATCTTCTGCAATTTGTTCAGATACGTAACCACCGGAAATTGGTGTTTGATCGAAATTGGAAATAGCAGACACGATGTTTGCAACGTGAACAACAATCAATTCAGCATGGTTGCGGTCCGCTACAGCGAGAGCATGTTCCAACGCACGTTTAGCATTTTCAGAACCATCAGTAGGTACGACAATAGTTTTGTAGGTAACCATAATAACCCCTCCTATTTCTAATCCCTCAAAGGGGATATGATCAAAGATCGTTTAGCCTATATTATTATATTCTAGACCATCAAGGAAAACTCCTCTTTTTCTAGAGGATTTCTTTTATTATAGCACAAATCATACAGATTTATACAAATAAAAGAATATTATGTGTATATTATAAAACTTGTGATGATTGGTTAGTATTCAATGTGGTAGTCAATCTGAATCCATCAAGCACATCAATAAGCTCTGGTGTGCTAAGGCTAGTGCCTGCTGGACCAATCATACGAGCTACCGCCACATTGCCTTCATTACCTAAGATAATAGTAGCGGCAAAGGATACTGGTGCAGCTGCAGATGTATCAGCTGTATTAGGATTCTTCATATGACCTGCCAAGTAGAACATCACATTACCATCGATAATATGCGTTTCATAACGCGTGATCGTTGCCTTATTCACCTCAACCAATTGTTTAAGGTAATAATCACCTAGCATTTGTTTGCCCATCATTGTAGGCATGCCTGTGCTAACCGCTTGTACAGGAATTGTAAAGGATTCAATATCGAGGCGTACATTATGCTTAGCAAAAGCAATTTTACCCTTTTCATTTAGACGGGTAAAACCTTTTGGATAGGCAAATTTAATGCCTTCAGCTACACTGATATCACTTGTGCCAGAGATAAACTGCTTAACACCTTTAATTGTACTAGAACCAGACTTATTTAGTAATTCAAAGGATGGAATCGTATGCTCCATCAAACCTTGTTCCATAAATTCCCCTTGAATAGGAGCATAGGTGCTCGCCAAGTTATAGCGATGCGTTGGATCCTTATCCATGATGAATTCTGCTTCAAATACGGATTGAACAGGCTCTGTAGATGTCATTTCAGCATAAGACTTTGGTGTCGTCTTATCCCAACGTGCTGATATAGCCCCTTTCTTGTTAAAGAAGCCCCCAACGATATCGTTATTTTCAAAGACATTACTATGCTGACGCCAGATGCTCAAGTATTCTTCATCAGACATGCCCTTGATTGGCACACCATACCAAGTCGTATTCCATTCCTTTTGAGATACCCCGTCTTGCGGTGTATTATTGCGTTTTGTGAAAGACACAGTATAGGAATCATCTTGTGTTGGACCTGCTAGGTTGAAAGAATAGCCTTGAATATGCTCACTTTCACTACGCACATCCATATCTAGCTTAACACCATCGGCTACACGCCATGGTATGGTAAAGGTATAGCCATTTTTATAATCCTTAACTACTGTATTCATCGTAGTCGCATACGATTTATACTGATCTGGCAAAATAGAGGCAGAGTCTTTTTGGGAATCTACGATTGCCATCGGAGTTCCAGGTGTTCCTTGCAAACCTTCTGCCATAATAGAGGTCGTGCTCATAGCCATGACAGCTAACGTAGCAGCAATAAAACGTAACTTCATAAGACCTCCTATAACATGTTCTCCAAGAATGCTTTCGTTCTATCGTTCTGTGGGTTGTTGAAAATTTGTTCTGGTGTACCTTCCTCTTGGATAACACCATCTGCCATGAAGATGACACGATCAGATACTTCACGAGCAAAATTCATTTCATGGGTTACGATAATCATCGTCATATGATCATCAGCCAGCTGTTTAATAGTCTTAAGAACCTCACCAGTTAATTCTGGGTCAAGAGCGGATGTTGGTTCATCAAAGAGCATGATTTCTGGATTCATCGCCAATGCACGAGCAATGGCCACACGTTGTTGTTGCCCGCCAGACAAACGGGATGGATACATATCGCGCTTTTCCCATAAGCCAACTTTATTAAGTAATCGCTCTGCAATCGGTAAAATTTCATCATCTTTCATACCTTTTACCATACGCGGTGCAATCATAATGTTATCAAGCACCGTCATATGAGGGAATAAATTGAAAGATTGGAACACCATACCCATGCGTAATAGCAAGTCATGTTGTGTTTCTTGGCTAGCATAGTTTACAGTGCCATTAGCATCTGTACTAGCTAGAACTGTACCATCTACAGTAATAGAGCCACCATCAATGGTTTCCAATTGCCCTAAGCAGCGCAAGAATGTAGATTTACCAGAGCCAGATGGGCCGATAATAGAAACGATTTCCCCTCTATCCATTTTGAGCGATACATCGCGCAATACAGTTTGATTGTTAAAGCGTTTTTCAATACGCTCCATATTTACAAATGTCATAAGTACCTCTTACATCGTCGTATAAATAAATAGCTGTAATTTCAAACGGGCTATAGCCCTTTAAAACAACTAAGTCCATATCTACGACACACTACTACAGAATAGATTAATCTTCATATACAGCAAATCTTCTTTCTAAGTAGTTGAAGATATTTGTCAAAATAAAGGTAAAGATCAAGTAGAACAAAGCTGCCACCAAGAAAGCAGAGATATCAAAGTCACGTTGTACGATAGATTTTGTAATACGCAAGATATCATTCATAGCCAATACGTATACAAGAGACGTATCTTTCAACAAGTTAATTGTTTCGTTCGCAAGCGGAGGCAATACGCGTTTAAACATTTGTGGCAAGATGATTTTACGCATTGTTTGAGCATAGGTAAAACCAAGAACCTTTGCCCCTTCGTACTGACCACGAGAAATGGATTGAATACCACCGCGGAAAATTTCACATAAATAAGCGGCGTAGTTTAATACGAATGTAAGAACAGCGGCTGTAGCATCATCCATTTGTACCGCACCATCTGTAATGATAGGCAATGCATAGTAAACGAATAAAATTTGTAGCATTAATGGTGTGCCGCGCATCAAATATACGAAAGCTTCAACAATTTTGTCGAGCACTGTAAATTTAGATAGACGTACCAAAGCAAGTAAGATACCGCCAGGAATGGATAAAATCCATACAATACAGAAGAGCGATACGGTTACCTTTAAACCATCAGCGATGGTTGGGATAATCTGCAATAAATAATCTAACATGGAATACTCCTTCAAAACACGACTAGAGAAGAGGCATCTGGCCTCTTCTCTAGTGTACATTTCGTTCTTTAATTATCTGTTGTACATACTGACCATAGTACTATTAGTATATCACGAATTGTACTATTTAGCATCGCTCTTATCTAGGTCTGCGCTAGAGCCCAACCATTTTTCAACGATTTTATCAGCAGTACCATCTTTTTTCATGTCCGCTAAGATACCATTGATATTATCACGTAATGCAGTGTCATCTTTACGGAAACCAACAGCGAAGTTGTCAACACCGTAATCAGTACCGTCTACGATTTTGTATTTACCAGGTTCTTTTGTCATGAGGTAACGAGCGATAACACCATCGGCGATAACTGCATCAACACGACCAATACCAAGATCCATGAAAGCACTTACGAAGTCAGCATAAGATTTTGTTTCTTTCACAGTTTTACCGCTTGGATCATTTTGTAATGCAGATTCACCAGTACTAGCTTGTTGAACACCTACTACTTTACCTGCTAAATCAGCTTTGGATTTGATGGAGTCATCATCATTACGAACAACGATGTATTGTTTATCCTTCATGTATGGATTGGAGAACAAAATATTTTTCTCACGTTCAGGAGATACTGTTAAGCCATTCCATAAAGCGTCGATTTTTTTAGATTTCAACTCGGCTTCTTTACTGGACCAGTCGATAGCTTTGAACTCTACCTCCATACCAGCGCGTTTAGCTGCTTCTTTAGCCATATCGATATCTAAACCTACGATTTCGCCTTTATCATCTTTAAAGCCCATTGGAGGGAAGCTATCATCTAAGCCGATAACGATTTTTTTAGGTAATTCTGTATTAGCGGTTTTAGTATCGCTACCACAACCCGTTACAAATACCATCATAGATACTGCTGCAAGGCCAACGGCCATCATTTTTTTCCAATTCATAACTATCCTCCACGGTGTGTTACACCTTTAACTACTTGCTATTATATGCTGTACAGAACTCACCTCTGCACCCGATGATTGTATTATACTTTAGTTCGTTAAAGTTGTAAATAGCTAATTTGATGAATTTTTGGATTTTCTTAATTATCCATGCTACATACTATGTTTTATAGCTCAAAAGCCTTTGTATATACTTATCCTTTAAAGCTCTGAATGCTTATGAATAGCCTCAATCATGGCCATTTTATCTTTATACCCTACCTGTGCAAGATCTAAGGGGATTACATAAATGCCACCATGACCATTCATGGCCTGCAATTCACGCCAACCTTCAGTAAATCCAATAATATGCTCGTAATCGACAAAAACAAAATATTCATCCCCATGAAAGAGACTGTGAAAGTATTCTATAAAAGAAAAAGGCCTACGTTTTAACACGAGGCCCTTTTCACAGATAAAAGCTTGACTTTCACCTAATCTATGAAGGGTCCACAATATAAGGAGTAACAACAGATAATACAATATACGCTCAGCCCAATCGGACGGCAAATATTTCACAATTAACACGCACACCAATAGACCGACGATGCGTCCAGTCCACTGGATTCCACGATGTATTTCTAAGCTCTGTTGTACGGCACCTGATGAAAAGCGTTCCATCGCCTCTTGTTTCGTCATGGCTTACCTCACAAATTGAAAGTCTACTATATGATTTTATTTACGGCACAAGCCCATAGCTTGCTCAACTTTACGGTACATTTGACTCGCTTTAGCATGAGCCTTAGCAGCACCTTCATCGAGAATGACATCAAGTTCAGGGCTTGTAATCAATTCATTGTAACGTTGTTGGATTGGCTCAAGAGTTGCCACTAAAAGGTCGGCAATATCGGATTTAAATACGCCATAACCTTTACCTGCATACATTTCTTCGATAGCTTCATAGCTGTCTTTTGTGATAGCACGGTAAATGCCCATCAAGTTAGAAATGCCCGGTTTGTTTTCTTTATCGTAACGCACTGCATTATCAGAGTCAGTTTGAGCGCGTTTCAATTTTTTCACAATCAAATCTGGTGCATCCAAAAGGCGAATGGTAGCATTTTGGTTATCATCAGATTTACTCATTTTCTTAGTTGGCTCTTGTAAGCTCATAACGCGAGCACCACCTTCGCCTACCTTGATATCAGGTACTACGAAAGTTTCACCGAATCTACGGTTAAAACGCTCTGCCAAATTACGAGTCAACTCAAGATGTTGCTTTTGGTCCTCACCTACAGGAACATAGTTTGTACCATATAACAAGATATCTGCCGCCATCAATGGTGGGTACGTAAGCAATGCGGTAGGAATAGAGTCACCTTGCTTTTGAGACTTATCTTTGTACTGCGTCATGCGCTCTAATTCGCCAACATAGCTAATAGATTGCATAACCCAACCGAGTTTAACATGCTCAGGTACTTCGGATTGTACGAACAATGTTACCTTTTTAGGATCGAGGCCAACCGCTAGGTACAACGCAGCCAAATTACGAGTATTTTGGAATAACTCTTTTGGATCTTGCGGTACAGTAATCGCATGTTGGTTAACGATACAATAATAACATTCGTCAGTATCTTGATAGTCTAAGAAATTACGTAAAGCCCCCAAATAGTTACCAAGTGTTAACTCACCACTTGGTTGGATGCCGGAAAATATAACTGCCATAATAGTCTCCCTATATTGAAATAAACCAACAGTGCCGAAGCACTGTTGGTTATATATATTATTCTACGGTTACAGATTTAGCTAAGTTACGTGGTTTATCTACATCTGCGCCGCGTGTAATCGCTGCGTAGTACGCTAATAATTGTAATGGTACAACTGCAAGGATTGGAGCGATGAATTTATTCGCACGTGGAACATAGATCGTATGGTCTACGTGTTTAGATAATTCTTCGTCACCTTTCATGCCGATACCGATTACAACCGCTTCACGAGCTTTTACTTCGCGGATGTTGCTGATCATCTTATCGTATACATCCTCTTGTGTAGCCAATGCGATAACAGGTACGCCTTCTTCAATAAGAGCTAATGTACCATGTTTCAATTCGCCACCAGCATATGCTTCAGCATGAATGTAAGAAATTTCTTTCAATTTCAAAGCACCTTCCATCGCTACTGCATAGTCGATAGCACGGCCCAAGAAGAACGCATCAGATTTGAAGCCATAATGTTTTGCAAAGGCTTTCATATCTTCGTCTACTTCAAAGATTTCATGAATCAATGTAGGCAAGTTTTTAACGCCGCTAAGGATTTCTTCACCTAAAGCTGGATTCATTTTGCCATTTAATTGACCAAGGTATACAGCAAACAACAAGCCTGCTACTAATTGAGTAGTGTAAGCTTTTGTAGATGCTACAGAGATTTCAGGACCTGCCCATGTGTACACAGTGTTATCTGCTTCACGAGAGATACTGGAACCTACTACGTTTGTAATTGCTAAGGATTTAGCACCAAGGCGTTTAGCCTCTTTCAAAGCAGCCAATGTATCAGATGTTTCACCAGATTGGCTGATAACGATACATAATGTTTTGTCATCAGTCAATGGATTGCTGTAACGGTACTCGGATGCGATTTCCACACTTACAGGAATGCGCGCCAAGTTTTCAATATATTGTTTTGTTACAAGACCAGCATGGTATGCTGTACCACATGCAACGATGAGGATTTTGTTGAAAGCTGCTACATCTTCAGCAGTCCAATTCAACTCATCAAAGATAGCTGTTTTACCATCTTCAGAGATATGTGTACCGAAAGTATCGCGTACAGCTTTAGGTTGGTCATGAATTTCTTTCAACATAAAGTGTTCATAACCGCCTTTTTCTGCTGCTTCCGCATTCCAGTTAACATGGAATACTTCTTTATCAACAGGGTTGCCTTCACGGTCAAATACAGATACATTATCACGAGTTACAATAGCTAATTCACCATCGCTCAAAATGTATGTATCGCGTGTGTAGTTAATGATAGCTGGAATATCGGATGCTACAAAGTTTTCGCCTTTGCCAAGACCGATAACCAATGGGTTTTCTTTTTTAGTACAAATGATTTTGTCTGGCTCATCAGCGCAGATGATTTCAAGAGCATACGCACCATCAACACGAGCTAGCATGCGACGTACTGTGCCTACGAAATCGCCATCATACATATCTTCTAATAAATGAGCTACTACTTCTGTATCAGTTTCAGATTTGAAATGGTACCCTTTTTCAATGAGCTCTTCTTTTAAAGGCATGTAATTTTCAATAATACCGTTGTGTACAACAGCAAATTTACCATCTTCAGATGCATGAGGATGGGCGTTCATATCAGATGGGCGACCATGAGTAGCCCAACGAGTATGACCAATACCTATAGTCCCTTCATTAGGATCTGCTTTTACAATCGCCTCAAGATTAGCAAGGCGGCCAACCTTCTTTTGAATTTTAATCACATTTTCAGGGCCGATAACAGCAATACCTGCAGAGTCATAACCACGGTATTCTAATTTCGCCATACCGTCCAACAAGAAATCAGATGCTTGATTAAAGCCAATGTATCCTACGATACCGCACATAAGTATATCCTCCTATAACTGGGGGTATTTCTAGCCCCAGCCAACAACTAAGGCTAACAAATTACTATTCTAACTTAACAATCTAAGTTAATGTTCAAATTATGTATCAAATAGTATTTGAATACAATTCATTCAGATACACTTTGTCCCCATCGTTACCGATGGGCTTTTTAGTATCTGTTACGACATGAATATGCCGGAAGAGCATCCGCTGATGATTCGATTACTCTTCACCTCGTCTACCCTAACGACTGCCTTCGTGGGTACTTGCGCTATTCGCCTTTACGAATTAGGGAACTCCTTTCTATAAGATACGGCAGATCTTAATAGTATACATCATATACCAATCTATATTATACGTGATAAGTAATGGTGAAAGCAAGATATCCTCATCGACATATCTAAACATCACGGTTAATATTTGTTTATAAATCCCATGTATCATTCATACTATTTTCACAGATAATTACTATACTTCTTACAATCTTAATTTTACACAATTCGATTTTATCGCGCAATAAATATTTGGAGGTTATTATATATGACACATTCACGTAATTATAAAACTTTAAGACGTTTCATCGTTCCAGCTTTAGCGGGCGGCGCCCTCGCAGCACTCGCATTCGCCCCTACCTTTGGTGCAGAACCAGTACAGTCTAATGTTCCACCACAAAGCATAGCTGCCCCTAAGGCTGATGCACCTAACGCTAATATGCCTAAAAATGATGTACCTAGACCAGATGATGTAAAGACAGGAGAAATTAACGAACCAACGCCTCATAAGGAAACTGATTCTAGTACTTTCACAGGCACATCTGTTATTAGTGAAAATAAAACATTAGAACACCAACGGTTCGACAATACTACAAGCGATCAAAATGCTTTCATCGGAAAAAACAAAGCCACTATCACCATCGATAGCAGCGTATTTGATAAACAGGGTAACACCACAAATGATGACAACAGTAATTTCCGCGGACAAAATGCAGTAGTGCTCGGCATCGAAGGCAGTCAAACTAGCATTAAAAATAGTAATATCACATCTAATAGCATTGGCTCTAATGCAGTATTTGCCACCGGCGAAGGATCTGTTATCAACGTAGAGAATACTAATATTCACACAAAAGGTGATTCCTCTCGCGGCTTAGATGCAACCTATAAAGGCACTGTAAACGGCAAAAATTTAACCATTACTACTGAAGGGGCTCACTCTGCTACACTCGCTACAGACCGTGGCGAAGGCACTATTACTGCGGAGGCAGCTAAGCTTACAACCTCTGGTGCGGGTAGCCCTGTTATCTACTCCACCGGCAATATTACAGCAAACAGTATCAACGGCGTAGCTAACAAGAGTGAAATAGGCGTCGTAGAAGGTAAAAACTCCATTACCCTTACGAACTCTAATGTTACAGGCTACCACGATAATGGCTTCATGCTATACCAAAGTTTCTCCGGTGATGCTGAAAGCGGTATTGCTCGTTTAAAAGCAGAAAATAACACACTTACAACTCATGGTACAGGCGCTTTCATCTATGTAAACAACACCACAGCCGAAGTAGACCTTACAGGCAACGCAATTGTAATGCCAAATACTACCACACTCGTGAAAGCCGCAGCAGACTCCCGCTGGGGTAAAGATGGTGAAAACGGTGGTCACCTCACACTTCGCGCATCCAACCAAGAACTTAACGGTAACATCGTAGCCGACTCCATCAGCACTGTCGCACTAGACATGACTAATGGATCCAGCCTCGTAGGCGCTGTAAACACAGACAACACAGCTAAAGAAATTACAATGAAACTCAGCAAAGACTCTACCTGGACACTCACAGGCAACAGCTATGTAAAATCCTTAACTAACGAAGACACAACAGGCAGTAACATTCACTTGAATGGATATAAACTCGTTGTGGCTGATAAATAAAACCAAGAAATAAAAGAGGCAACGTCGTCGACGTTGCCTCTTTTATTTCTATGCCGATTTAGAACCATACAAAGCTGCCTAAGGTTATACCAAAATTTATTCTAAGAGTTAGTCTATCAAATAGCAGTCATATATGGGCCATAGTTTTAGTTCAACCACAGGCTTATAGTTTTCATATTTAATCTTATGCTCTAATATATTTAGGCTTTCTAAATCATCTTCCCAACATTGGAGATACTCTTGCCTCTCTTCTTCACTCGCAAAGTCATCATCTATTTTTACATCTTCAATACATGCTAGTATTTCTGTTCGTTGTTTGATCACTTCTAGATAGAATTGGTCATGTTGGTTCATAGTCCAAAGGCCAAAATAATAAGGGCCGTAATTTAAGTCACAAGTGCTTTTAGCCTTTTCACATTCTTCTAAGAATAACTTGTACTCATCTAATACATAATAGGCGTTAAAGATATCAAACTCCCAAATTTCATCATCTCGCTGATATGTAGGATCTCCACCAATCTTAATTTTCTTCAAATAATCAAGGGATTGGATTTTATTTCCTAAATACACATCACAATAAGCTATACAAAGAAATAATCGCATTCTATTTGGATAGTTTTCAAGTAACTGCAAAAATATGGTCTTTGCTTTTTCATATTCTTTGAGTTCAAATAAACATACGGCACGGCCAAAGTTCATTTCATAATTATATGATATGCTTCGTCCCTTTTCATAAGTCAGTAAGCTTCTCTCCAATTCCTCTACTGAGCCCTTATCTGCATAAGATGAGAAATGATACAAAGCCAGCCCTCGGTAGGTCTCTATATATGGAGAATTTAACTTTACAGCTGCAGATAGATACTCATATTCTTTTATATTGCCCTCATCATTATAATAAAAAGCCAAATTAGTATAAACTTTAGCTTTTTCAACATCATTCAATTCATCACTATATTTTTCTAAGAACTTCTCCAAGATAAGCTGTGAATTTTTCTCTCTCCTCGCTTGTGATTCAGCATATGCAAGCTCACAGGCAGAATCAATACTATTCGGGCACTCATTAAGGAGAGTCTCAGCCTCCCCTTGATTTATATTTTTCATATTACACCTTAACTATTAAACCAATACGATTTAAACTATATAGCTATAATAACATAAGTCATACCCTATGTACGTATTTGCAAAAACACCATTCCATCTCTTAACTATGTAAGAGATAAATTACATCATCTCTGCTATCCTCCTCCCCATATACGAAATAACTCTTAATGAGTAGAAATGGTATAATGCAGAAATATTTGCGCCATAGTGACGGTTCCATTCGGTAACCATCCTAAATAAATATAAAATAAATACCCTCCTATATATGTTCCTGCAGCGACTTTACGTAGGACGGAGCAAAGGGACATATATAGGAGGGTATACCTTTAATATAAAAATTGTTAAATAGAATTAGTTCTCACAAGAACAGTAGGTTTAATCTTAGTAAAAATGGTTCCTCGCTGTGGATTTTACTTTGCAAAATCTTACGCTCGGAACAAAGTGATGTGTGGGCTTCATCGTCGCAAGCTCCTCTGCCGCCTCACACCCTACTTTTATTCAGCCAACCCTTGTTCTCTACCAATAATATCAGCAATTTCTTGGCATAAGGATTGTAATTCTTCTTGATTAGGGCCTTCAGCCATAACGCGGATGAGTGGTTCTGTACCAGATGCACGTACAAGTACGCGACCTTCTACACCAAGTTCACCTTCTGCTGTTACGATGGCCGCTTTAATGAGATCATTATCTTCCCAACCTGTTTTTGTAGCAACACGAACGTTGATAAGAACTTGAGGATATTTTGTCATAATGCCAGCCAACTCAGAAAGTGGTTGGTTTTTCTCTTTCATAAGCGCCGCTACTTGTACAGCTGTCAACATACCGTCACCAGTTGTATTATGATCCAAGAAGATTACATGACCAGATTGTTCACCCCCAACGGAGAGATTGTGTTCACGCATATATTCCAATACATAACGGTCACCAACAGCAGTAGCAAAGGTTTTCATGCCTAATTCTTTAGCTGCTTTATGGAAGCCGATATTACTCATAACAGTACCAACTACAGTATTGTCTTTAAGTTTGCCCTCTTCTTTCAATTTAAGAGCACATAACAACATAATTTGGTCCCCATCGAGGACTTGACCTTTTTCGTCTACTAACAAGCAACGATCTGCATCACCATCATTAGCAATGCCTAAATCAGCATGGTGTTGTTGAACAGCTACTTGCAAGCCTTCAATATGGGTAGAACCACAATGATGATTGATATTCAAACCATCTGGATTTACGTTAATGTTGATAACTTTAGCGCCAAGGCCAGCTAAAATTTCAGGGCCTACGCTAGAAGCGGCACCATTGGCACCATCATAAACGATTGTCATGCCTTCCAAGGATGTATCGATTGTGTGTCGTACAAAGTGAGCATAGAAATGAGCCAAGTTGCTATTGTACTCAATGGTACCAATGCCATCACCTGTAGGACGTGGCAATTCATTTTCTGCACTTTGACGAACATACGCTTCCAATTGATCTTCTACTTCATCTGGCAATTTATAGCCATTGCCATCAAAGAATTTAATGCCATTATCTGGATATGGATTGTGAGATGCAGAAATAACTGCGCCCGCATCAAAACCTTGTTGACGCACTAGGTATGCTACTGCTGGAGTTGGTACAACACCTGCAATAACTACATTACCACCTACAGAACAGATGCCTGCTGCTAATGCACTTTCAAGCATGGAACCAGAAATACGCGTATCGCGACCGATTAAGAACGTAGGATGTTCCTTTTCCTTACCAAAATGCGTGGCCGCTGCGCGACCTAAATGATAGGCTAATTCAGGTGTTAAAAATTCATTAACAACACCACGTACACCATCTGTACCAAATAAACGAGCCATAATTATCCTCCTCTAGGGATTGTGAAAGTCACAAGTCCTCATATATTCACTGTTGTGTATTATATCACAATATATACACTACACATATAGATACTATACAGATATATTATTTTACAATATCAATATGAACCTATACTGTAGTTTCTTTTACAATATATTCTGCTACTAACTAGTTAGGTTTTGCATATTTTGCCATACATAAGATAGCCGTTTCGGCTCCATCAAGAGCTGCACTCATAATGCCACCAGCATAGCCAGCGCCTTCACCCATAGGGTAGAATCCACCTACAGTCGGAGAAACGCGGTCTTCATTGCGTCCCATGCGAAGTGGTGCTGAGGTACGCGTTTCAACGCCCGTCATGCATACTGCAGGATCATCAAATCCATGAATGCGTCGTCCCCAATATGGCAAAGCCCGTTCCAATACAGACGTTACGAATGGTGGCAAGCAATCATGTAAATCGCAATTTACTACGCCTGGTTCATAGCTATAGGTGCTATCTTGTACGCTTGGTGCTTGTGAAAGCCCTAAAAATTGACCTACTGTTTGTGCTGGTGCATGGAAGTTAGAGCCACCTAATTCATAAGCTTTGCGCTCCCATTCACGTTGGAATGCTACACCATCCAGTGGATGATTACCGAAATCTTCTGGGCCTACGTTAACTACGATAGCACTGTTCGCAACACCGCTATCACGAGCATATAGGCTCATGCCATTCACAACAACGCCGCCATTTTCGGATGCAGAGGCCACAACTTGACCACCTGGGCACATACAGAAGCTATACGCAGTACGGCCTGTTTCTTTATCGTGATACACAAGGGAGTATTCTGCGGCACCAAGTCCCAAGCTAGATGGCTCTACACCATATTGGGACTCATCGATCAAAGCTTGATCATGTTCGATACGAACACCGATAGCAAATGGTTTTGCCGTCATTTCTACATTTCGTTTATGTAGCATTTCATACGTATCACGTGCACTATGTCCTACGCCAGATAAAACAACTGTAGTATCAATACGCTCACTACCATTAACTTCAACACCTACGATGCGGTCATTTTCGATAAATAAATCTGTAATCTTTGCACCGAATCGAACTTCACCGCCCCATTCAATGATGCGCTCACGCATGGCTTTTACCATGGTACGCAGTTTATCGGTACCTACGTGAGGTTTATGTTTATATAAAATTTCTTCAGGAGCACCAAATTCAACAAAGTATTTAGAGATTTCGTGCAATCTAGGATGGGTAACGCGAGTCGTTAATTTACCATCAGAGAAGGTACCTGCACCACCTTCACCGAATTGAACGTTGGACTCAGGTTTAAAGACACCCTCTTTCCAGAATGTTTCTACATCTTCGCTACGCGTATCTACATCTTGACCACGCTCAAAGACGATAGGACGGTAGCCTTCACGGGCAAGGTAGAATGCGGCTAACATACCTGCCGGACCAAAACCCATCACTACAGGACGATGTGCTAAAGGCGCATTACCATGAACAATAGGTTCTGGATCCTCTGGAGTAAATACAGATACATCCTTTTGTTTACCCAGTTTTTTCATGATTTGAGCTTCCTTATGAACCTCAACAAACAAGGTATACACAAATACGATATTAGGTTTTTTACGAGCATCTACAGCGCGTCGCACAACGTGAATTGTTTCAATGGCACCACGTAGCTGGGGATACTTCTTTTCTACAATCTCTTTAATGTCCGACTTGACCGTAACGGCCACACGGAAATTTATTATTCTAATCATATCTTTCCTTATTTAAGCTGCCCTTTTAGATCAGCAAATTTCTTTATTATTTGACCTAAATCCTTCAAATTTAACCTACTAGAAATTGGTCATACAATATTATTATACAATATTACTGTAAAAGCTAATACATAATAAACAGAGTATCCCAATAAAGCATTAAAATAGACCCTAATAGAGTTTTATCGTATCCTCTATTAGGGTCTTATTTTTAATTTAGGTTTATAGTAATAACAATTTTGGAAATCGCCATTACATCTTTAATTTCATAAACTAGGTAGTTTTCTTTTGTATATCTACCTTAACATGTACTGTAGTAACATTACTATTGACACCACTCGGTAATACTAAGTTGTAATTACCTTGGATTCCCTTAGTCGCACCAGTAAGATCAATTGGCTCTGTTTGAATTTCTGAAACAGAGTCAATCATTTCTTCACGGCCAGTTACAGTCAATTGGGTCGGTGTAACGGATATGGACTTAACCTCATACCCATCAGCTACCGTTCCCACAGTTGGTACTGTAATAGGAACCGCTTTATCTTTACGCAATAAATTTAATTCATATTGTGCCTGACCTAGATACGGATTGATCTGTACATCTAATACATTACCCGATACATCCCAAGCTTCTAATGTACTAACAGCACTAAAGTTCTTGGTTTGACCATCAATGTTAACCTTCATAACAACCTTATTTACAGCGTTAACAAGTTGTTTACGCCCAGATACAGTTACCTCTTTCGGTACAATAGCATATGACTTGAGCGCAACATCATCTGAGAACTTACCAATTGGAAAAATTTCAACTGGTATCTTTCGTTCTGCATATTCGTCTACATTAATCGTTATAGTATAAGGCTCAACCTCAACGAGGCTCATCCCCGCTGGCGGTGTAAATCCAATGGTCACATTATTTTGACCTGGTTTCACACCAGATGCATCAATGTATGCCCGAAGGGTATCTGCCTTTATAGACATAATCGTATCGCGAGGTCCCGAAAGGACAATACGGGCTACATCAGGTGCATCTTCTATAATATAATGCGAATCAAGATTTTGGACTTGAACAGGTACTGTATAGGTTACCTCCATCACAGGATTCTGACCTCGCATGATAAAGAACCACATGACGATAGCCGCAAGCAAAGATACCAATTTAGCAGGCCAATTGCGTTTCAAATGTATCATCATTTTTTTGCCCCCCATTTCCACATACCAGTAATGGTTTGACGAGGGCGTTCCATAAATGTACGTAACGCTTCTTTAATTTGATCTTCCGGTAAATGACGATAAATATGACCGCCATAGGTATAGGAAATTGTCCCCGTTTCCTCACTGACAACAACAACGACCGCATCTGTTTGCTCAGATAAACCGATGGCTGCACGGTGACGCGTGCCTAGTTCAGTACTCAACGTACGGTCTTCAGTAAGCGGTAATAAGCATCCAGCTGCACGAATGCGACCATCGCGAATAATAAGAGCCCCATCATGAAGCGGTGTGCTCGGTACGAAGATATTTTTAATTAATTCACGGCTCAATACAGCATCCATTAAGATACCTGTATCTACGAAGTCATTAAGACCTACTTCGCGTTCAAAGACGATAAGTGCCCCCGTATGTTCACGGGACATAACGCGTGCCGCCGCCATCACTTCATTGATGGCCATATCCATTTCCTCTTCGTTAATATTTTGTGCCTTACTGAAAATTCGACTACGGCCCAATTGTTCTAAAGCACGGCGCAATTCCGGTTGGAATACTACAGGTAATGCGAAGAGAAGAACCGTCATACTTTGTTGCAAAATCCAATTGATAACATATAGATTTAGCAAATGACTCAATAAATTTAGAATTGCTAACATAACGAGACCTTTCAAAAGAGAAACGGCTCGTGTATCTTTAAGCAATTTATATAAGTAATAAATACCTACGGCAACAATTAGGATATCAGCAATATCAAGAAGCCTAAAGGTATGTATAAGTGCGTCAATATGCATAAAAATAGCTCCTTATACAAAATAATAAGGTACAACCAACTACTTGGCTGTACCTTATATTTTAACTCATTTTAGAAACACTGTAAATTTATAAACGTGTATAAGATTAGATATTTTGTGTTTCAATCCACACATCCATCTGTCCACCACATACCATGCCCTCTTTGACAGCTGCATCATCATCTAAAAGAACTTCGATACGACGATTGGATTCTTTTTTATTTAAAGCATCAACAGCACTTAGGCGAATTTCATTTTCAGCACGACCACCACCGATGGTACCAAAAATAGATCCATCTGGGAATACAACCATTGAAGTACCAGCCTTACGCGGTGTAGAACCACGGGTAAATAAAATTGTGGCTACAGCTAGTGTTTCCTTTTTACGAGCACTTAAATATTCAATAAACTCACGATTCATGGCTCACTCTACCTTTCCGCAATGAGCCGCCTTTTTTACCACGCACCACTGCCAAATATTCGCTAACGATAGATAATGCAATCTCCTCAGGAGTTTGTGCACCTAAGTCTAGACCAATTGGTGCATATACCATATCTAATTCTTCTTGTGTCCAACCTTGTTCACGCAACACTTCAAATGCATAATGAATGCGCTTTTGACTGCCCATAACACCCATATAGGTTGGCAAGTAATCGCGCAATTGTTCTAAGCATACATTATCATACTCATGAGCACGTGTAACAATGATAAAACCATTATATTCATCAAGAGGTAAATCATTTTTAAAGTTTTCTAAGGGCAAGCATTTACGAGTTACGCGCTCGTCAAAGAATTCAGGAACTACATATTCTGGGCGGTCATCTACAACAGTAACACGACACCCAATGAATAGTAATAAATCTGTAATAGCACGGCTCACATGACCAGCGCCTAATACGAGAACAGACGGATCATTTTCTACAGGTTGTACGAAACATTCTACTTCGCCTACCATGCACAAAGAATTGAGCTTTGCTTTATCTACCATAAAGCCTTCGATTGGTGTGCCATACAAAACACTACCATCTTCAGCATAAATTGCTTTATCCCCTTGACGAGGACCAGATAATACAGTAACCATCAATGTAGTTTCTGTAAGCTGAAGACGGTCTTTCATCACATCATAGATCGTTTCCATCTTGATTCCTTTCATAATCCCATGCAGTAACAGCTTCTAAAACGCCGCCACCAACAGCGAGAGATTTATCTGAAATACTATAACAATGAGATTCTTCACAACGAGCATCTACATCGGCCAATTTAAAATGGTCCGATACGATAAGCCCGCTCTTAAGAATACCTCTAAGAATACCTGTAATTTTTGCCCGTACGGGCTCTTCATCTACATAACCAATAACTTCATTGGCTTGTACAGAATCTCCAATATGACGCTTGGCCGTAAATAGACCAGCCTTTGGAGAGTGAATAACACGCTCATGAGTATAACCACCTACATTACCAGGAATACCCGTATTAGGTTGCGCCGGGCCATCGTAGATACAACGACCTAAATAATGACCACGCATGGTTTCAATAACAACATCCACATCATGCCCTGCAGTAAATCCAGGCCCCACACCAATGACGAGATCTGCATCATCACGTTTGGTACCAAGATTTTTTTTGCTTAAGATAGCATCCACCACAATGGCTGGCTTCAATGTATCTAATAATTCTTCATAGGAGCTAGTTACTACAGGAATAACACCTTGTGCCAATGTATCCTTTACTTCGCTAAAGGTTACATGACGAGCTACAAAGCGTTCCAAAATCATTTCCCCACGATGCACAGCATTGCCGTAACATACTTCACGGCGAATCATGGTAGGAATGGCGATTTCGTTAATTACCACAGGATAGCCTGCACGTTTTAATCTATATACAGCGCCGGAAGCGATATCTCCGCCTCCACGCATAAGCACTAATGGTTTCATTATGCCTCACTTTCACGTTCTTTTAAACGCTCAAAATCATCGGGTGTATCGATATCATATCCAATATCGTCACGAATCCATAGTTTGATAACATGATCTTTACCATCACCACGAATGATGGTCTTGCCACCTTGATCCCCTTGGATATATTGTAAAGGTTCAAACCAATGCGAACCAAAGAGAACAGGATTTCCCGACTGATAATTCGCCCCATAATGTGGGACGACGATAGTTTTCGAATGAAAGTTATCACTAAATGCACTAATAACCTGATGTACAACATTCCCAGTCAGTAGTGGTTGATCCCCTACAGAAAAAAGAATACCATCTAGCGGTATCGGTGATTTTTCTACCAAATAACGTACTCCTATCGCTATGGACAGACCCTGTCCACGCTCAGGATGTTCATTCCGAACTACTTCGAACCCATAGCTTGTAACAATAGGTTCCAATTTTTCATGATCGTCACCAGTAACCGCTACAAAAGGTAGTTTACAGAATTCAGCAGGTTTTACATAATCTTCCCATCCACAATGAAGAGCCCCACAGACCGCATCTAAAACAGTTTTACCACGCCAGGGTAAAAGCTGCTTATTACACCCCATGCGCTTGGATTGTCCCCCTACGAGGAGGACAATACCAATATGCAAAGGGTGACGGTCTATGGGGTCTCTCATGGGACTGAAAGCGCTATTAGATTTTGCTTTCACATAAGTCATGAGTACCTACCGACATTGAATAATGCGACGGATTTCGCAACTTGCTTTATATCCATCAGCTAAGATGATAGCGGAAATGTCACTATCTACAATATGATCAATAAAATCATCAATAATGCGATGTTGCACCGTTTCATAACCAGTACAGAACAGTATTTTTTTACCCTTACTATATTGGAATAAGCCTTGTTTATGGAGCACAAGGTCGGCCAACATGCGCGGTGTTACAATGGCACCCATATCGCGTTTCACGATATCTTGAACGAGCTCGATATTATGCACATGTTCATCATCTAGTGGGGCCCCTAACATTTGCAAATTCACTAGACCAATGGTGGTCTTTGTAAGAGATGGGATAACTGGCTCGGTCGTCTTAGGCGCCTTAAGCCATTTTTCCTTTGCCCCATCGGCTTCTACTACAATTTGCCAATTCGGATGTAACTTTGCTAAACCATCGATAAGATCACAATCTAAGGAGTCCACTTTTGTTCCCGTAATTCCAGAGAACCACGCACCACAATATCCACGCAACACACGATCAGTACAATATTCATCGGCTTCATTAATATTTCGAGTATAAATCGGTTCATAATGAGCCACTTGCGATTCATAGAGTCGAGTCGTAGTCGTAACTACGATGGGCTGACCTTTCAGCCGTCCATATTCTACTAATTTTGAAAGCACAGTCGTTTTACCGCCAGCCCCAACGAGGGCCACGACTCCCGGCTGAATCAATCGATTCCAATAGGATGTTTGTGATGTCATAAAACCAGGCCTCCTTAGAAAGGAAAAGTAAATAGAAACCTCTATACTTTATATTTCTCGTCCATAGCCATAAATACCTTCTCAGGTGTCATAGGTAATGTACGAACGTCCGCACCAACTGCATTTTTAATAGCATGTTGAATAGCTGGACTAGCCGTATTAATAACAACTTCACCAATAGATTTAGCACCAAATCCACCTGTCGGTTCATAAGACTCTACAAAGTCTACATGTAACTCACCGATATCTTGACGGGTTGGAATTTTATAAGTCATAAGGTTATTAGTCTCTAAGCGACCATTATTGGAATAACGCACATCTTCATATAGTGCCATACCGATAGCTTGTACCACGCCACCTTCAACTTGAACGCGAGCCAATTTAGGGTTAATAACAGTACCGCAATCGATACAGGAATATGTATGAAGAGGAATAACCTTACCAGTTTGTTTGTCTACTTTCACCTCTGCAATAGTTGCCATGAATGGAGGTGGAGATGTATGACTGCCCCATGTAACAAAACCAGACAATTGTTCAGCATTAACGCCTACCAATAATTTTGGAGCCAATTGATGGATATCCATTGTTTGAGAACCATCTTTTGTAGTAGCTACAACGCCATCAAAGTCGATGTTCTCTACATCTGTATTAAAGAATTGAGCAAACTTAGCGATAATCTTAGTACGCAATTCTTCAGCAGCCATCTTAGCAGCCGTACCAGTTACATATGTTGTACTAGATGCATAAGAGCCTGGATCAAATGGAACGATGTCTGTATCAGATTCGACAACAGTCATGTATTCCATTGGACAACCAATTACTTCGCAAGCCATTTGAGTCAACACTGTATTAGAGCCCATGCCCATATCGGAAGAGCCAGTGTACAATGTATAGTTACCATCATCACCAAGGCGAATTTCTACAGATGCGACGTCAATATTAGCAACGCCAGACCCTTGCAATGCCAACGCCATACCGAGGCCACCACGATAGCGTTCATCAATATCCCAAGAATGAGGACGTTCATCCCAACGAGCCATTTCTTTTACCCGATTTACAGTGTCTTGGAACAAACCAGAATCAAGATATTCATCTGGAGCGTATACCAAGCTTTGTTCACCTTGAGCTATCAAGTTCTTTTGACGCAATTCGGCAGGGTCTACACCCATTTTGTCCGCCAAGTTATTAACTGCACACTCTAAAGGCCACAACGCTTCAGTAGCACCATAACCACGGAATGCACCGCCTGGTGTATGGTTCATGTATACGCCTTCTGTACCATAGTGAATTGCTGTCGCTTTATTGTATAAAGGAATGGACTTATGCTCACCAGCTGTAGTTGTAGTGAAACAGTGAGTTGCATGAGCACCAGCGTCAGTAATGGAATCCATATCAATGACCTTGATAATACCATCTTTTGTAGCACCTACGCGGATTTTCCACTCACGAGCATGACGTGTAGTAGAGCAAGTTTGTGCTTCCGTACGATCGTATAAGAGATAGCAAGGTTTCTTCAATGTCCATGCTACAAACGCTGTCATGATTTCTGTACAAGCCGTTTGTTTAGAACCGAAGCCACCGCCGATACGAGGTTTGATTACGCGAACCTTTGTGGCAGGAATACCAAGTGCACGCGCAATATGTCGGCGTACATGGAATACGATTTGCGTGGAAGATACGATAACTACGCGGCCCAATGCATCTATATAACCAAAGCTTTGGAACGGTTCCATCGCTGTTTGGCGTGTCGCTTGGTCAAAGTAAGTACCTTCTACTACATAATCACATTTTGCAAGTTCAGCTTCAATATCGCCAACTCGTTTATGATAAGATACGCAAATATTGCGTTTGTAATCTTGACCTACAGGGATATTGTTGTGAATATCATCTTCAGGGTGAACTACAGTTTCATGGTCGATAGCCGTATGCATATCGAGTACAGGTTTTTGTACTTCGTATTCAACCTTGATGAGAGGCATCGCTTTAAGTGCTGTAGCTTCATCTTTTGCCACAACAAGAGCCACTTCATCGCCTACATAGCGAACTACAGGATCTAAGATGAGAGCATCATAAGCAGATGGTTCTGGATATGTTTGACCTGCCAATGTAAAGCGAGTATTCGGCACATCTTCATGTGTGAAGATTGCTTCAACGCCTGGAATCAATTTAGCTTTAGATGTATCAATAGATTTAATACGCGCCTGTGCATGAGGGCTACGAAGTACCTTAATAACGAGCGCATCTTTTGGAACAAAATCACCTGTATAAGATGGTTTACCAGACAAGATACCTTTATAGTCGACTTTGTCATAGGACTTACCGATGTGCTTATTCATTATTTCAGGCCTCCTTCTAAGAATTTACGAACCCCTCGAAGTTGTGATTCATAGCCAGTACAACGGCACAAGTTACCGATGAGGTACTCGCGAATTTCATCATCACTAGCCTTTGGATTTTTACGTTTCAAGTTGATAGCACTCATCATCATGCCAGTTGTGCAGAAACCACATTGGTCAGCACCTTCACTAGCAATACAATCCGCCAATAATTCAGCCTCTTCTTGTAAGCCTTCTAATGTAGTAATTTTGTGACCTGGTGCACGGAATGTAGGGTACGCACAAGACAAGATAATTTCATCATCTACCCATACAGTGCAAAGCCCACAGTTTGTTGTGTCACAGCCACAACGTACGCTGTAGTAACCAAGATTACGCAATGTATCCAACAACATTTCATCAGTTGGCACATTAACAGTTACATTTTTATTATTAATATTAAGTACTAATTCCATTATTGTGCCACCTCCTTAGCCAAGCGTTGAACCATTGCTTTTACCATTTCCATGCGGTATTCTTTGGACGCATGAGAGTTAGATTGATAAACCAATTCTTCAGATGCTAATTGGCCTGCTTCTTTTGCTGCAGCCAATCCTTTTTCTGAAAGCAAAGCACTTGCTTTTTCTGCTAATTGAGGCACGCCAGGTCTTGTACCAATGTACAATTCAACGCCTTTATCATCACGGCGAATAGCACCTGTCAACACTGGGAAGTCACCACGAGAGATACGAAGAGCTTCAACAGCTACAGGTACTTCTACTTTAGGGATGCGAATTTCCACGAGGATATCACGTTCTCTGTATTTCATATAATCTTGTATGGACATGCGGCCGCCTTTAAAAGTAACGATGTCTGCATGTACTGCCAATAGAGCTGGAATTATATCAGAAAAGCCGAATTTACTTGCTACAGATCCACCCATAGTAGCTGTGTTGCGGAATTGAATGCCAAGAATTTCCTTGACACCTTTAACAACAGCACCACCACAGAATTGTTGTAATGGCTCAAAACGTTCCACATCGCCTTGCGTTGCCATAGCACCAATGGCAAATTCGTTATCCGCTTCGCGAACATAACGCAAGTCAAGACTAGCCATATCAATCACTGCAGGCCATGTGCGTCGACCTAAACGCAACCAGCAGCCGCCAGCTAGCATTGGGGCAGTTTTGTTTTTTGTGGCTAATTCATAAGCCTCTTCCACCGTCTTCGGTTGTAATACTTTCATAAATGCTAACATAATCTGTCCTCTCAATGGTATACTAATACTAACAGTACTGGATGATAACCATAAAAATACAGATATCACCGAACTACAAACCTAGCAGGAATCTATAGAATTCCTCACGTTTCTTATACTTTTATTTTACCAATTATTCGCTACTAAATCTACGATGAAAGATATAAATTTACAAGAATTTTGCAAAGAATTACATATTTATGAATTTGGTATTGCCCCTTGGCCCCTACCTGAAAATGCAAAAACTATTTTGTATGAAAGTAACCCCTGTCCATTTACAGCAGCCGACGTAGAAGAGCGATTGCTAGGAACAACAGAGTTTACGCCTAAAAGCGCTATTGTATGCCTCTTCCCATACTACGTAGAGCGTAGTGGTCCATCTAATCTTTCCCGCTATACATGGGCTACAGATTATCACCTGGTCATTAATGAATATTTAGAAAAACTTACTGAAAAATTACAAAAAATGGATACTTCAGCTCAGTTTTCTATACATTGTGACACCTCGCCCCTCGCAGATCGTTACATGGCATACTTAGCAGGCCTTGGTTTCTACGGCAAAAACAATTGTTTCATCAGTCCTAAGTGGGGTTCCTATGTAGTCATTGGAACAATTTTAACTACCTTAGAATTAGAGCCAAATACACCGCTCGCTCAGTCCTGTATAGGATGCAATCGGTGTATTACGGCTTGCTTAGGGCAATGTTTAGGTCATGACGAATTTAAATATGATACCTGTAAAAGCTACCTAACACAGAAAAAGGGAGATCTTACAAACGAGGAAGAAACCATCATAGGAAAAACGCCTCTCGTATTTGGCTGCGATGTATGCCAAGAGGTTTGCCCTCATAATCAAAATATCCCTACAACGCCCATACCTGAATTCCAACAAGTAGAACCGTACATAGATATTACTGAATTAGACACACTAACAAATAAAGAATTCAAAGCTAAGTATGGTAATCGGGCATTCTCGTGGCGCGGGAAAAAAATATTAATAAGAAATCAAAATATTATTGAACGTAAATAGATATTATAATTTGTATTTGAGATGTAAAATGGCTGTGACGTCTACTAAGATGTTATGGCTATTTTTATAGAATAAAAGAGACGACCTCTGGTCGTCTCTTTTTTAATCATTATTTTATTTCGTAATAGTTTAGTTCATCCAGGCTCTTACCAAGTGCAGGCATATAGGTTTCAAGGAACATATCAACTTCTGGCATATTCAATGATTTTAATTTTACCAGAATAGAATCATGTGCTTCTTTAAACTCATCGTTTCCTGCTTTGAGTTCGTTCACACATTTCATATACGCTGAAATTGTATCTGCAGCCTTAACGATGGGCCATTCAGGGCTCTCTTCTGCATCTACAATAAAAGGCTTATAGATAGCTTGTAATCGTTCTGGCAAGGTAGATAGCATTTTCTCTTGTGCCAACGTTTCAACTTCGCCATATAGTTCACGGAGTTTTGGATCAAAATATTTAATCGGTGTTGGCATGTCGCCCGTAAAAATCTCACTTACTTCATGGTACATAGCAATGACAGCTACCTTATTAATATCTACATTGCCACCAAAGTATTCATTCTTTAGAGCTGCTAAGTTATGCGCTACCATGGCTACTTCTAAGCTATGCTCTTGAATATTTTCTGTTTCTGTATTACGCATGAGACTCCATCGATTGATAAAGCGCATGCGTTTTAAAAATGCAAAAAATGAACTCATATATCCCTCTGAACTAAATTACACCGCGAAGTTTAAAGCCATAGTCAAGGAACTGCACGGCTTCATCCCAACGGTTATCATCGTTAAGCATAACTACAATCATAGTATGACCATTACGTGTAGCCGATGCAATCAAGCATTCCCCTGCCGCATTCGTAAAGCCTGTTTTCAAACCATTTGCACCAGGATATTTATTGCGAATGAAATGGTTTGTAGTACGGATTGTTTCTGGCGTACGGTTTTGGTAAGGCACTTTATAATAATCATTAGCGACCTTATCACGGAACATTTGGTATTTCATACCGTATGCTGCAATCATCGCCAAGTCACGAGCCGTGGAGTGATGCCCCATTTGCGTCAAACCATGAGGATTTAAGAATACACTATTCTTGGCTCCCGCTTTGGCAGCAACGCGATTCATATCCTTCGCAAAGTTCTCTACAGAACCACTTACATTTTCCGCTACTACAACAGCCGCATCATTACCACTGGCAACCATCATACCTTCAAGAACACCTTCCAAAGTGATTTGATCACCAACGCGTACACCAAGATTGGACTCCTCCATACTTGTTGCATAGCTGCTGATAGTTGCTAGTTCATCAAGTTGTGTGCCTTTAAGCTCTAGAGCTGTTAACAAGGTAACCATTTTCGTTGTACTCGCAGGATGCATCCATTTATCTGGATTTTTTGCAAATAAAATTTCCTTTGTATCCGCATCAATGAGGACTACGGCCTCACCAACTGTAGATGGCGGTGCAATATACGCGGCATGAGAAATACTGGCACCGAGAATAACAGCGCCTATAAAGGCTATCATCAAAATAAGTCGTTTCAAAATCATATTTACATTAGTTGTTAAAGATATCATTTATCTCACTTTCTACATTACACATTAATTTTCAGGGCTATCATCAATTGCAACATTCGTTGCGTTTGCCTTTTTCTTAGTCCCCTTAATTTCACCAGTAGAATTATCTACATTTTGAAGATATACAACACGTTGAGGATATGGAATGTCGATACCATATTTATCGAATGCATCTTTCACATCAGACATAATACCATATTGCACATCTAAGAAATCCTTTGACTTAACACGAGCATAGGCAGCAATGCGCACAGAGTTATCGCCAAATTCAGCAATACCAATTTCCATATCTTTAGGATTGAGAACCCTCTTATCATTAGCAAAAATCTTTTTCAAGATTTTGATTGCTTCGTGATGATCATTGTTATACCCAATATCAAACATAAATGGAATCACACGCTCAGTTGTATATGCAATATTAGTTACCGCTTGAGATGTAAGAAGGGAATTTGGCATGTACACATTTTTTTGGTCTTTTGTAGTGATAACAGTATACATAAATTGAATGGACTTAACGCTACCTACTACATCTCCAACTTGAATAACATGGCCAGCTCTAAAAGGCTTAAATATAAGAATTAGTAAGCCAGATGCCAAGTTGGAAAGGTTGTTCTGCAAGGCCAAGCCAATGCCCAAACCAAAGGCACCAAAAGCAGCCACAAATGATGTGGTAGGAACACCAACTTGATTTAAACAAATCAAAATTAAACCTACTAGCAATGCATAATTGATGATCTGCGTAATAAAGCTCATCGCTGCAGTATCATAAGATGCTTTTGTCATAATACGAACCGCAAAGGTTTTCACCCATTTAATGGCATAGCGACCTACGCAAAATATGATAAGGGCCAATAATATATTACCCGCTTGTGCAAAAAACCAATCTCTCAGCTGAACAAGAACATTAGCATCTTTAAAGAGCAGCTCAGATATTGTACTTAAAATATTTCCCATAGTAAACCTCCATGGTAAACTTTTATAAAACAAAGCTCTATACGCTATAAGTACTATTAAGATATAGTAACAGTATACATATATGCTATAATTTTACATATGCATTTATAAAATGATAGTAAAGTTATTATATCGTTATATGACATATATAACAATCTAAATCTAGGGAGACTTATATGTTTAATAATCCATATGAAGCACCGCAAGAGCTTGCTACCGGAGGCCATGTAACGAAAGAATTAAATTCCGTTACAGTACACTTTGATGACATCCACTATTCCTTATCTAGTGGTCAACTCAATGGCGGATATCACCATACTTTGGCCGTACGAAATCAGCAACTGACGTATCAAATTGAAACAGAAAAAGATTTGCCTGGCGGCTCTGTAGCAAATTATTTAGCACAAGAGTTTGAGCATATCGATACGCCCGTTCATTTTAGTACAGCACTACTCACATCTGCCACAATGAATCTTCACGCATACGCTAAGGTCGAAGAACATGATACGATTGTGGAAACTATCGTTACTGCAGGCTATGAAAAAACAGCCCATCGTGCAGGCACAGGTTATTGCTACGAAGAGCGAGATGGCAGTTTCATAGTACCTGGTACCATTAACATTCTTGTCTTTACTAACAAGGCCTTAACAGATAGTGCTATGGTGAAAGCCATCATGACAATTACAGAGGCTAAAACAGCAGCCCTTCAAGATTGGGGTGTTGAAAGTGTACGACTCTATCCATTTATTAACGAAGATATTCCTGATGCAATAACAAAAGAGCGCAAGACTTCTGCCACCGGTACCTCTACAGATGGTGTAGTTCTCACTATCGATACCAATGGTGATGTGTTAACAGATGCAGGCTCCTTCTCCCTATTCGGGGATACATTAGCTAAGGCTGTTTATATAGGCATACAACGAGCCTTAGAAAATGCTATTGGCGCCGAATAAACACACACATCCTAGGCGAAATAAAAACCGCACATCCTAGGCGATCGGGATGTGCGGTTCATTGCATATAAAACTGTTACACACAGTATAATATTTGAAAATGAATATCAAATTAAGATTTGAGAGTTTTTCTCAAATCTTTTTTTATTTTCTAATTAATACTCATAGAAGAACTGTTGTAACTTTTTAAGGTTTTTAGTTTTAGTAAGGCCAAGCATCAATAAAATACGAGCTTTTTGTGGACTCAATGTATCACTTACAAGATAGCCTGCTAGTGCATCTTGTGGTACGGCAGACACCATGCCACTGCCTGTACGAGAGGCGCGTACAGTTGGAAAGGCTGTATTTTGTGTTATTTGGCGTACATTTTGAGGAATTGTACCATGCCCTAACCCTGTCAAAATGAGCCCATCAGGGTTAGTCGCCACTACACTCATTGGTACCATGTCATCCATGCCACCATAGCAAGTCAAAATGACTACACGAGGCAATTCTTTTAAATCATGTACATCAAAGACAGATTCTTTCGTATGACGACGAGTAGAGGCTTTATAATAATGAGCTACTCCATCTTGTACAATGCCAAGATGACCTACTAATGGGCTATCGAAGGTTGCTACATTCGTTGTATTCCGCTTAGAAACATCCCGTGCGCCATCAATATAGCCATTTAGAACAACAAGTACACCTTTACCTACAGACTCTGGCGTTCTCGCCACTTGAATCGCTTGTAATAGATTAATCGGACCATCTGCACTGATTGCCCCAGCAGGTCGCATAGATCCAGTAATAACGATAGGCTTATCTGTATGCACAGTAAGATTAAGGAAATAAGCTGTCTCCTCCATACTATCTGTACCATGAGTGATAACAACACCACCGATATCCTCTTGATCAACTAATTTTTGTACTAACTTGGCTAAATCCAACCAATGCTGGACAGTAATATCGGAACTTTCAATATTACTAAACTGAGTATATGTATATGGACCATATGGTTCTGTGCCAGGTACAGAATCTAGGATTTCATTGAGACCCAACACACCTGCAGTATAGCCAGTCAAATCTGTATCGGATGCGCCTTGTCCAGCAATCGTACCACCCGTACCAATCAAAGCTATTTTTGTCTCCATATTACCTCCATCATAAAATACATAAAATAGTGAATCATTTGTTAATCAACGTTGGGGCTGAAAGGAAGGCATCAATTCTAATTTATGCTTATTAATACGGTTCAAATGATTAATACGTTCTTTTGTTTCTAAATCATCAATCTGACCGGTTCTAATATAGCGATCTAGAACTGCATAGGTAAAACCTAATTTATCTTCATCAGATTGACCACTGAGACCATCACTAGGTGTCTTATCTACAAGATATTTAGGAATATCTAGGAGTCGACCAATTTGACGCACCTCTTCTACAACAAGATTGGCGAGAGGACTAAAATCCCCTGCACTATCGCCATATTTTGTAGAGTACCCTACATAATCTTCAGAGCCGTTACATGTATTGGCCACACGTGCACCATTTGGTAAGTTTTGACCAACAGCATATAAGGTTGCCATGCGAAGGCGCGGTGGTGTATTTATAGCTGCATCTCGAGATAAATCATTTCTACCCGTTACAACTTCATACCCTTCGCCTTGAATAATAGCATTTGTTAAAGCTTCGTAAGCAGCTCCTATATTAACAATAATATGAGAAATACCTAAGTGATTGACAACGGTCTTAGCATCATCGATATCAGATTGAATGCCGTTTGGCATGAGCACTCCCACTACGCGTTCTGCCCCAAGGGCTTCTTTACAAAGGGCTGCCACGATTGTGGAGTCCTTACCCCCTGAAATGCCTACTACAGCGCTGCAACTAGGTCCATTTTGGTTAAAATAATCTCGAATCCATTGAATGAGAGCCTCTTTTGTTGCTTGTGGATTGTCTAACATAAGCCCTCCTATTTTTTCCGGAAAATACGATTTAATAAATCCATTTTCATTTGATAGTATCCTGGACTCATATCAAGGTAATGACGATGTGGATTTTCAAAACGTTGTTCTTCAGGCCAAATTTCAGTTTCTAATTGGTCTTTAACATATTGACGAAGCTCATCTAAAGTTGGTAATTCTACTAGTAATTTTCCATCCTTAATAATGAGTTGTTTCATTTCTTTGAAAGTACAGTTTTCAAAGTACAATTCACGCCACGGTTGTTCTGGATCAATATAACGATATGGTTCGGTTGTATCTGGTACCTCTTCTAACAATGTTAATAAGTCTGCAATGGCACGACCTTTCTCATTGTACACGCGGTACACCTTTTTAAAGCCTGGGTTCGTAATCTTTTCAACAGATTCGGAAATCTTAATACGAGGCTCCCATACGCCATTTTTTTCAACACCAGCAATCTTGTAAACTGCACCAAATACAGGATCGCTCTTAGAGGTAATCAGTCTTTCACCTACCCCGAAGATATCGATAGGCCCGCCTTGGATTAACAAAGATGTAATCGTATATTCATCGAGGCTGTTGGAAGCCATAATTTTACAATCTTCTAAACCCGCTTTATCAAGCATGCGGCGTGCTTTTTTAGCTAAGTACGCAAGATCGCCAGAATCAAGGCGAATCCCTTTTAAACGTTTTCCCATAGGTTCTAATACATCTTTAGCTACTTTAATCGCATTAGGTACACCAGAGTTCAAAACGTCATAGGTATCAACGAGGAATACAGCTCCATCTGGATAGACCTCAGCATAAGCTTTAAAAGCTTCGTATTCTGAATCATGATACATAACCCAGCTATGAGCCATAGTACCGCTCACAGAAATGCCAAATTGTTGGCCTGCTAAAACAGTTGCCGTAGACTGCACCCCACCGATGTAGGCTGCTCTTGCACCGTATACAGCGGCATCTACATTGTGGGCTCTACGGGCACCAAAATCAGCTACAATACGACCATCCGCAGCGCGAACAATACGATTGGCCTTAGTAGCGATAAGGGACTGATGATTCATCATAGTTAGCACTGCAGTTTCTACGATTTGTGCATCTATGAGAGGCGCTACGATGGTAATAACCGGTTCATTGGGATAAATAATAGAACCCTCTGGGAATGCATATACATCACCAGTAAAGGAGAAATCTTTTAGATAAGCTAAAAACTCCTCACTAAAGATACCTTGAGCCCGTAAAAAATCAATATCACGTTCATCAAAGTGTAAATTCAAAATGTACTCAACGATTTGTTCAAGACCACCAAAAATGGCAAAGCCACCCTTGTCTGGATTGCGTCTGAAGAATACATCAAACGCGACGCGATCCGTGTTTTCATGTTGCGTAAAATAGCCGTGTGCCATGGTCATCTCATAAAAATCCATAAGCATACTAATATTGCGACTGTCGTGTTGCATCGGTTCACCAACCTTCTAAAATCTAATGGATTTGTAAAATCGTTAATCGTATAACCTCATTATACATTATTATTCCTATATAGCTAGTCTCTACATGTGCTAATGCTTGCATTACTATCCTAATAATCATTCTTGTGATATAACTATATATATACTAATTATTTATATATTCCATATATATGTCGATGAAAGTTATCACTGAAACAAATACAATTATTAGTATTAATTCGTATACTAATAAAATTACTACGTATTCAGTGTAATCAACCAATATATATATCTATTATTTACATCAGAATGAAAGGAACCATTATGGAATCAATCGTTCAAGCAAAACGCGTATTAGAAATATTTAAAGAAATGAGCCAAATTCCTCGTGAATCTGGCAACGAAAAAGGCATTAGCGACTATATCGTAAACTTCGCTAAAAACTTAGGTTTAGAGGTTCATCAAGACGACCAATATAATGTAGTCATCAAAAAACCTGCATCCCCAGGTTATGAAAATCGACCTTCTATCATCCTACAAGGTCATATCGACATGGTATGTGTTCGTGATCACGACTCTAACCATGACTTCACTAAAGACCCAATTGCCAACATCATCGAAGGCGAATGGATGCATGCAGACCATACTACATTAGGTGCGGATAACGGCATGGGTGGCGCGATGATGCTTGCTATCCTTGAGGATGATAGCCAACAACACGGCCCTATGCAATTATTGTTCACTACTAATGAAGAAACTGGTATGGATGGCGCTTTCGCTATTAAAGAAGGCCAAGTAAGTGGTGATTACTTACTCAACCTCGATACAGAAGTAGAACACGATTTTACTGTTAGCTGTGCTGGCGGTTGCCACGTTCACGTAAACATTCCTTTATTGCGTGAAAACAACCAACCTGGCTATGATGCAGGCTTATCCCTTACCGTAACAGGCCTTAAAGGTGGTCACTCCGGCATTGAAATTTGCGAACAACGTGCGAATGCAAACCAAGTATTATCACGTGTACTCTATGATATTCAACAACAATATCCTGTATGCTTAGCATCCTTTGAAGGTGGCGTAAAACATAATGCCATTCCTTCTAAAGCAGTTGCTGTATTATCCGTACGCGCTGAAGATGTAGCGGCCATTAAAACATTAATTGCCTACCAAGAAAAGCAATATCTCCATGAATATGGTATCCAAGATCCAGGTCTTAAATTCGTTGTAGATGATGTGGCTACTCCTGAAGTAGTATATGCAGATGACACTACAGAAGCCCTCATTACTTACATCTATCTTGCACAAGATGGTGTTCATTCTGTAAGCAAGTCTATCCCTAACCTTGTAGAAACTTCTGACAACATCGCAATTGTACGCGAAAATGAACATACTATTGAAGTACTCATCTCGATTCGTAGTTCTAACAGTAATAGCCTTGAATTCTTAGCAAAGAAAATGCTTCTTCTTGCGAAAACGCTTGGCGTATCCGCAGAACGCACTGGTGGCTATCCAGCATGGGAATATGACAAAGGCTCAAAACTTGAAGAGCAAGCTATTTCCTTGCATAACGAAATGTTTGATACACCAGCTAATGTCAACGCAATTCATGCCGGTCTTGAATGTGGCTTGTTAAAAGGTGTATTACCAAACACCCAAATGATCAGCTTTGGTCCTACTATCGTAAGCCCACATACACCAATGGAACGCGTTCATTTACCATCTGTTGAAAATGTATATGTATATCTAAAAGCTTTATTAGCTAAGTTACAATAAACATAAAATAGTAATATTGACTATATACTTTATGTATAATTTGGTATACTAAAGGTAATCTAATTAAAGATTTATATAACGAATTCTCTTCTCACCCTCCTATAAGGAGTTCAGTCAACTCTCCCTCGACTGAGTCTTCTATAGGAGGGATTTTTTTATATTCTTCTCCCAAAATTTGAAATTAATATTTATTCATAGAGGAGTATCTCTTCATATATACGTAAATCGATATATACAATACTTTTCACAATCAATTATGAATATTAAATACATCTGTCACTATACTCATATAAGGTATATAACCAATATATTTAATGAGAATTTTAAGAAAAATAGTACTTTCATAACTATGCATATACCCTAGGGTGTATTTTCTGTGTTATCCTATAGGTGTATACTGTGTTTACATTACTCAGGAGGTACGTATGATCCCTATTGTTATCATATCCGGATTTCTAGGGTCTGGAAAAACAACATTTTTACAACACATACTAAAAGAACATAAATCTACAGATAAAATTTTAATTATAGAAAATGATTTTGGTGAAACCAGCCTCGATGCAGCCAATCTAGCTAAAACAGGGGCTACTATTCGTGAAGTTACATCTGGCTGTATTTGCTGTAGCTTACAAGGAAACTTCCAACAAGCACTCCTTGATATTCTTCAAAATTATGATGTAGATACCATCTATATAGAACCATCTGGTGTCAGCAAATTAAGCGAAATCATCCATACCTGCGAGGATGAAGAGATTGCAAAGTCCGCCTATGTTCATGCATCAGTAACAACTGTTGATGCCATGCAAGCACCTATGTTTATTAAAAACTTTGGGCTCTTCTTTAAAGATCAAATCACAAATAGTGACTCTATCTTCTTGAGCCATACCGAAGACATTCAACAAACAAGCATAACAAAACGGATGATTCACGAGTTAGCACCAAATACTCCTATTCACGAAGAAGCATGGAGTACCATTGCATTACGAGACTATATCAAACGCCTCTATCACTGTCACGATGACCACTCTTTACATGATGAGCATCTATTTATGAGCCATACATTCAAAGACTTGCGTACACTCACCTTAGTACAGTGGAAGACTATCTTAGAAGGTATGCCAGATACCGTACTCCGTGCTAAAGGTATTGTACCAACCACTGAAGGGCCTCATGAGTTACAATATGGAACTCACTACTGTTCCCTTGCGCCTAGTGAGTCCACAGACTATAGCTTAGTCGTTATTGGTACTGATTTTAATGTGCCAATGGTA